>NZ_VOZP01000001.1:0-320941 GCF_013419735.1 Acinetobacter sp. YH12064
TTGACCATGAGATGCCTGTGTATCGCTTGAACTGAGGATCAGAAAGCTTGTTTGAATCGATGTATTTCATCCGCAGATTATGCACGAATGCTAAGAAATCCGGAGTGCAAATATTAACCAAAAAGAAGATCGTTTTTTGATTTATGAAAGAGATCTAATATAAATAAAAAATTATTTTTTATTTTTTCTGCTATCTTGCCGATTCCTACTATTATAATTTCTTCTCAATTTTGTTTCGGGATTTATTCATTTATTATTGGTATTTATCTATTTTTATATGGCAATAAATTATCAAAACATTTAACAATACCAGCTTTAATTATTGGCTTATACTTTGCGGGTGTTCATAACTTTAGCCATTCTTATAATTTCTTTATAGATATTCTTGGTTCTAAATCATATACGTTATTAAATATAATCGCAGGGCCTTTGATTGTTTTTGGTGTTCTGATGAATACAAAGATATCAAATGCCTTAGATAAAAAACCACTTATTTACCTTGGAAAATTATCTTTTTCAATCTATTTACTGCATTTAGTTATCATATACTCAATTGGTATTCCCACTTTTAATTTCTTACTTACAACTAATGTTAGTGAGTTTTCCAACATAATTTTATCTTCGACTTTAATTATTTTTTTAACTCTCATATTTTCTCATTTTTATAGTGAATATATTGATGCTTTATCAATTAAAGTTGGTAATAAAATAGAATCTTTTGTTTTTAAAAAATAATTTAATAAGCCCTCACGTGAGGGCTTATTTTAATTCCATGATTTAGTTACGTCTTGAAGTTCTGCATCAGTCAAAGCACGTGAAAAAATTGCAAGCTTTGTAACAATTCCATGTAACCCCGCACGACCAATCGGACTTGGATGGCCAAACCCTAAATATAGAACGTTGGGAACATAACCTCCTAGAACAGCGACTTTTTCAGTCATCACGCCATTCGAAGCAACTGTCATTTGATTAGCGCCTAAACGCAATGCTGTGACATTACCCCATTTTTGTGCGGCTGATATATCACTTAGCTTGTCTGAGTTAATTGCGTTAGAGATCGCATAAGTGAGTTTTGCCAATATTTCTACAGGCAATTTCTGATTATTCACAAAGCGAGTAATGGCTTCATGGCGCGTATCGTGGAATGTGAGCTGACCAGATAGGCCAACTTTATGCAGATTGGCTGCCACATAAGCCGAAAGGAATTACTATTGTGAGGGATTAAATTGCCTTTACGACCTGCTAATAGATCCAGCAAAGCGCGAGCCTTATTAGATAGTGGCACATTGCGCTCAGTCCCGTTCTTAGTCGTCGGCAAATGAACATAATCACCATTATCGTGGTCGGACATCAAGCCAAGAATTTCACCTTTACGCATTGCTGTTTCAAGTGCGAATAAAAAAGACCATGCGACAAAATGCGCTGGGGATGTTGGAACTTTATCTTCCGAGTAATTATCGAGACCAGCCAAAATCAGTTCAATTTGAGAGGCATCGATCCTATTATTTCGAGCCGGCGGCTTAGTTGGTTTCTTTACTAAATTAAATGGATTAGATGGGATTAGAAAAAGTTCACGTACTGGGAATGTAAAGACAGAAGAACCTAAGCTCATTTCTCTGTGAACAGTGGCGGGCTTTACAAGTTCAAGACGTTTATCGCGATTTTCAGTGATCAACTTGGGCGTAAGATCATAGATGGAATACTCAGCAAGTTCGCCATAGTATTTTTCAAGGTTTATAATGTGGTTACGGGTATGTTCTTTACTTTTTTTGAATTGCCCGACTTTAAGGTAATAAAGATCGAATAACTGCTTTACAGTCATTTGGGGCTTATCTATATTTTTGAGCTGCCTTTCGTATTCCAGCTGCAGTTCCATAAGCCGCTTATGTGCCCATTGAATGCACTCTTTTTCAGTATCACGAGTTGCTGCGTCACGAAGGTGTTTGTATTTGACTTGGATGCACCAGGCATTGCCACGTTTGACAGGTTTTTGCATATTAATAAACTCTCAATATTTGGTGCCGTAATCGGGCGCCATTCCATCTTGAGACTTAAACAACAATCCCAAAATGGCGCCCGAAAGCGAAATAAAAAGGAGTTTTTAATGCAAATTTTGAGTATTTTGATTACCCAAAGCTGACCTATTTGACAGTAAAAACAGGGCGAAATAGCTAGTATTTCACCCTTAACTTATTGATTAGACTCAATAAAAATCTTGGTAGGTATATCCAGACTCGAACTGGAGACCTCTACGATGTCAACGTAGCGCTCTAACCAACTGAGCTATACACCTGAAGTCCAAGCATCATATTCATTTTTATTTTTTATGACAAGCCCTTTTCTGACTTTTTTAAACTTTGCGTACAAGTTTTAAGCAAAGCCTTAAAATATTGAATATCATGAGAACTTAGCGCGGTACCTACATAAATTTCCTGCTCAAATAACGTAATAGCTTGTTCAAATGTCGCCCTTTCCTGTTCAGGTACATTTTCAGCCAAACGTTGTAACCAATGCCGAAAACTTTCAGAAGTCAATTTTTGCTGGCTCAAGGGTAAATTCTTTGCGAAATTTGTAATTTCTCTTTCAAGCGGGCTTAAACTTTTTCTTTTTTTCCGCAAAATCCATATAAAATATAATGCTACAATGCCACCAATACTCAAAATAAGAATTAAAACACCTGCATAAGCAGAATTTGTACCGAGCTTTTTAAACCATTGTTGTTGAGATTGAGCATTATAGCCCACCACTTTGCTTTGCCATTGGTAACTCGCATAATCACCCCATACACGGACTTTTTTCAACATCGAAAATTGTTGATAGGCCCAAGTCGACTGCTGGCTCCCAAAAATTGTCCGATCTTGTTCCATATAATCCTGCATCCCACCATCGATACGCTGCGGTGCGATTATGGCTGTAGGATCAATTCGACGCCAATGTTGATTGACATAAACCTCTGTCCACGCATGTGCATCAAGTTGACGAACTTCCCAACTTTTTCCATCTGGTGCTAATTGACCACCTTGATATCCCACAACAATACGCGATGGAACACCCACATAGCGCATCAACATTGCAAAACTCGATGCAAAATGTTCGCAAAACCCCTGTCTTGATCCAAATAAAAAATCATCTATCCAATTTTGCCCCAATACACCTGGGCTTAAGGTATATGCAAAGCGATTTTGTTTATACCATTGCAAAACTTCGGCAATATAACGCTCAGGATTTTGACGACTTCGCTGCCATAAAGTTTGGGCCAATTGTTGTGATTGAACATCCAAGTTTTCAACATAGCGAGTGTTTAATTTTTCAAGTAAAGCTACATTTTTTATTTGTGGCGGCTCTGCACTTCCTAACCATTTCAGTTGAATCGGCTCTGTACGTGCTGTTAATCGGTAGGGTGTAATTCGACCATCTTGACCTAAAGCAAAACATGCTTCATTGGGAACGGATTGCTCCAACGACATAATCCACATCACAGTTGGGTCGGCAGCCAAATATTGATAATTCAATGTCCGCTTGGGTTTTAAATCGTCTGGATTCAGCTGTATAACGTTCTGTTTAAAAAAATGACTGGTCCATTTAGAACCATCATATTCATCTAATGCCATCGTCCGCCAATACAGCTCTGTACGAGGTGGCAAGGCTTGAATATCACCGATTATACGAAAAGCCAAACTACTCGACTGTGATAACTCAGCAATATCGCCGGGAGACATGCTGTCACTGATTCCTGTTGTGGCTTTATTTTCAGGAATAGGAATATGCCATAGCGGCGGCAGGCGTGGAAAAAAGAGAAACAGTAAAATAAAGAATGGAACAGCTAAGGCAATAAATTTACCCACATGCCCAATATCTTGTTTAATCGCTTGTATTTCACGGCCTGAGTTTTGGCTAAAACCAACGGTCTGTAAACGGTATAATCCAATAAAGCAGCTCAACAACGCCAACAAAATGACCAATGCCATGGCAAAAGACTGGCTAAACAAAAAACTACTGGCAATCACAAACATCGCAAAGTTAAATAAAATAATTACATCACGACGTGTTTTTGTTTCTAAAGATTTAGCAAATAAAAATGTACTAAGTACTGTAACCCCTGCATCAACACCAATAAATGTTTTATGACTTATGTAAATGCTGAATAAAGCTATCAATGTCAGCACATAGGTTAAAATTTTAGAAAATGGTTTTTTACTGGCGCGGGTATTGTGTAATAAAATAAGCCAAATGACTAAAAATACTAATGATGTCACCACTGGTATATAAAGCATTTGCGCAATGAGCACCAAAGCTAAAGTGAGTAGTATGGAGCGGCTTATGGTATTTTCAATCATCAATTAAGCCTGCGCCAATAACCGTTTAGCTTCGGAAAAATGCAGTGCTCCAGTGCCTGATGCTAACTCAGCATTAGGTAAATACAGTGCATATTGATCGTGATTTTGCTCAGCCTGCTCGACCAAACCCATCATAAGGCTAAGTTTTTCTTCATGACTTTGAGCTGGCATATAGTGATAATGAATCTCCAATTTCTTTAGATCTTCATATTGTTCAAAGACTTTCACATATAAGCCTTGTCCTCGTGCTGCTTGTTTCCAAGACACCGCATGAAGTGAATCCCCCGTCTGAAAACTCCGTAATTCGCTAAATTCATCAAGATCAGGTTCAAAGTTTTGCTGTTGTTGCTTATTTTCAACGGAATGCCAACTGGCTTGAGGTGCAACCCACGCTGGTTGCTGTACGTACAAATACGTCCAGGCCCGAACCAAACCAAAGGGATAAACACTATAAATTTGTATAGGTGGAATCTGAAAAGCACCGCGTTGACTGGTTATAAAATTTAATTGAAAGTCATGCTGTTGCGTATTGAACAATAATTTATGTAGCTGATTTTCAGTTTTAATCCACAAATATCGCGCCTGCTCGCTCTCTTGTTTGAAGTAAATTTCGACCGAGAGCAATTCACCTACTTGCGGTGTATCAACAACATTTATTTGAATCTGCAACGCATGAAGCTGTTTAAAAGTAATATAGAAACTAATACACAGTACAGCACTAATTAAAAAGCAAAATCCTAAAATCAAGTTATTGGCATAATTCACACCTGCAATAAAGGTGATGAAAATTAACACCAAATACAAGTAGCCTTGCTGATAGATAAAGATCAAGACGTCTTTTTGAGTCAGCTGCTTGTGCTGATCAATTTTAAATCGACGTTCAATCCATTGCTGCCACATCGAAGCCAAGGTTCAACTCCTTTATTGAATCGAAACTTGTTCTAAAAGCTTAAAGGCTTCAAGATCTGACAGCCCAATTCGATGAGACACCACCGCAGCAAACACCGCTTGCACATCGTCAGGATTCACATAATTTCGCTGCTCAATCAGCGCATAGGCTTGCGCAGCTTTCTTTAAGGCTAAAACACCACGCGTAGAGAGACCATGTCTCCCTTTACGTGTTTCAGCAGCAAGATCCAAAATGTAATCCATTAAACGATCACTCAGATGTATCTGCTCGACAAAACCTTGTACTTGTAAAATTTCTGCTTCATTAAAGATATGTGCTAATGCTGCAATCAGATCATGGCGTGAAGTTTGTTGGAGCAATAATTTCTCTGCCTGACGCGATGGATAACCTAAAGACAATCGCATTAAAAAACGGTCCAACTGGGACTCAGGTAAGGCATAAGTACCACTTTGAAAAAAAGGGTTTTGTGTCGCAATCACCCAAAATGGTTGAGGCAAAGCATATCGCACACCATCAACCGTCACATACCCCTCTTCCATCGCTTCCAATAAAGCACTTTGGGTCTTTGGACTACAACGGTTGATTTCATCTGCCAATAAAATTTGGGTAAAAATTGGCCCAGATTTAAACTCAAAATGATGTTCTTTTTGATTAAACATATTTACCCCAATCACATCGCTGGCCAGCATGTCATTGGTAAATTGAATCCGTTGAAACTTTAATCCCGCCAAATGTGACAAGGCGCTAGATAATGTCGTTTTTCCTAAACCAGGTAAGTCTTCAAATAGCACATGCCCACCAGCCAATAGACAAGCTAAAGCCAATTTGGTTTGCTGGTTTTTATCCAAAATAATTTGGTTAATTTGTTCGAGGAATGTATTTATTTTCGGGTAAAAAGGCGCAAGGCTCTGCTCACTTAAAAGCGTTGATGTATTATTTTGTTGGCTTTTCTCTGATCCCCAAAACACCTTTTATTCCCCAATAAAAAAGTTAAATGAATGACTAACATACAGGGTTTTATTTAAAAATACAGTGTTTATCTCTAAGCCATACCCAGTTCAATACTTTAAATACATACGCTTGATATTTATTGAGTATACAAAAACGTTGTTTTCGCTTCGACTGATCAAAATTTTGCAATAAAAAAGCGTCCCGAAGAACGCTTTTTTCTTAGATTTTTAGCTCGAGTCAAAGCATTAGCAAGGACACTTCTTCATGTCACCACCAGCTGATGGATAACGTGCATCCACACAGTGGCGATAAAATGTTTTTGCATCCATCGCTTCCAAATCAGGATGATGTTTTGCCATATGTTCCAAATAGTTTTGGTAATCTGGCACCCCCACCATCAAGCGGAAACTTTGCTGTAAACGTTGCCACAACGTCGCTATACGTGACCAATTTTTCGGGTTCAGAATTAAATCCTTCTGCGACATAATGGTCATTTTAATGATTTTATAAATCACCGTTTTTCCACTTTTTGCAAACTTCAGGTTCATTCATATTCCCCTATTAATGTGCTGAATTTGACGGATTAATTTCAGCTGGGTCACGGTAAATTGCTTCTGCTTCATTCACCGATGGATTTGGATTTGCCAAGGCACGACGCACCACACCAATCGCTGCAAATAACATCACAAATGCCACGATCATAAAGAATGCACAAAGACCTGCATTGATTTGATTCGACAATGCAACCGTATGCATTTCAGCCATGGTTTTCGCAGGTGCCAACAATTCATTTTTCGCAATGGCTGTATTAAAACGATCTGCTTGAGCCAAGAAACCAATCTTTGGATTTTCATGGAAAATCTTCTGCCAACCAGCGGTCATTGAAGTAATAAACAAGAATAATGTTGGGATAATTGTCACCCAAACATACTTTTGTTTTTTCATCTTGAATAAAATCACTGTACCCAAGATCAATGCCATCGCAGCAAGAATTTGGTTACCAATACCAAATAGCGGCCATAAACTATTAATACCGCCGAGTGGATCAACCACGCCTTGGTAAACGAAGAAGCCCCAACCTGCAACAGCCACCGCTGTACCTAACAGATTTCCGAAGAAGTTATGTGAGTTTTTAACAGCAGGAATCACGATACCCACAGTATCTTGCACCATGAAACGACATGCACGTGTACCCGCATCAACTGCCGTTAAAATGAAAAGTGCTTCGAATAAAATCGCAAAGTGATACCAGAACGCCATCATTGAACGGTTATTGAAAATTTCCGTAATGATATGCGCCATACCAATCGCAAATGTTGGCGCACCCCCTGTACGAGACAGAATCGAGTTTTCACCCACTTCTTGTGCAAGTAAGGTCAATGCTTCAGGTGTGACCACGAAGCCTAATGTACGAACTGCTTCTGCAGCGGACTCAACCGTTGTACCAATCACAGCTGCTGGCGCATTAATCGCAAAATACACACCAGGCTCAAGAATCGTTGCACAGACCAAAGCCATGATCGCAACAAAAGATTCCATCAACATGCCGCCATAACCGATCATGCGAATATCTTTTTCATTATTCACAAGTTTCGGTGTCGTTCCTGAAGAAACGAGCGCATGGAAACCTGAAATTGCACCACAGGCAATGGTAATAAACAAGAATGGGAACATTGAGCCTGCAAATACAGGACCTGTACCATCAATAAAATGCGTTACCGCTGGCATTTTCATCTCAGGTAAAGCAAACATGATCCCGATTGCTAAACCTGCAATAACACCAATTTTCAAGAAGGTCGATAGGTAATCACGTGGTGCAAGCAGTAACCAAACAGGTAATACTGATGCCACGAAACCATAACCAATCAACCACCAAGTTAGTTCAGTACCTGAAAGTGTAAAGAATGGCCCCCAGTACGGATGCTGTGCAATGTCGCCACCATAGATAATCCCAGCCATCATCAGTACAAAACCAATGATCGACACTTCTGCAATTTTACCCGGACGGATAAATCGCATATATATACCCATGAAAATCGCAATCGGTACAGTGGCAGCGATACTGAAGACACCCCACGGACTATTGGTCAACGCTTTTACAACCACCAAAGCAAGTACCGCAAGAATGATGATCATCACACCAAGTGCGCCAAGCATCACGATGATTCCGGCAAAAGAACCCAGTTCTTGTTTTGCCATTTCACCGAGTGAACGACCATCACGACGCGTTGAGATGAATAAGACTAAAAAGTCTTGAACCGCACCGGCGAGAACAACACCCACCAAGAGCCAAATTGTTCCCGGCAAATAACCCATTTGCGCAGCAAGGATTGGTCCTACTAAAGGACCTGCACCTGCAATCGCGGCAAAGTGGTGACCAAATAGAACACTTTTATTGGTCGGCACATAATCCAAACCGTCAGCTAAGCGATGAGCAGGCGTTAAACGTCGCTCATTCAGTTCAAAGACTTTATTGGCAATAAATAAACTATAAAAACGATATGCAATGCTATACACACAGATTGCTGCAAGGATCAGCCAAACTGCATTGACATGCTCGCCTCGACTGAGTGCTAGTATGCCGAATGAAACGGCACCTAGAATGGCTACAAACAGCCAGATAATCTTTGAAGCCATTCCTGACTTCGGTTGAATGTTTTCCATCTCAATCCCTCATAAATGTTGAAATAAATCAGCTTGATTTTTCTTGTTCGAGGTACTGCTGTTTCTTCCCTTGAAACTCTACTCCTGTTATAGGTTTTTTCATCTAATACTTTGGAATAAAAATTTAAACCAATAGGTATAAAAAAAGGGATGAATCACTTCATCCCTTTCGATAATAGTCTATTTTTAAACCATTATGCACGTTCTAAATAGTCACCAGTACGAGTGTCTACACGAACGCTTTCTTCTTGCTGTACGAATAATGGAACACGTACAACTGCACCAGTTTCAAGCTTAGCCGGTTTACCGCCACCGCCTGAAGTATCACCACGTACACCTGGATCAGTTTCAACGATTTTTAATACAACGAAGTTTGGCGCGCTCACAGTTAAAGGAACACCATTCCATAACATGATTGTGCAAAGTTCGTTAGAGTCATCTTTCAACCATTTAGCCGCGTCGCCCATAGCAACTTTATCAGCAGCGATTTGTTCGAAAGATTCTGGGTCCATGAAGTTCCACATTTCACCGTCGTTATACAAGTAGTTCATTTCAACTTCTTGGATGTCAGCAGCTTCTAGTGAATCACCAGATTTGAAAGTTTTTTCTAAAACTTTACCAGTTTTAAGGTTACGTAATTTTACGCGGTTAAAAGCTTGGCCTTTACCTGGTTTTACGTATTCGTTTTCCATGATTGAACATGGGTTACCGTCAAGCATGACCTTAAGGCCTGACTTGAAATCATTCGTAGAATAATAGGCCATGACTGGCTCACTCCAAACTTACTAACTTTAATCTATAGATGCTATGGGCTGTAACATGTCATTTAGCAAGTACTGACTGTAACATTGGCTGCCACATGCACATTAATGTGATATTGCGTATTCTAAATGACCAATGCACCATGTCGCAACGAAAAAATCCCCATTAAAGGGGTCAAGCTGCTTAACTTACACTCAGACATTAAAGAACTTTGTTTATACAATGCCCACAAACAGGTAAAATTGCTGTTTACTGAAACTTAATAAATGTTTCGTAGGCTTCATCCGTTCTAAGCTTTATCGGAATTATTTCAGCTTAAACATCAAAGTTCGACGCATTAATTTCAGCAATATTCCCCCCACTCACCTTTCTGCATTTTTTAAACAATCGGCATGATAAACTATTTATTTCAAGAGCAAAACTGGCAAACTCAATTGAGTGATTTGATTAAAAATCCTCAAGAATTACTCGATGTATTAGAACTTTCGCATGATCAGTTATTATCGGGTGCTCAGTTCGCAGCAGATGAATTTCGCCTACGCGTTCCGCGCGCTTTTGTCGAAAAAATGCAAAAAGGTAATCCGCTCGATCCGCTTTTACTCCAAGTCCTACCGCATCATTTAGAACTTGAAGAACACGCCGGTTTTGTTACCGACCCATTAGGTGAAGAACAAGCCAACCAACAGCCTGGTGTATTACATAAGTACAAGTCTCGTTTTTTACTGACTTTAACCGGTGCCTGCGCGGTCCATTGCCGTTATTGTTTCCGCCGGCATTTTCCATACCAAGAAAACCTGCCTAAAAATGACGATTGGCCAAACATTAAAGAATATATTGAACAACAACCCGATATTAATGAAGTGATTTTAAGTGGTGGAGACCCGCTCACACTATCAAATCGTAAACTTCAAGTGTGGATTGAACGTTTATCGACTTTGCCACAAATTAAATTTTTGAGAATTCATTCACGAGTTCCTATCGTAATCCCCAACCGTGTCGATGAAGAGCTGGTTTCTATTTTAAAAAACAGTAGGCTACGCATTATTCTAGTGGTACACTCAAATCATCCATCAGAGCTAGATGACTTCACGTGCAGCCAGCTTCAACAGCTTGTCAAACAAGGAATCACCGTGCTGAACCAAGCAGTCTTATTAAAAGGGGTTAATGATTCTGCAGAAGTATTAGTCGATTTAAGTTACCGCTTATTCGACGCAGGTGTAATGCCATATTATTTGCATGTTCTGGATAAAGTAAAAGGTGCTCATCATTTTGATACACCAGCTCAGGATATTGATTTAATTTATAAAAAAGTTTTAGAGAACCTACCTGGTTATTTGGTTCCTAAACTTGTACGGGAAATAGCGGGCGAAAAAAACAAGACACCGCTTTTTGGGGCTTCAACTTTTTGAGTTAAATAATAAAGATGACCACGCATACTTCAGATACGTTTTACAATCCGACTGAATTAAAGCTGGATAAATTAAGCTTTTGTCCGACCAATGCTAAAGGTCTGCAAGAGTGGTTAAACGGTATTTCAATTTTACAATTGGGTACCTCATCTAAAGCTTTATTCAATGCCTTACTTGAAATCTCCGAGCTGAAATGCCAAGAGATGTTACGTTTTGATTTGGTTCAAATTTTACATCCGACTATGGAAAGTGTGCTCACAAGCTTAGAAAAACACTTTACCAATCAAAGCCTCATTACCACGGATCGTAATGACCAAATCATTGAATTGGCGATGCTTTTACGCAGTCACTTTGCCAAAATCTATATTGATATTGCCAAACGATGTAATCAGCAGCTTAATCAACAAAAGTTTTCGATTTTTTCATTCGGCCATAAAAAAAGCTTACAAACTGCTCGAATTGCGTCGATTTACTATGCACTGCAACAACTGACACTATTGTTGTATCAACAACATATGTTGTATACCACCCCGACTGCAGGTCAATGGATTGCAGCACATCAACTGATTGAATGCGCCATTGAACACAATTTCTATCAAAGTAATGTCAATCAGTTACTGGGTACTCAACATCAAATTGCAAATATTGCTCAAGCTTATGCACAATTAATCTTATTAGATATTTTCAATAATCATCAGATTCGCCCTGCTGAAATCCAAGGTTTGTATTTATGTAGCTTTGACTGGGCAAAATTGGTTCAAATCCTACCGAAAGAAACCACGCTTTCACGCTATGTTGTAGACACGAAAAAAGATCACCCACCGATTTATAACTCAAAACAAGATCGGTCTTATCAAGCCAATGTATACATTTCAACGCAAAACTTGCTCGATCATTTGACCGAAACGCAAACTAGAAATGCCAATTATTTATCTAAAAATGAAAAGCTATTTTTAACTCCAGCGCTATATTTCCATATTCATAATATTTTGACCAACAACAGTGAACGCCGTCATGAACGTTATGAATATTCTGCGCAAATTAATATTTGCTTTAGCTTAATGGTGGCGCATTTCTATCTCTCTAAAGGTAAAAACTTCCACGAAACTTTAGATTTGGAAGGCAATTATCAATTCCACAATGAAGCCTCTTTTGTCAATTCGCATGATTCAAATATGCCAACAGGCATGACTAATGCGAAAGCGCTAGATCGTGAAGCAAAACAGATTCATACCGCTGACGTATTAGATATTAGTGTGAATGGTTATCGCATTAAATGGACTGGCCCTACCCCTGCTAATTTAAAAACCGGCGAATTTATTTTGATCCAAGAAAATGCTCAAAGCCAATGGCGTGGCGGTGTTGTTCGTTGGATCAAACAATCGACTGAAAAAAGTTTGGAATTGGGTCTCGAAGTACTGGCTCAAGATTTGTATCCATGTTCAGCCCATATCCGTACCGACCGCAATACAACAAATCATCAACCTGCTTTATTGGTACAGACCACACAACTTGATCAAGTATCTACGACCTTAATTTTACCTGGGGCAAATCTCTTCCGAGAGAAACAAACGATCCACCTTCGCTTAGGCAAAGAAGACATCAAAGTCTATCTCACCAAAGCGCAGTTGGTGACGCAAAGCTTTATTCGCTTTGAATATGAATTATTGAATGAAGAGCAAGAAAATGTCGTTAAAGACTATATTGCGAAACAGAGCAATGAGATCAAAAATAACGACTTATGGGAAGCATTAAAGTGAGAAATCCATTACTATCCAAAAAACTAAAACGTACGGAAACTCGATTACTCATTATTGATGATAATCAAATACGTTTTAACCAGATACGTGATTTATTGACAGACAGCGAACATCAAGTTCATGCCATATTACTTGATGATTTACAAAATTTCGAAAAACAGCTGAATCTCAATTGGGACTTGATCATTTTTGGACGTGCTTATGATTTAAAATATGAACAAGCTTTAAGTTTAGTTCAACTATCGAGCCAACCGAATTTACCGATTATTTTACTTAAACCCGAGGACTATCAAGCAGAACAATATGCAAGTTTAGTCAAAAAAGGGATTTATGACATTGTCGATATTGCTGAACCTGAGAGTTTCTATTTTGGTTTAATCCGTGCTTTATCCTTTAGTCGCCTACAACAATCGCAGCAACATTTAATGGAAGAGCTCGAAACAGCTCAAATCCAAACCCAGTCTTTAGTTGAAGATAGTCGTAAAGCGGTTGCCGTGATTCAAGAAGGCATTCACATTCAAGCCAATGCTGAATATCTCACTTTATTTGGTCTAAAAAATGAAGATGATGTAATTGGTCTGCCTTTACTCGATCTATTACAACCTACTGACCTCAACGACTTTAAGCAACGCTTTAAAAAAATTAGCCAAGGGCAGCTCGATTTAGGACGTTTTGATCTCGTTTCACAAAATATCGCAGTGGTTGGGCAAAACCCACTAAAACTCGAATTTATTGCCGCAGCTGAAGAAGATGCTTTACAGCTCGCAATTGAAATTGGCAGTCAAAGCAGCAATGCTGTAAGCAATGCTCAAGTTGAAGCTAGCCCACAAAAACCAAAAGCATTTCAACAACTCAACCGTACCATTGCTCAGCAACCCGCTAATGTAAATGCATTAGTTCTATTTACATTGGCTTCTTGTTCTGATGCGATTTTTCAAAAAGATTGGAATACTTATAAGAGCTATTTCACCAATATTAAAGACTTCTTGAAAGATCAGACGCATGCTCCATTATTTAGTTTAGATAATGGTGCAATCGTTGCCTTATTCCAAGCGGATAATCAGCTCAAACTTGAGTCTAAATTGATTGGTCTTAATACCCTGAGCAAACCTCAATTACTCAGTGTAAACAATGAAACTTATCCATTAAATTTACGCATAGGATACAGTGTTTTAGACAGCGATATTCGTGATGAAGCACATTTTGATACCTTTATTGCGAAAGCCTTTAATACTGCGCTACCAACCAACCAACAAGCACCTGAAATCGATTTAACTATTCCATTAGAAATTGACATACCAAGTTTGGATTTTGGTACACCAGAAGCGCAAATTGCACCGATTGTCGTTAGTGATGAAGCTCCTGTTATCAAGGCCCTTCGCACCTGCTTAGAACGCGGTGAAATTCATCTTAAATATCAGCAACTGTATGATAAAGAAGATTCTCATCTTTATACTTATGAAGTAACCAGCGGCTTTATTTTTGAAAATAAATGGAAAGATATCGCCCAACTACGTGAGTTGGCTGAAGACTCTGAGCTTTCCATTAAATTGGATCGTTGGATCTTAGTTGAATCGTGTAAACAACTACACAACTTCATCACTCAGTTCCCTGAAGCGAAATTAATCGTTAACCTCAACAAAGAAGTGCTATATAACGACCGCACCTTCCCTGAGTTTATTTCGAAACTGATTACGATTATTCGTAGTAAATTGAAAAATCCGTTAATTTTACAATTTGCAGAAGAAGACATTCAGCTCAATATCGATGCCGCTCAAAAAGCATTTATTGAACTTCGTAAAAATGGTGCCGAACTGGCTTTACGTAATTTTGGTCATTCGATGTTTAGTGAATCATTATTACGTCAAATGGATGTTCACTGCTTAACACTAGATTCAAGCTTGACCCAAATGCTTGCAAACGACAAGTCATGCCAAGAGCTGCAAGAAAAAATTACCACTTATCATGAAATCAAAACTGTTGAAATCATGCTACGTGAATTAAATGACATGACACTGTTTGCCAATGCTTGGAATGTAGAAGCTCGTTTTATTCAAGGTGATTATTTCCAGAAGAAACTCGACCATCTCATCGATGTTCAGGACCAATAAGGTTCTGAACATTGCCGATTTAAGGTTTATCTTTTTATCGGCACAAAAAAAACGGGCATAAAGCCCGTTTTTTCGTTTTGGATATTAACGTTTGATAGAACGTGACATACCAGCAAAACGTTGTTTGAATTTGTCGATACGACCGCCAGTGTCAACGCTTTTCTGTTTACCAGTGTAGAATGGGTGGCAAGCAGAACATACGTCTAGGTAAATAGTTTCTTTACCTAGAGCTGAACGAGTTTCAATTACGTTACCGCATGAACATGTAGCAACTAAAGTTTCATATTTCGGGTGAATATCGGCGCGCATCGTCGATTACTCCTAAGATTTAAGAAGGTTTAACTGTCATCGCAATTGATCACTCTTGCATCACTACAAGGAAGGCTTAAAAAAGCAGACCAACACCATAACAGACCATTCTTTTGGCCCACCGAGACGGATACCGTCAGAGCTAAGCACAACAAGTTGGTGCAAATTATAGCTGATTTTTTATTGTTAATAAATAGATATTCAAGGCTGAATCGCTCTACTCTTTAGGTTGAGCTTGTTCTAAATATTTTTGATATTGTAATTCGACTGTACGCTGAAATTGAGCTTGATCAAAATGATTTAATCTTTCAATAAATGCAGGACAAAACGTCGCTGCATTTACTGGCTGTAATGATTTGCTCATGCCCTCTAACATGCCTTGAAGCTGCTGTTTAAATTGTGCATCGACGGGCTGATCAACATCTTTTGCTTTTAATGGCTCTACACCATTAAAACGGACAGCCTGAACCGCAGCAATTAATTTTAGCTTGGCAGCTTGATAAGCCTGATCTAATTCCGTATTCATCTGTGGTTGTCGATCACGACAAAAATCCAACATGGGCTGCAGGCTGATGAGCGGCATTTTTTCAATGACATCACGGTTACTATTTACGGATAAAGCCTCTTGGGCATGAACGACTGTGTTCAGACCCAAAAATAAAATAAAGACACCTTGTTTAATTTTCATGATTTTTTTTCATCTATATAAGGTATTTTAAAAGGACCTATTCATCTCGTCCTTACTCTTGCCCACGGCTTTGTTTTGCCCAAAGGTTGGCAATCACACCACAGACCATCAACTGAATTTGGTGAAAGATCATAATTGGTAAAACTATCATCCCCATCGGCTGACCAATAAAGAGAATTTGTGCCATGGGCACGCCACTTGCCAAGGTTTTTTTAGAGCCACAAAAGAAAATCGTCTTTTGATCAGCTCGGCTAAAGCCCAACCAACGCGGTACGTATAGCGCCAATAACATAATGATCGTTAACAAGACAGAACACGCCACAATCAATAGGAATAAAGTCATACCGCTCACTTGATGCCATAGCCCTGCCACCACCGCACTACTGAATGCACCATAGACCACCATCAAAATTGAGCCCTGATCAAATACCTTCACGATTTTTGGCATTTTCTTCATATAAGGAAACACCCAAGGACGGAGGAGCTGCCCTAAAATGAAGGGAATCAGTAATAACAGGGTAATTTGGATAATAGATGCTGTCGGATCGTAGTTATGTTGTGACTGGCCGAGAATAAAATAGGCCACCATCACTGGGGTAATAAACATCCCAATAATATTTGAAAATGATGCACTACAGACTGCGCCAGCAACATTACCCTGTGCTACCGAAGTAAATGCAATGGAAGACTGTACTGTCGAGGGTAAAAAGCACATAAACAAAAAGCCCCAATACAACTCTTGCCCTAACATCGGCACGAGAATTGGTTTCGCCATTAAACCCACTAATGGAAATAATGCAAAGGTAAAAGCAAAAACTAAAGCATGTAACTTCCAGTGCATTATGCCTTCAACCACAGCCTCACGAGATAACTTTGCACCATGGAGGAAAAATAAAATGGCAATTGCAGCCGTGGTAATATAGCCAAAGATTTCTGCAGCTTGACCACTAACAGGCAAAAAAGTCGCAAGTATGACCATTACAAAAAGTAGAATGGTAAAACGATCCAAAGCCAACATTTTCAGCATAACAACATCCTGTACAAATTTCCCTTTAAACGCATCGACAAAAAAATGCCCAATAAGCTAAATTTACCATTGAGTAAATTTCATCTTACTGGGCCATGTAAATAAAGCCAGCTTTTCTCCGATATATTCATTATTTTAAACGTTGATAGTGAGCTCAACGCAAAAAAATTATAAATAAGAATATTCAGCATTACAGATGACTTTAAATGAATAATTGCAGATTAATTATTTCGTGCATTTGAGTCTTGTTGGATCAACTCAATTTTATAGCCATCTGGATCTTCAACAAAGGCAATGACGGTCACACCACCTTTCATTGGTCCTGCTTCACGTACCACGTTTCCGCCACGTGCTTTAATTTCTTCACAAGCCTTGTAGGCATTATCTACTGCAATAGCAATATGGCCATAAGCGTTACCCAATTCATAACTCTCCGTATCCCAGTTATGCGTTAACTCGAGTACGGTATGATTTTCTTCATCACCATAGCCCACAAATGCCAAAGTAAAACGACCTTCTTCATAATCACGCTTACGAAGCAAAGTCATACCGAGTACTTCAGTATAGAACACCAATGAACGCTCTAAATTGCCTACACGTAACATGGTATGCAGCATGCGCATAATCGAGTTTCCTAAATCTATCATTATGTTTGAATACTATAGGGATTTAACATGCAAAGTTCAATTTAAGTCTAGAACGCATATACCCGCTTATTTTAAATATCCTCAACCTAAATCATAGATTTGCTTAGGCTATTTACCTGCTTAGAATAAAAAAGCCTACTCAAACTGAATAGGCTTTTTTAATTCAAATTGAATTATGAACTGGATTTCTGTTCATGCTCTTTCAATAGTTTAGCAACCCAAACCACTAAAATTAAAATCGGAATACCAATTAAAGTCGTCATCAAGAAAAAGTTTGGATAACCGATATTGGTCACAATCGTACCTGAATAACCGCCTAAAATTTTAGGAGTTAAAGTCATTAATGAACTAAAGATGGCATATTGAACGGCTGTGAAAGAAACACTGGTTAAGCTCGATAAAAATGCAATAAATGCCGCACCAGCAAGACCTGACGCCAAATTATCAACAATAATCGCAAAATACAGCCACAGCGAACTATAAGGCTTAATGACCTTACCTTTGATGTCCACATTCTGTTCAGCACTTGCTAAGTTAATCGGTTGAATATCAACACCAAGCACACCTGACATATTGGCTGATGTATTCACTTGATACGCTAAATCGACACTCTTTTTCACTACATCATTTTCTAGTAATTGAGCCGTTAATGTTTTTTGCTTTGCTATTTCTAGCGCTTGACCTGGAATCGCAGCACTAAAAACACCGGTTTTATCAAGCTTCGCGTCGAATGGTTTAGTATCCAAAATAATTTGAATTTTTTGATTTTCTTTTAACTCACCAGCCAAGTATTGTCCACGCACCACGATACTATTTGCAGTCTCTTGAGCTGAAATCGTGTTATCTGAAGTCACTGGCAGCAACATCATTGCTGAGTTTGAAAAAGCATTATTCAAATACGGCAAACTCACCTGTACTGGATGTTGATTCTTAGACTGATAATCCGCAGTGACTTTAATATTTTGATCTCCAGCCAAGACTGCTTTTGGAATTTGAACTGCCCAAGCTCCCGTGTCATCCGGCGTCGCTGTATATTGCTGCCCTGCTACATTTACAGTGACATCGCTTAATGGCTGACCTGATTTGACCAGACCGATAAAAATCAAGTTTGTTGAACTTGCTAAAATCGCACCAACAAACATCAATTTCATAATGTTCATGCGCTGCGCTAGCAAACCGCCAAGGAAGCCGCCAATCAAGCTAAAAATCACACCATAGACTTTTACAGCTTCAGCAATCTGCTCTTTGGTGAAGTTTAAATCTTGATAAAACACATTAGAAATGACGCCGGCGATAATATCGGAAATACGGTAAAAACCAATAAGTAACAACAGTACTAAGGCCAGTTTTAGACCATAGCGCTTAAAGAAATCTGCAACTGGATTAACCCAAGTTTCAAATGCCATCTGCTTATTTACAGCACCTGATTTCACTAAAACAGAACCGACACCAAAAGCAACCACCGCTGAACAAATAAAGCGCACAGCCTCTAAACAGAACAAGGCAAATGAATCTGAAATTTGCCACTGCTCTTTCAAGCTTTCAACCGCTACACCTGAATAGATATAACTCAAGACAAAGGCAACCACCGCAGCAAAGAATACCGCGACTAAACGATAATAGTCGGTCCGTTTATAATGCTTTTGTACACGGTCAACTTGCGGCTCACGTATCGATAAAGTTGTAATAATACCAATAACCATCACAGCAGCCATTGCAAGATAAGTATATTTCCAAGCTTCATAAATATAGTTACCTTTGGCCGTGCCTAAATATGCCGCCAAAAATAACGCCCCTGCACCTGCCACGATCATGCCGATACGATAACCTGCATTATAAGTCGAAGCTAAAACGGTCTGCATTTCAGTTTCTGCCAACTCAATACGATAAGCATCAATCACAATGTCTTGCGTTGCGGCAGAAAAACCTAGCAATACAGCGCCAGCGGCCATTTGGTAAATATAGCTTTGTCCTAAAGTAGGATCTGAAAATGCCATGATACAAATTGCACAGATAATGAGAACCTGAGCGATCAATAACCATGCACGGCGACGTCCGAGTTGTTTGGTTAAAAATGGCACAGGTAACTCATCAATTAATGGCGCCCAAACAAACTTAAACGAATAGCCAAGCGCTGCCCAACTAAAAAAAGTCACTGCACTTTTATCAATTCCTGCTTCACCTAACCAAAGCGATAAACTGGAAAAGATCAGTAAAATTGGGATACCGGCCGAAAAGCCAAGAAAAAGCATAATCAGCGCACGTCGGTCTAAAAATGCAGTAAAAGCAGATTTCCATCCTGAAGCTTGTGTTGTCATGACTCAGTTATTTTTGTCAAAATCGAATGTTGCTATTCAAGCGCTTAATGACAACGGTTTCAACAACATTTATGAAATCATTGTTTTATTTTATCGATATTTCGCATGCTGTTGCTTGATCTTTGGCATTAAACCTGTATACCTTAATTACATATCTCTATTCTTTAGTTTTTTGGATTCAACAGTGACCCAGCGACTTGAACAAATTCACTCTTCTTTATCAACCACCATTAATGAAACCAACACAAAAAACTTAGCAGAAACAATAACGACACTAAAGAGCGCTTTTGATCAACCCGAAATACAGAATACTTTAACTAAAACCCAGTTGCAGCCACTTCAGCTGACGCATACACCTGAGCTAAAAAAAATACCAACGTCTACCAAGCGGATCAAACCACTTAATGACTTTTTAGGACAAGATCGTGCCCGTGCTTCGGTTGAAGCTGGCATTGCATTGCCCTATTCAGGCTATAACATTTTTGCTGTAGGTACCGCAGGCTTAGGTAAGCGCACCATGATTAAGCGCTTATTACAACAACACGCTAAAAATATGCCAACGCCTTCAGACTGGGTCTATGTCAATAATTTTAAGTTTCCGCGTGAACCGATTGCGCTAAAACTTCCTTCTGGTCAAGCGACAAAATTCCAAGCGTTATTACATCAAAGTTGGCAAACTATATTAAAACAGCTTGAACGTCGCTTCACCGCAGAAACCTATCACAATCGCATTGAAATGATTCGCCAACATGCTGGTGATGAACAACATCTTGCTTTAGTTGAATTAACCCGAGAAGGTGAAGAGCTCGATCTTAAACTGATTTCTCAGGATGATGATCATTGTTTCGTTCCGATGCATTTGGTCGATAACAAATACCAAGAAATGTCGAAAGAAGACATCAATGCTTTAAGCAGCAAACAACGTGCTGAAATTGCGTCAAACGTCCGTTATATGGATAAAAAACTTGAACGTCTTGGTCTACATCTTGGTGATCTTGAAGATGACGCACGCGATAAAGTTCAGGTTTTAAACCGTGAAATTGCTAAACAAGTCGTCATGCCGCGTATTGATGTAATTCAAAATAAATTCAGCATGGTTGAAGGCTTGGAAGATTATCTGAAGCAATATGCAGATGACATCATTCAAAATGTTGAGTTTGTGCTTGAGCAAGAAGAAGATGACTTTACACCTGGCCTATTTAACCGCGTGCCATCTCGCTACCAAGCTAACATTATCGCCACACACAAACCAAATGCTGGTGCGCCAGTTATTTTTGAAGATTTTCCAACCCATTACAATTTGCTAGGTCATGTCGAACAACTGACCCAAAATGGCACCATCACCACAGACTTTACCTTAATCCGTCCTGGTGCATTGCATAAGGCCAATGGTGGATTCCTCATCTTGGAAGCTGAACAACTTTTAGAGCAGCCTTATGCATGGCAAGGTCTAAAACGTGCATTAAAGTCAGGACATTTAAAGCTGTCTTCACTTGAACATATGCTTACATTGACAGGCAGTATTTCGATTGAGCCTGAAGCTATTGATTTAAATATCAAAGTGATCCTGCTTGCTGAACCTGATATTTATTACGATATTTTAGAACTCGAACCAGAACTGGGCAGTGTCTTTAAAATTCGTGCAGATTTTACCGATACATTACAACGTAATGACATTAATGAGCAGGCATATATGCAGCTAATTGCTGACTATGTGCAAACAGACAAACTTCTGCCGTTTGACCGTACAGCACTTGCTGCACTGTTAACTGATTCAAGTCGTCAAGCTGAAGATCAAAGCTCTTTGTCATTACATGCCCTCACCTTAGGTGATTTGATTCGTGAAGCACATCATCATGCAGCACTTGCTGGCGATAAAATGGTGACAGAAACACATATCAACACCGCTCTTGATCATCGTAAATACCGTCTAGGCTACTTACGTGAATTATATTGGCAAGATCTCACTCGCGGTACACAGTTAATCGAAACCAAAGGTCATCGATTCGGGCAGATTAACGCCCTCTCTGTGATTCAATATGCTGATGTTGAATTTGGTTTACCGTCACGTTTAACGGCTTCGGTTTATCAAGGTGGCGGCGATATTTTAGATATCGAGCGTAGTGTAGAACTCGGTGGTTCTTTACATGCCAAAGGCGTCCTGCTGATGTCGAGTTTCTTAAAGGCACACTTTGGTCGTGAACAAATTTTACATTTTTCTGCTGCCCTTGCCTTTGAGCAAAGCTATGGTCAAGTGGATGGCGACAGCGCAACTGTTGCAGAGCTTTCAGCACTCATTTCCGCTATTAGCCAATTACCAATCGATCAATCTTGGGCAATCACTGGCTCCATGAACCAATTGGGTCAAGTTCAACCGATTGGGGGTGTAAATGCCAAGATTGAAGGCTTCTATGATGCATGTAAATTACAAGGGTTAACAGGCAAGCAAGGTGTGATTATTCCACGCCAAAATATGCAGCACTTGATGTTACGCAAAGATGTGATTGAAGCTGTGCAACAAGGTCAATTCCATATTCACGCCATAGATACCATTGACCAAGCATTAGAAATTTTGATGGCGCGTCCAGTAGGCACTCTTGATAAAAAAGGTCGTTATAGCAAAGGCTCAATCTACGCTGCTGTCATGGAGCAACTTGAGTACTGGCAAGCGATTGAAGACGGTGCTGAGTTTGAGGAAGAAGAGCCAAAGAAAAAGAAAAAAAAGAAGAAGTCAAAAAAGAATAAAGATAAAAAGGCAAAGAAGTCTGAAGCTCAAGACAACTCTGCTGAAAATGAGCAAGTTGTTGAAGAAAGTCTGACTGAAGACAATCCGTCATAAATCTTCGATGAGTTTATTCATTTGTTGATTTTTCCACCATTCATTATGCTTTAAATGCCTATGAGAATGGTGGAAAAACGCATAACCCCAGACTTTTTAGATAATTAAGTCATAAAAAAAGCGCCTTAAAGGCGCTATTTTTTATCTGTATCCAATGATTAAAATCATCAAATACATATCCAATTAAGCTTCCGGAGCTGGGCTATATTGTTCAACTAAAGGTTGTAATTCACCTTTTTGGAACATATCAAGCATAATGTCACTACCACCGATCAATTCACCATTGATCCATAATTGTGGGAAAGTCGGCCAGTTTGCAATTTGTGGAAGAGTTGCGCGAATATCTTGATTTTCAAGAATATTTACATAAGCAAATGGACGACCAATTTGACTGAGCGCTTCTACTGCACGCGCAGAGAAACCACACTGTGGAAACTGTGGAGTGCCTTTCATGTAAAGTAGAACTGCGTGTTTAGCAATTTGGTCACGAATTAACGCTTCTGTATCGCGTGCTTGTTCAGTCATTGATATATCCTCAATAAATCTGCTTCGCATTATACCCAAAACTGAGTAAAACAATATGACTAAAGCAATATTTCACGTTTTATTTACATTTCAGCTTTTCAAGTGAGTTATATTTTGCTTATATAGACCTCTTGATGCTCATATATATATGGCGTCTCCTCTATATTATTTCAATCACCTGACAAATTAGAGTTAGTCATGAATAACATTACCCTTGCCCCAGTACAAACTGATCAACCATCGCACTTGATGCCAGTATTTGGCCGCCAACCGATCAGCTTTGTCCGAGGTCAAGGTGCTCACCTGTATACCGCAGATGGCACAGAATACTTAGACGCACTGACAGGGATCGCTGTTTGTGGTTTAGGTCACTCACATCCTGCAATTACAGCTGCAATTGCTGAACAGGCAGCGACCCTCATTCATACCAGTAACTTATTTGAAGTGCCTTGGCAAACGGCTGCTGCGCAAAAATTAGCTGAAGTTGCGGGTATGGAAGAAGTTTTCTTCTCAAATAGTGGTGCAGAATCAAATGAAGGTGCAATCAAAATTGCACGTAAATTTGGTCATATGCAAGGTGTTGCAAGCCCTAAAATTATTGTTGCTGATCATTCATTCCATGGTCGTACCATGGCAACGTTATCTGCGACAGGCAACAAAAAAGTTCAAGAAGGCTTTGGCCCATTGGTTGAAGGTTTTATTCGTGTACCTTTTGGTGATATCGAAGCGATTGAAGAAGCGGCGATTCACCACCCTGACATCGTAGCGATTTTGGTTGAGCCGATCCAAGGTGAAGGTGGTGTAAATACTGCACCTCAAGGTTTTAGCTACCTCGAAGAAATTCGTCAAATCTGTAATCAACATAACTGGTTAATGATGCTTGATGAAGTGCAAACAGGTAATGGTCGTACAGGTAAATACTTTGCGTATCAACACACCAATATTGTTCCTGATGTGCTAACTACAGCTAAAGGTCTAGGTAATGGTTTCCCTATTGGCGCAGTCATGACTCAAGGTCGTGGTGTTGGGGTTTTAACAGCGGGTAACCACGGTTCAACTTATAGCGGTACTGCATTAGGTTCACGTGTGGTTTATACCGTGATTGATACCATTCAAAAGGAAAACCTTGTTGAAAATGCTGCAAATATGGGTGCGTATCTTGTTGAGCAATTCACAGAGCAACTTGTAGAGCAAAACGTGACTGTTCGTGGTTTTGGTTTAATGGTCGGCATTGAATTACCAAAAGCATGTGGCGAACTTGTGAATATTGCACGTGATGAGCATCACTTGATTATTAACGTAACAGCAGGCTCTGTGATTCGTTTATTACCTACGCTGAACATCAATAAAAAACAAGCGGATATCTTAATTGAACGCATTGTTAAAATGGTGAAAAACTTTCTAGCGTAATTTGTGCCGAAAGTAAAAAAAGCCGCTGATTGCGGCTTTTTTTATATCTTTTTAAACCTTTTTTGTTTTTATGAGGCTTCTTGGTATACACGTCCGCCTGGTAATTGACTGAAATACAATTTTAATGCATCTAGGCAACGATGAATCTTGGTAGGCTGTTGATCACGTTTAGACATCACCGCATATAGAGTAAATGATGGTAAACGCCATTCTGGTAAAACTTCAACAAGAGAACCGTTTAATAAGTCTTTTTGCGTATCTAGATATAATATTCTTGCAATGCCATGTCCTTGTTGACACATTGCTTTTGCAGCAAATACATTATTTGTTGTAAATCGGGAGTGCACATCCAATGCTACCTGTTCTTTAGTCACTGCATTTTCAAATGCAAAATGCTGAAAGTTTCTAACCAAATTTATTTGAACCATATCATGATTTTGTAAATCTTCTGGTCGTGTAATTAAACTGGTTTGGTTGATATAGCTTGGTGCTGCAACGAGAACTTGTTCAACATGTGCCAATGGCACCACATGAAACTGTTGATCATCAATTTTTGAACTCATTCGTAGCGCAATATCAATGCGGCCATCAATTAAGTCGATATATTGATTATCTGCTTCTAGATGAACGGATAAACCGCGATGTGCCGACATCCAATGTGACAATGCAGGAATCACATGATTCGCACAAAGTTCTGGTGTCGATGCAATACGTAATTCACCGACTAAGTCGTCACGAAGTTCATTGATACGAATTTTGCCGCGCTCTGCGGCAGATAGCATCTCTTGGCAACTATGAAAAAAAGCTTGTCCAGCTTCTGTCAAACTTAACTTACGTGTTGAACGATGTAAAAGAATGACTTCCATATCCTGCTCTAGTGAGCGGATTTGCTGACTCACGGCACTCGTGGTAATACCTAACTCACGAGCAGCACCGCTAAACGAATTTTTTTCCACAACGCAAGCAAAGACACCCATTGCTCGAAGTTGATCTAACATAAATTTCCCTCATAAACTTATGAGAAGCTTCATCTTTCGATAAAAGCAACTCATTGTATTATACGGGGATATTTTGCTTTTGCATTATATATTTAATTATTTGGTAAAACTGAAGTTGGATTGATTGGTTTACCATCTAAACGCACTTGGAACTCAAGCATCGTGCGGTTGGTACCCGATGAACCCATCTCACCAATTTGCTGCCCTGCTTTCACAGTATCGCCACTTTTGACATTCATTTTACTGTTATGTGCATATGCAGTGATATAGCCATTAATATGCTTCACCAAAATTAAATTGCCGTACTCTTTAAGACCATCGGCGGCATAGACCACTTGACCATCAGCTGCTGCAAAAATAGGATCACCTGTATTACCTACGTAACGTGTTCCTTTCACATTCGATGCTAAGTTATAGCCTTGTAATACCGTAGGACGCGATACTGGACTCACCCAACGTAAACTTGAAGAACTGACCACAGGCGTTGGAACTGTAGTTCGAGTCACTGTCGATGGTGTGGTTGAAGCTTGAGTCACGGGCGCTGTTTGCGTTGGCATTGCAATCGTTTGGCGTTGAATTGGTGCCGCTTGGGTCATGGCTTGTGTAGACGTCGTACGACGAGAGCCACTATTTTTAAGGCGAATGGATTGTCCAACATAGATGCGATAAGGCTGGGCAATATCGTTCATTTCTGCGATGCTGACATAGCTCAAGCCATAGCGTGCTGCAATGCCACTTAAAGTATCTCCCGAACGAACTGTATAATAATCCGGAGCAGTCGCATAACGGGTCGCATTATTAATTTGTGGTTTTGACGCACAGCCAGACATGACCAAAGTTGTAACCACAGCAGCAGATAAAACAAGGGTCTTAAATAATGCTGCAGGAGCGGTAATAACGCGATATTGTGACACCAGGGACATCATCTTCCTCACTAATAATTCAAATATAGTCATTATGAATGGGCTAAGATTAGCAAAAATCCACTCTAAAAAAGTTGCGGCATAACCATTTTCACAAAGTTATAACACTAATACTTAAATTTTAGATAACTCTGCGTGTAAGTTATTCAAAATCTCATAGTTTGTAGCATCCATTTGTATAGGTGTTACACTGACATAACCATTTGCCACAGCAAAAAAATCTGACTCGATATCGGTTAAGCCTTTCTTAGGCTCTGCCACTGCCTCGCCTGCCAATCCAATCCAATAGACTTGACGACCACGCGGGTCTACATGACTGGTAATCGGTTTGGACTGTAAACGTCTTCCTTGATAGGTCACTTTGGTGCCTTGAAGTTCAGCAACATCTGGAATATTAATATTAAAAATATGTCGTGCAGGTAGCGCGGGTAGTCCATTGGCAATAAAATCATGCACCCATTGCGCGGCGACTGCATAATCTTCTGGGTTATTATAACTACGCACATTTGGCCCAGCCAAAGAGACGGCTAGCGCAGGTTGTTTCATTAAACGGCCTTCAAATGCCGCACCCACTGTCCCTGAATACAGCACATCATCACCCAGATTTGCGCCACTATTGATTCCACTCACCACCAGATCAAATTCGAAGTCGAACAAGCCATTCATTGATAAATACACACAGTCCGCAGGTGTACCATTTACCGCCCACATATTCGGTGCAATTTCGACAGGTCGTAATGGTCGATCTAAAGTTAAAGCACTTGAAAAACCGCTGCGTTCGCTTTCAGGCGCCACGATCACCACACGACCGAGAGGACGCAATGCATGTGCTAAAGCTTGGATACCGGGAGCAAAAACGCCATCATCATTGGCAATTAAAATATTCACAACTAAATTTCCATTACTAAAAAATTAAAAATGACTCGCAAGAACATTTTATTGAAATATATGAATAATTATATATATTTACACTTCAACATCCAGCATAAATGTGTGTGTACAAAATGAATAAAACCGTAGCACTTCGTGGTTTATTGGGCTTTGCTCTAGCAGCTTGCATGACTCAAACTGTGGTCGCAGACAATGACTTCACTCAAGAAGAAGCCAATACCATCGTAAAAGAAGATATTGCATCTGCACAAGTCATGTTAGAAGTATGCCCTGCGATTATTGGTCAAAATGCAAAATTTGATGCCAACATTCAAGCACTCACTAAAACATATCTTGCTGATTATTCTGATAAATCAATGACATTAGAAAAATTACAGTCTGACAGAGAATATAAATCAGTTCTTGAAGAAGCGCGTCAAGCTGCTAAAGAAACTGATAAAGCTGAGCAAAAATCAGTTTGTGATGATGTTTTAAGTTATGAAGGTTAATTGATCATTCAGCTTGGGACGTCCTCCAAATAGGTTAGTCCTTATTGCATCAAACCTGCCCAAAAAGGATGACGCTTTATAGCCTCATCCTTTTTTCTTTCACAATGTATTGATTTCTAAACAGCTTCAATACAATTTTCTACTGATCTCTACCAGAAATACGATTAAGCTAGGCAAATAAATTTTAGCTATTTGATATCTTCTAAGTTATTTCACAGGTTATTTAAATGAAAAACTCTTTTGTAAAATCTCTTTGTGCCCTTAGCCTTTCTGCTTTTGCTTTCACCACCATGTCTGCACATGCCGCAGATGAAAAAATTGAAGTGACTCCTACACCTCAAGTGACCAGTCAAGAACTTGCAGCTATCTATGTACTATCTGAAGTCTGCCCAAAATTGGTGAATGACAAAGATCAACCAAAGTTTGAAGCGGGTTATGCAAAATTAGCTAAAGAATATATGCCGAATGAAAAGAACCCAGTAAATGCTTTACAGCAACTCAGCAAACAAAAAAGTTTTAAAGACGCTTTAAAAGAAGCGCAGTCTGATGCGAAGAAAGCTGGCGATAAGAAAAATGGTGCGATTTGCAAAGAATTGACTGCTTACAGCAAATAATACCAATTGGTTACAATACTTTTAAAATAAGCGCTTGCACCCCATAGCAGTCCGCCTAGCTTTGTCCTAAAATGCTAGGCTCTTTGTGCTTATACCTAAGTTATTGGAACCACCCAGAATGACCCGAAAAACCGCCCTTGCCGCATTACTACTTGCACCTAGTTTTTCATTCGCGGCAACTGTCCTTTCTGCACCACCTGAATTAAATAATAAATCTTATGTGCTGATGGACTATGAGACAGGGCAAATCCTTGCTTCTAAAAATGAAAACGAAAAATTAGCTCCTGCTTCAATGACAAAAATGATGACCAGTTACATCATTGAACAAAAGTTATTAAGCGGTGAACTAACTGAAAATGAAAAAGTACGTATGAATGAGTCGGCTTGGTGTCGCGGCAGCAGCACTGAGTCATGTATGTACGTTCCGCTCAACGGTACTGCAACTGCATTAGAAATGTTACGTGGCATTATCATTCAGTCGGGTAACGATGCTTCTAAAGCTATGGCAGAACATATTGCTGGCAATGAAGGCACCTTTGCCCACATGATGAACCAAGAAGCGAAACGTATTGGCATGGTGAATACTCAATTCATCAATGCGACAGGTATGCCAGCTGAAGGTCATTTCTCGACTGCCAAAGATATGGCGACTCTTGCGCAACATATCATTCATGACAGTTCAAAATACTATCCGATCTACTCTGAAAAAGAATTTACGTTCAATGGCATTAAGCAAGGCAACCGTAATGCCCTGCTTTATACTGACCCAAGTGTAGATGGTTTAAAAACTGGTCATACTGAAGAAGCTGGCTACTGCTTAACGACTTCAGCTAAACGTGGTCCTTTACGTTTAATTTCAGTGATCTTTGGTGCGCCAAGCATGAACGAACGTGCATCTCAAACACGTGAAATTTTAGCTTGGGGTTATGCAAACTTTGAAACTGTAAAAGTCCAACCTGCTAAACAAGTACTTGCAAAAGCAAAAGTTTGGTACGGTAAAGACAATGAAGTTCAAGTAGGTCTAGCTGAAAACTTTAACGTGACGATGCCTAAAGGCGAAGCGAACGCCATTAAAACTCAATTGGTTGTTCAACCAAAATTAACTGCTCCTTTAAAACAAGGTCAAGTGGTCGGTAAATACGTTGCAACGCTTAATGGCAAAGTCATTGCTGAAAAACCACTTGTAGCTCTACAAAATGTTGAAGAAGCTGGTTTCTTTGCAAAAATGATTGATCACATCAAACAATTCTTTAGCAACTTATTCTAAGTTTGATGAAAACTCGATATTAAGACTAAAGTGAAAGCATCTAGATTTCGGTCTAGGTGCTTTTTTATTTTATACTGCCTAAAAACCTGTAGATGACTTTCCTATGAGCCAAAACATTCGCCCTTATTTAGACACTGTTCCACGTATTGCTGACTCTTGCTATATCGATGAAATGTCAGTGGTGATTGGCGATGTTGTATTGGCTGAAAATGTCTCTGTTTGGCCATTTGCTGTGATTCGTGGTGATGTAAACCATATTCGTATTGGTAAAAACTCTAATGTGCAAGATCACTCAATGTTGCATGTGAGTCATAAAAAAGCCGATAAGCCTGAGGGTTCTCCACTGATTATTGGTGAAGATGTCACAATTGGTCATCATGTAAAATTGCATGGCTGTACTATTGGTAATCGTGTTTTAGTCGGTATAGGTACGATTATTTTGGATGATGTAATTGTTGAAGATGATGTGATGATAGGCGCTGGTTCACTTGTCCCACCCAATAAAGTTCTAGAAAGTGGTTATTTATATGTGGGCAGTCCCGTTAAGAAAGTTCGCCCACTGACCGATAAAGAAAAAGCGTTCTTGCCTTATTCAGCGCAGAATTATGTGAAGGTGTCGAATAATTATCTTGATCAAAATAAATAATATACGCATTCGTTTTTAGTTTTAACAGTTCCAGCTTATGTCTAAATGCTTCATTGACAGACAAATTCAAATACAGAGTAACTCTTTAATGTTGATTAAACCTTATACTTTATTAATTACTAGAATATTTTTTGCAGGCGTAATTTTAACCTCTACAACTGCTTTTGCGAATTCAACGCAGTGTAAAGATGATTATGAAAAAATCATTGCCAAAGAAATTAAAGATATCGGCACAGCCTTAAATAAGGGTAATTATGCATTAATCACCGAAAAAACAGATTCATCTATTATCAATTATGCAGGTGGTAAAGATAAATATAATGCCATATTAGAACTTGCTGCAAACTCCTTTAAACAAAATAAAATATATGTCTCTCAAGTTGACACTCATCCTCCAAAACAAAGTTATATCATTGGTAGAAATGAGTTTTGTGCCGTACCTAAACAAGTCACGATTTCTATGAATGGTCGAAAAATGACAGGTGATCTTTCATTCATGCTTGCCGTACGTCCAATTGAAAGTAAGGAGTGGAAATACATTGATGGTGCGGGTCTTCAAAAGAATCCTGATATGATTTACACGCTATTCCCTGATTTTCCTCGTGATAACAAGACTCCCTTCATTGAATAAAGATTTTAATATTTAACATTACTGCTTTTTAAAGCAAGTATTTTAAAAAGCTGTAATGTTAAATCTATAACAATTCGGTCAGTACTGGACAAAAATATAATTTAACTAAATAATTAAACAATACACTTTTATTTAACAATTTTTCTTACTATAAACAAAAGAAAATAAAACTGTATCATTCATATCATATGTAATTGACTCTACAGAATAATCCCAACCAAATGTTTCCAATAAAGATTTGCAAATAACATTCTTTACAGAATCTGATTTTGCATACTCTTCTAACAAATATATTTTATCTTTTGGAAATGTATAATTATCCATCTGATATATTAATTTAATAGTTGCACCATCTCTGTATATATCTTTCCAAACTGTATATGCATTATTTTTCTTTGGCAGCGTTTGTTTAACGTCGAGAATTGCATCATCTACAAGCAACAAATTTTCATCAGCACCGCTTTTTGCCGTACAACTAACCATTAACATAACAAATATAAATAAACTTAGTATTTTCATCTAATTCTCAAAATATTTTTCAGTGTGAAGATATGTACAATAGATTTATCTTACAAGATTCCTCCACGTTCTTCTTACTTCAATATTGAAACGCATCTCAAGGAAATTAAGAAAAAAATCAATCATAGCCACCGCTCCCTAAATTTTGTAGAATAGCGTTTTTACCCCATGGTGCTTTTCTATGACCGCTTGGACTGCTCATGTCACTGTTGCTACAGTCGTTGAAAAAGACGGAAACTTCCTATTTGTTGAAGAACATACAGAAGGTGTGACCCATACTGTATTTAATCAACCTGCAGGTCATGTTGAAGCTGGCGAAACCATTATTGAAGCCGCCATTCGAGAAACCATGGAAGAAACAGGTCATGATGTAGAAATCACGAACCTCCTAGGCATGTATACTTATACTCCTCCGATGTTCCCTGATCGTACTTATTTCCGTTTCTGTTTCTTAGCTAAGGACATTCAGTACCATTCCGATGCACAGTTAGACACAGGTATTGTCGGTGCAGTATGGATGACGCTTGATGAACTCATTGAGTCTGCCCGTGCGCGCAGTCCATTAGTCATCAAAGCTGTACAAGATGCTCTTTCAGGTCAAAAATTTCCTTTATCGCTCATTTACGAGCACCAAAATTCTCCCTTAATTTCAAATTTGGATGCTTAATCCTATGCAACAACGTGTCATCGTCGGTATGTCTGGTGGTGTAGATTCTTCTGTATCTGCAGCACTTTTACTTCAACAAGGTTATCAAGTTGAAGGTCTTTTCATGAAAAACTGGGAAGAAGATGACGGCACGGAATACTGTACGGCAATGGAAGATCTTGCCGATGCTCAAGCTGTTTGTGACAAAATTGGTATCAAACTTCATACCGCAAACTTTGCGATGGAATATTGGGACCGTGTCTTTGAGCATTTTTTAGAAGAATATGCCGCTGGTCGTACACCAAATCCAGATATTCTCTGCAATAAAGAAATTAAATTCCGTGCATTTCTTGACCATGCTGTGAACTTAGGTGCTGACTTTATTGCGACAGGCCATTATTGCCGTCGTGGTGAAACGCTAAAAAATTCACGTGGTGAAGAGTATGCACCTCTACTGCGTGGCCTAGACAACAATAAAGACCAAACCTATTTCCTACATGCAGTGCATGGTCGTGAAATTAACAAAACTTTGTTCCCTGTAGGTGAAATTGAAAAACCACAAGTGCGTAAAATCGCTGAAGAACTTGGTTTAGCCACTGCGAAGAAAAAAGACTCTACTGGCATCTGCTTTATTGGCGAACGTCGATTTAATGACTTCTTAAAGCAATATTTACCTGCTCAACCCGGAAAAATCGTCTTAGACACGGGTAAAGAGGTTGGTGAACATCACGGCTTAATGTACTATACGCTCGGCCAACGTGGTGGCATCGGTCTTGGTGGTCTAAAAGGTGCTGAAGAAGGCGCTTGGTTTGTACTTCACAAAGACATTGAGGGTAACCGCCTAGTCGTTGGTCAAGGTCATGAACATCCACTCATGCAAAGCACCATTTTATGGTCTGAAGCGATTGATTGGGTGGCTGGTGAACAAGAGATTCCTGAATCAGGTTTCCGCTGCACAGCGAAAACTCGTTATCGTCAGCCTGACCAAGACTGTACATTATTTAAAGACTCTACAGCGCCAAATGGTGTGCGTGTCGAATTCGATGAGCCACAACGTGCTGTTACACCGGGTCAAAGTGTGGTGTTCTACACCGGTGAAGTTTGTTTAGGTGGTGGTGTGATTCATCATACCAATGCCCCTAAACCGGATTTTATTTCATAAGGATTGTTTCGGATGACAGAGTTACCGTTTCAACAGCCTCAAACTCTGAATACTCGCCAAAATCGCGCATTGGCGTTAGCTGCTGTTTTTCAAGCGACGCAGCTAACCCATATGACCGCATTGACGGGTACGCAAAGTATTGGTGAAAGCGGTAACTTTTATTTTGAACATCTCATTAAAGCCAGTTTAAATATCCGTCCCAAGTCGAATCAGTCTAGTCAGACGCTCGATTTTTTTAGTGGTTTGGCGGATATTTCACTGGGTTTAAAGACCTTAGAAAGTAGCATTACTCAACCCTTCAATACATCTCCCAAATCTAGACTTCCTAAACTTGCCAATACCAAGCTACCCATGACGTATGCGATGGCGTTATTGCAGTTAGAAAAGAAAGTCTACAGCAATCCCAAATTTGTCGAAATCATTGAACAATCCCAACAAAAAATCCTAAGACAGCTTTCCTTTTTCGATAATAATTATTTACATCCAAGTATCATTGCCAATTTAGCGCAAACCTATATTGAAACTGCTGGCCAAATTAATCCACGTATTATGGTTCGTGGTAATGCCGAAGCATTTAAAGACACTTCTCATACCAATCGCATTCGCGCCACCTTATTTACCGGCTTACAAATGGCACATTTATGGCGTCAGCTCGGTGGTAGCTCATGGGGTATGATTTTCAGTAAGCGCAAGCTACTACAAGATATTCAAGATCTTGCCCGTTTACAGTATCAGGTGGTTTAACTGATGCAGTACGGGCTTTTTGTTTTACGTTTAATTCCAAAATTTAAGGAATCGCTATGAACGCTTTAACCGCACTTTCTCCATTAGATGGACGTTACGCAAGCAAATGTGATGCTCTACGTCCTTTCCTCTCTGAGTTTGGTTTAATCCATGCTCGTGTGACTGTTGAAGTGCGTTGGTTACAAGCGCTTGCAAACCGTCCTGAAATCAATGAAGTTCCAGCGTTCAGTGCTGAAACTAACGCTGCGCTTGATGCAATTGTTGCGAACTTCTCTGAAGACAATGCAAACCGCATTAAAGAAATTGAACGTACAACAAACCATGACGTAAAAGCAGTTGAGTACTTCTTAAAAGAGCAAATCGCACATATCGATGAGCTTAAAAATGCAGGCGAATTTATTCACTTTGCATGTACATCAGAAGACATCAACAACTTGTCTCACGCTTTAATGCTTAAAAATGGCCGTGAAGTTTTAGTTGCAGCAATGCAGCAAATCATCGATTCAATCGTTGCTTTGGCTGAACAACACGCTGAACAACCAATGTTGTCTCGTACACACGGTCAAACTGCAAGCCCAACAACTTTGGGTAAAGAAATGGCGAACGTGGCTTACCGCCTTGCACGTCAAATCAAACAATTCAAACAAGTTGAATTACTTGGTAAAATCAATGGTGCAGTAGGTAACTACAACGCGCACTACTCTGCTTACCCTGAAATTAACTGGCCTGCTCATTCACAAGCATTTGTTGAATCTTTAGGCTTAGAATTTAACCCGTACACCACTCAAATCGAACCACATGACTACATGGCGGAACTTTTTGATGCGCTACGTCGTTTCAACACCATTTTGATCGACTTTAACCGTGACGTTTGGGGCTACATCTCACTTGGTTTCTTCAAACAACGTTTGAAAGAAGGTGAAGTTGGTTCTTCAACGATGCCGCATAAAGTAAACCCAATTGACTTCGAAAACTCTGAAGGTAACTTGGGTATTGCAAATGCAGTACTTGCGCATTTAGGCGAAAAACTTCCTGTATCTCGCTGGCAGCGTGACTTAACTGACTCTACTGTTCTTCGTAACATGGGCGTTGGTTTCGCACAAAGCTTGATCGCATTTGAAGCTTGCTCTAAAGGTATTAGCAAACTTGAGTTGAATGCTCAACGTATTCTAGAAGACCTTGACCATGCTCAAGAAGTTCTTGCTGAACCAATTCAAACTGTAATGCGTCGTTATGCCGTTGAAAAACCTTACGAAAAACTTAAAGCCCTTACTCGTGGTCAAGCAATGACTCGTGAAATGATGGTTGATTTCGTAAATGGTAACGAATTAGAAGCTGTTCCAGCTGCTGACCGTGCACGTCTTGCTGAAATGACACCTGCAACATATACAGGTAATGCATCAACTCAAGCAGCAAACATTAAAGATCTTATTTCTAAAATCTAATTTTAGATAGATCAAAAAAACGAGGCTTCATGCCTCGTTTTTTATTTATAATACTTCTTCTCTCTTTGAGATAAGGAGCATGCTCCGCAAGGAGATAGAAAATTTAGACGTAATTTTATTCTGCAGGGCAATATTTCGCCCAATCATCTTTCATCCGTTGTAATTCACAGCCTGTTAAAACATCTGAATAATAAACATAATATGTGGCATCGGGATATTGAATCTCATGGCGAAACATCATGCCGCGCAAAGATACAGAGAGCTCTTCTGGAAAATCATCTGTTAAATTAAGTTCTTCAAACTCATAGTTAAAATAACAATTTTGAGTCGCAATAAATGCCTCAACAACAACCATAGTCACGTCCAAATATATAAACTTCGATATTCATCTGAGTTTAATACAATCTTTTTTAAAATACTTATCCCCAGCCGCAAACTAAAGACATTTGAAAAAATAATGCACAAATTCTAGCGCCGTCTAACTAACACTTTTCATCGCATTATGGCTATACTTGCCGCGAATTATAACCACTGCACACCGATAAAAATTTTGAGCTTTGCCTTTTCATGATTGATTTCAAATTAAAACTTAAGCACATCTTAGCTTTTGCATTATTAACTCTTGCCATTGTGATCGCCAGTATCCAACCTTTAGAAATGGAAGCGTATATCCTCCATCAAATCGGCACAGCGTTTATGCTGATCGTGTTGCTCGTTTTCCTCTATAAAATAGGGCTAACTTTCAGAACAGTTTGTCTGTATCTTGGCTTTTTACTGATTCATGTCATTGGTGCCCATTATTTATATTCTTATGTACCCTATTCTGAATGGACACAAGCTCTCCTCGGTTTCAACCTTGATCAAAGCATGGGATGGAGTCGGAACATGTATGATCGGCTTGTACATCTTGCCTATGGATTGCTGCTCTACCCGTTCTTTTATCGCATATTTCAAATCTGGCTACCGCAGTTAAAAGCCGGAACACTCTTTTTATTGGTCGTACAATTCGTCATGGCGACCAGTTTATTTTATGAATGGATCGAATGGCTGATTGCCATTGGCTTATCACCAGAGGACGCTGAAAATTACAATGGGCAACAAGGTGATATTTGGGATGCGCATAAAGATATGCTGCTTGCAACATTTGGTGCGATGATCACTGGCGGCCTTTTATATTTCAATCTGAAAAAATCTTAAATAAAAAAGCACTCATCCGAGTGCTTTTTTATCGCTATATTCATGAATGGATGTATTAATAATTAATAGAGTGGTAGCACATTTAAGGATTGATCTAACGGATCTAATGTGCCCCATGCTGTTTGGAACGCTGCATTCGAAACTGCTGTCCCACCCGATACAGGATTGATGGACGCATTTAAATAAGATGAATCATCTGATATTACATCAAGAGCATTGTTTGGCTCTTGATTGCTCAATAAGCTGTTCAAATCGATTTGATCATCAGAAATAAAAGAGCTTATTTCTTTTAAGCCAAAGCCCGACACACTGTGCTGCGCAAGTACATCAAATACATTATTATCATCTATTAACTGCGATGCTTGATCATGTAATTCATTCGAAGCCTGTTCTTCTGAGATCAAGAATAAACTCGCTTTAGCAACTGTCATCGCTTCAACTGTAAAATCAAATGCTGAGCTTTTGGCACTGGTATTTCCAGCTAGATCCGTTTGGGTAAAACTATAGCTATACTTACCTGCCGCTAAGTCAGATTCTGGTGTATACAACCATTTTCCACTGGTATCTGCTTTGACCGTTGCCACTGCGACGCCATTTTTATAAATGATGATCGTGGCATTTGCCTCACCTTTGCCTTCAAAACTTGGGGTTGAATCTTGAGTGCTCTCCCCCTGTTTAATGGTGAGCTTTGTCGTCTCGCGATCATCATACACAGTCGTCAATGTCGGCGCGGATGGCGCAATGGTGTCCTTTGTACCAATCACTTGCGTGCTCTTTGAGCTATTGCCTGCGGCATCTGTCGCAGTCACTTGGACAACATTATTATCTGTTACTGCGCTGCTGAATTTCACCGTATAGCGACCATCGTCACCTACAGTTGCGGTACCAAGCGTATTTCCTGCACTGTTTTTAATGGTAATTTTGGCACCAATTTCAGCGCTTCCCGACACCTCTGTACCATCAGTATTGATTATTGCTGTTGGTGCAACGGGTGCCGTATTATCCGTTCCAGCAGTGACATTTAAAGGTAACGATTGATTCCCTGCTGCATCAACCACAATAATAGTTGTCTTATTACTATCCGACAGTGCTGGGGACAATGTCAGTTTAAATTGACCATTGGCATCTACCGTAGTGGTAGCAATGACTTGTAAATTTGCATCTAATATTTGAATGGTGCTATTGGCTTCGGCAGTACCAACCAGCTCAGTTCCGGCTTTATTCACTTCAATCTTAGGTTGATCAGGTCGAAGCGTATCTTTGCCCATCTCAACTGACTGCACTTCAGATTTGTTGCCGGCTTTATCTTCTACAATGACTTTAGCCGTCTCACCTGCTTGTAAAGTATTACTTAATGCAATGGAGAAATTGCCATCACTTGCCGCAGTCACAGGCCCACCTAAAAGCGTTGTGCCATCTGCAGCATAAACATAAACTTTTGCACCCGCTTCGGCAAAACCAGAGACAAACTTACCGCTTTCATCCACTTGTGCATTTGCCGCGTCCGGCGAAATTGTATCTTTATTACCCGTCAATATCGTCGATTGTGAACTATTTCCCGCCTTGTCTTTAGCGTACAAAATTACGCGATTGCCGTCTGTAATCGCGTCATCTAAAGTAATTTTATAGTTGCCATCGGCATCTACTTTAGATTGACCAATCGTATTGCCTTTCGCATCTACGATATAAACCGTTGCACCAGCTTCCGCCTTGCCGGACACGACTTTTCCATCACTATCAAAACTTCCAGTTGGCGTACTTGGTGCTGTTTTGTCATTGCTAGAGGATTGTTCATCTTCTTTGTCAAAAGCCAGCAGATATACCGCTTCTGCACCCAAGATCGCCAATCCTGCCTTAAGTAGTGATGGCGAACCATCATCCTCACTTGCAACTTCCGTAGCTTGAGCAGATGTTGTTGCCTGATTTAACTGTGTCGATGCAGATAAAGGCTGCGCAAATTCATTCACTGAACGATAACTCACCGTTTTGCCATCGACATCCATTTCGACTAGCTCAAATTGCTCTGACCCACTATGTAAAACCAAAGAATTATCAGAGCTAAAGTCATCTGTATAAAAATGATCAATCACGATTTTTTGACCATTTTTCAGGGTAATCACACATTGATTACCTACCCTATGGATCGACTGAATATCGGCTGGCTTGAGTTCTAACTGAATAACGGACGGTTGAGATATTTGTATTTTTGTGGCCTGAGTTTCTTTTAAAATCGTTTGATCTTTCTTTGATATCACGACAATTTTTGTCATTTCGCCCTCAGTGTTATTATGTAATAAACATCTAATAAATAATTAGTTAAGTACCTTATCAAATTGGTGCTGAACAGACAAACCATTCTGGATGTAAATTCATCAGAATTATATTTATTTAATTTTTCACCTTAAATTCTACGCCAATAACAGCGGTTTCTATGGTTCTATCCGTTTTAATATTTTAGATTCAGCCAAGTTTGGATAATCAAAATTATCAAAGTATTTATAAATGGTTGCTGTTTATTAGCCGCGCTTGCTGCAATTTCAAAGTAGTATCATTTAGCATAAAAAAAAGCTCACCGAAGTGAGCTTTAAATACATCATAACAAAAACAATTTTAGAGTTTAGGGTCACGCAACTGCACGAGGCTCGAATTGGCTTTGCTCAATGACTCCATCACTTTAGACATGACTGCAGGCACCAATGAGTCCGCAATTTGTGCTGCTTGTAAGCCTAACTTCTCACCAAGCGTTGGCTTTTTGCGGGTTTCAATCATATATACATCATGTTGTGGCATGAGACTTAACAGATATTCATCTGACGTTTGGAGCTTATCGACTAGATTAAGATCAATGGCATCTTGACCATACCAATGCTCACCTGTTGCAACTTTATCGACATTAAGCTGAGGACGGTATTTTTCAACAAAGTGTTTAAACAAGTTATGCGTTTGCTGCAACTCTTCTTCAAATTTGGCTTTACCTTCAGCCGTATTTTCACCAAACATAGTGACGGTACGTTTGAACTGACCTGCTGTATACAGTTCAAAATCGATATGTTTTTCTTTCAATAAACGGTTAAAGTTTGGCACTTGTGCAACCACGCCAATCGATCCCACAACTGCAAATGGAGCTGAAACAATTTCATTTGCAATGCAGGCCATCATATAGCCACCACTTGCAGCAACTTTGTCCACACAAATGGTTAAGTTAAATCCAGCATCACGTAAACGTACCAATTGTGCTGCAGCCAGACCATAGCCATGCACCATCCCGCCTGGACTTTCTAAACGTAAAACTACGCGGTCGCGCCCAGCTTTTGCTGTCGCTAAGATTAGGGTAATTTCTTCACGAAGGCTTGTCACCGCCGATGCAGCGGTATCACCATTAAAATCAATCACATAAATTTTTTGGTTATTCTTTTTACGTGCGCGCGCTTCTTTTGATAATTGTTGGCTTAGTTGCAGCAGCTCAAGTTTAGATGCAGTGGTTTGCGCAATTTTTTTTCGTTGTTCATTAATACGTGCATTTAAGTGACTTACACGAATTTCCGCAGGCAACTTGGGATTATGAAATAGCATAAAATTGAAACTCATTTAATTCATATTTATGTCGTATAACATGTGGTCTGCATCACAAAAATTCAATCTATTTTTTGAAAATAATTCTCATTGAGCCAAATTGAGTATTTTATTTCTACTAAGCTTTTTCTACCTAATCATAAAGTCCATAAAAAAAGAGCCTTTCGGCTCTATTTTTAAACCGATTAGATTAACCAAAACGCCCGGTAATATACGCTTCAGTCAACTGATGATCCGGTTGAGTAAAGACTTTTTCAGTGGAATTCACTTCAATCAAATCACCCAAATGGAAATATGCGGTACGGTCAGATACACGTGCTGCTTGTTGCATCGAGTGCGTCACAATCGCAATGGTATATTGCGCTGAAAGTTCAGTGATGAGTTCTTCTACTTTTGCAGTTGCAATCGGATCCAGTGCTGAACAGGGTTCATCCATCAAAATCACTTCAGGACTGACTGCAATGGTTCGCGCAATACAAAGACGTTGCTGCTGACCACCTGAAAGCCCCGTACCCGGTTGGCTCAAACGGTCTTTCACTTCATCCCAAAGCCCTGCTTTACGTAGGCTATTTTCAACAATTTCTTCCATATCGTATTTGTCACGTGCCAATCCATGCAGTTTAGGACCATAAGCGACATTGTCAAAAATTGACTTTGGAAATGGGTTCGGCTTTTGGAAAACCATACCCACTTGGGCACGCAGTAACACTACATCTAGATTTGGATCATAGATATCTTGATTATCCATGAGCACTTGTCCTGTCACACGACAAGAATCAATCGTGTCATTCATACGGTTGAGCGTACGCAGGAAAGTTGACTTACCACAACCAGACGGTCCAATAAAGGCGATCACTTCATTTTCATAAATGTTCAGATCAATGCCTTTGATCGCTTCAGATTCGCCATAGTACACATGCACATCATTGGTACTGATTTTCACATTGCTCGATTTCGCATCTTTTTTCGCGCTAGATTGCGTATCGAACTGTGACACAAACGCAGTATTGGTTTGTTTTTGGCTGCCCTGAGCAGAGGTAAATTGTGTTTGTTCTGGATTCACGGACTTATCCTGATATAAGGAATTCTTTTCAGTTGTAACGACGCTATTCATATAATGCCCTCAATTACCAGCGTACTTCAAATTTCTTACGTAACCAGATGGCTAAACTGTTTAAGCCGATCATGAGAGCAAGAAGTACAATGATTGCTGCTGCGGTACGTCCTTCAAAGAAGTTACGTAGCTCATTACCTTGCCAAAGGAAAATTTGTACAGGTAATGCAGTGGATTGATCTAAAGGAGTGGCTGGTACACTTGCTACAAAGGCACTCATACCAATCAATAATAATGGAGCAGTTTCTCCTAGGGCTTGCGCAACACCAATAATGGCACCAGTTAAGATACCTGGTAATGCCAGTGGCAAGACGTGGTGAAATACAGTTTGTAAACGTGATGCACCCAAACCTAAAGCGGCTTGGCGGATCGATGGAGGAACAGCTTTTAGTGAAGCACGTGTGGTAATAATGACCGTTGGCAAAGTCATCAAACTTAAGACTAAACCACCAACCACAGGAGCCGAAAGCGGCATATGCATCCAACCAATAAAGATCGCTGCACCAAGCAAACCAAAGACAATCGAAGGAACCGCTGCTAGATTGTTAATGTTGACTTCGACAACATCGGTAATCCAGTTTTTAGGTGCAAACTCTTCTAAGTAAATTGCAGATGCTACACCAATTGGAATCGAAATAATGATCACGATCAGCATCATAAATAACGACCCCATAAACGCCCCAGCTAAACCTGAAGTTGCAGGTGAGCTACGAGAGTCTGGATTCTTAAATATTTCAGTATTAAATGAGTTAGTAATAACACCATCAGCTTTAAGTTTATCTGCAAGTTGGCGTACTTCTGGGCTCAATTGTTGCTGCTCATCAGGCAAGCTGCGGTCAATATTACCAGCCAACCAGACATCGACATTAGCATCTGCAAGAATTTTAAAATCTTGTTTTTGACCAATCAATGACGGATCTGCCATTACCATGTCACGTAAGCGATAAGCTTCTGAACTTGTATATAAACTGTTGAGATCATCACGTTGTGAGGCAATTGCTGGATCTTTTGCTATGATGCCATTTACGATGAGCGCATCCCAATCCACCATGCCCATTTCAGTTTGCCAAGCAATGTAACGCTCTTGGAACTGTGCAGGTGATTCACCTTCTTTTTGAATTGGTTTCGCACCAACTTTGACAATGTTTGGATCAAAAAATACAGGTACCGTCATTGAGCTTTGCCAAAATGCTGGTAAGCCTTTGGCTAAAATACTGCCAAACAATAGCACGACGAAAAATAAACCAGTCACTACTGCACTAAAGCCCAAGACACGGAAGGTCTTTTCTTTACGATGTCTTTTCGCCAAAGAGTTTTCAATGATTTTCTTACGTTTTTCACGAAGCTCAGCGGCTGCATGTGAATCAAATTTTTGATCCATGTTTGATGTATTCGTCGTACTCATTCGTATTGCTCACGGTATTTACGCACAATGTACAGTGCAACAATATTCAGCCCTAAGGTAATCACAAACAGTGTTAAACCGAGTGCAAAAGCAACCAATGCTTGAGGACTCGCAAAGTCTGTATCACCTGTTAATTGGTTTACGATGGTAATGGTGACTGTAGACACTGCTTCGAGCGGATTAATGTGTAGTAAAGGACTGTTCCCTGCTGCAAGTACCACAATCATGGTTTCACCAATTGCACGAGATGCTGCCAATAAGAATGCACCGATAATGCCCGGCAAAGCTGCAGGTATCACTACTTGGCGAATAGTTTCTGATTTTGTTGCACCCAAACCGAGTGAACCGTCACGAAGCGCGCGAGGAACTTGAGTAATGATGTCATCAGATAATGATGAAACGAATGGGATAATCATAATCCCCATCACAAAGCCTGCTGTTAGAGCACTGGTTGCATTAATATCGAGTCCAATATATGCGCCAAGCTGTTTTGCAAAGGGTCCAATAATCATTAAGGCAAATACACCGTAAACGATGGTTGGAATACCTGCGAGAACTTCTATGGCAGGTTTTGCCCAAGCACGGAAACTTGGCTTTGCATATTCAGCCAAATAAATTGCAATCATCAGACCAACTGGAACAGCAACCAGTAGTGCAATACCACTAACCATGAGTGTGCCCCAAAGGAGTGGCAGCAAACCATAACTACCTTCGGCATTCCCTGATGTACTAAAACCTGGGTTCCATTCAGTGCCCAAGAAGAAATCGAGTGGACTGACAAAACTAAAGAAACGCATGGCTTCACTGAACATCGACATCACAATGCCAACTGTTGTTAGGATTGCCACACCGGAACATAGTGCCAATGCGATATTAATAACTTTTTCGACTTGGTTACGTGCACGATATTTTTCTGCGATGCGGCGTTTAGCCATGACTAAACCAATCAATGCCGCACAAATCACAACGGCCAATTTTGCATATGAGCCGATGTTTTCAATTTTCTTTAACTGTTCTGCTGCTGCAAGTTCATATGCAGCTGGCGTATCACTTACTCCAAAACCAGAAGCAATCGCTTGAACGCGGTCAACCATTACGCTCGTACTTGCAGGATCTAAACTTAAACGAATATTTTCAGGGACATTATTTAAAATAACGTGTTGAAAAATACTCGGTTCAACCAAGTTCCAAACAATCAAGATTAAAAAAGCGGGAATCCCACACCATAAAGCGACCAAAACACCATAATAGCCCGGTCGTGAATGCAACATTGCTGAGTTATTGCCTTTACCTGCAAGTTTGCGACTTTTGGTCAGTCCAATTTGATAAGCGATTGCAATAATTGCGAGCAACACACCAATAAGTAGCAGATTCATGTAATCTCCACTGTTTTTTCAAAAGCCCTTCTTGAAAAAACTGTTTCTTTGCAAAAAGCCAATGGCAGGTCAATCCTGCCATTGGCTGTTTCAATCCAATTATTTAACTGCTTTACCCGCTTTAAAGTTTGCAAGAACTACAGCGCGCTCTTTATCAGACATTGAAATTAAGCCTGCTTTTTCTAGCTTAGAACCTTTACCTGATACTTTTTTACTTAGGAAGAATTCTGTGAACTCTTTTAAGCCTTTAATTGATTTTAAGTGCTCACCCTTTACATAGAAGAACAATGGACGAGACACTGGGTATGAACCATTTAAAATTGTCTTCTCAGACGGCGCAACATTATTCACTGTTGCTACACGTAACTTGTCACGGTTTTGGTCATAGAAACCTAGACCGAATACACCTACAGCGTTAGGTGAAGTTTTTAAGCGTGCCAATGTCTCTGTATAGTCGCCTGCGATTTCAATCACACGACCATCTTTACGGAATGTTGAACATGCTTTTTTCCGAGCATCTTTATCTAGCTTCGCAAATGCTTGGTAAGTTTCACAGCCAGCATCGACCATTTTTTCTTGGAACACTTCACGTGTACCATGGTTTGATGCAGGAATAACTAAAGTGATTGCTTCGTTTGGTAAAGTTGGGTCGATTTGATTCCAACGTGTGTATGGGTTTGGAACCAATTTACCTTTTGAAGGTAATTCAGCAGCAAGTGCAGCAAATACGTGCTGTGGGCGAAGTTTGAATGCGGCTTTTTTAGCGTTTGATGCAAACACGATACCGTCATATCCAACTTTAATTTCTAAGATTTGGTTAACGCCTGCTTTTTTACATGCAGCCAATTCAGTATCTTTAATTTTACGAGATGCGTTTGCAACGTCAATTGTGTTGTCGCCTACACCATTACAAAATTGTTTCAAACCACCTGAAGTACCGCCTGAACCTACGACAGGTGCTTTAAATTGTGGGAATGTATTACCAAACTCTTCTGCAACAATACTTGCATAAGGCAGTACAGTTGAAGAACCAGCAATTTGGATCGTGTCACGAGCTGCATTTGCAGTTGTAGCGACTGTTGCCCCAGTAGTGAGTACCATAGCAAGTGCGATATGATTTAAGCGCATTCTCATCTCTCTTAATTGATGCATTTATTGGAGTACGCCACTTTTGTTTTTAAAGTCTTGTACTTTTTCGATAACTGCATTTTGATTTTAGAGTATGACAGTTAGGTTACATCTTTATGACGCTTTTATGATAATTGATGATTGCACATTGATTTAAATATAATTCTTTATTTTTCAATACGTAATGAAATTTATCAAAGTATTGGTCTTATATATTTCTACTTTGATATTCGTAAGAATTCATATCACTGTCATATTTTGTCTTATTTTCTTTTTTCAAATTCTCCTCTTTTTCTGAATGATACACATTTGCATGTTCTATTTTTTATTTCCTCATATTCCAATAATTGAAATTTCATTACATTTTTAGTCCGCTCAATATGCAAGTTTACATAAAAAAAAAAGCCTAAAATGACCAGTAAAGCCAATGCGACATTTAATCCAGACTTGCCTGTGCATATGACTTTTGATGAACATGACTGGCACTTACTTGCAGAATATTGGTATCCGATTGCACTCGCTCGAGACATTACAGAACAGCCTTATGGCACCATGCTTTTAGATATGCCGCTCGTCATTTATAAAATGGGAGATAAACTGATTGTAGCTAAAGATGCGTGCCCTCACCGCGGCGTGCCTCTCAGTTTAGGCAAGAATGATGGTCAAGGCGTGGTCTGCCGATATCATGGCTTACGCTTTGGTGAACATGGTCATTGTAATCGCATCCCTGCACATCCTGAGCACAAAATTTCACCTCGCTTTAACTTGCGTACTTATGCCGCTGTTGTGCGTTATGGACTGATATGGTGCTCACTTAGTGCGCCTAAAGGTACTGCACCAAATATCCCTGCCATGCCATATTGGGATGAAGCCGAGTTTCAGCAATTGGTGTGCCCAACGGTCGATTTTCAATGTTTTGCAGGCCGGCAGCTTGAAGGCTTTATTGATGTCGCGCATTTTGCTTGGGTACATCCAGAGACTTTTGGCGACCCTGAAAATATAGAAGTACCTGACTATAAAACATTTGAGACAGAAACAGGCTTCCATGCAGACTATTGGAGTAGTGTTGGGCGCTACCCAATTGGATTAGAACAACGAGGACAAGATGAATTTCAATGGCTTCGCCATTTTGAAATTCATCTGCCTTTTACTGCAACCTTAACGATTCATTTTCCAAACGCCAGCAAGCAAGTGATTATGAATGCGGCATCCCCCATGACTGCTCGTTCTACCCGACTATTTGCGCCTATCTGCCGTAATTATGACAAAGACCTGCCTGTAGAAGATGCTTACGACTTTAACCTGAAAATATTTGAGGAAGACCGTCTCGTGTCGGAATCGCAAAAGCCTGAATATTTGCCTTTAGATTTAAGCATTGAAGCACATTTCCCAGCTGACCGTAGTTCGAGTATGTACCGCAAACTGCTGCGTAAGAAAGGTTTTAGTCCATTGTTTGCAGCATAACATCAATATCGTATTGCATTCACCTCACCCTAACCCTCTCCTACAAGGAGAGGGAAACTCCTTTACAAGCCTTACATTGGTTATAAATATTGTGGTATCTCATTCATCAAATGATAAACATCAATGACTATCGCGACTGGCGACAGGGATGTCGCTGTAAGGTAAAGGTCACATGGATGTACCTTTTGCCTGAGAAGGATTTTAGTTACTTTGATCCCTCAAAGTAACAATCTGCCTACGCAGTAAACTATCATCTCCCAATGAAAAATTGCGGCCATGTAAAAATTAAGCGCCTTTTCATTTAAAACAAAAAAAAGGAGCTCTTACGAGCCCCTTCACCTACAGCTACAAAATGACAATTAGTCAATTGCAGGTGTATATGTACCGTCAGCGATTGGGCCTTTGATACGATCCGCTTCTGCTAGCACAAGAGCAAGCAAATTCTTCACGTTGTCTAAAGTCGCTACTGGGCTTAAAGTCGTCATTTTCAATGATTGAACTTGACCTACTTTAGTTACACCAATATTCGCTTCACCACGAGCAAACAATTCGTCTGCAACGTTTTGGTTCAATGTATCTAACAATTCAGCTGGGTAACCTGCTGGTACTACACGGAACAATACCGATGCAAATTGAGGATCAACTAACATTTCTAGACCATCAGTCGCAGTAATATATGCTGCAACATCACGTGTTAACCCCACACCGTGATCGATCATCGAACCGTAAAGCTCTTCACCCAATGCCTCAACTGTCATCCACAATTTCAACGCATCGAAACGACGAGTTGTTTGTAGTGACTTAGATACTAAGTTAGGAACGCCATGCTCTTCATCATAAGCAGAGTTTAAATACTCAGCTTCATAATGCATGAAACGATAGTTCGATTCATCTTTAAGCAAAAATGCGCCACATGAAATCGTTTGGAAGTAATGCTTATGGAAATCAAGCGTTACCGAGTCAGACAGTTCAATACCATCTAACATTGAACGATAGTCATTTGAAAGAATCAGTGCACCGCCCCATGCTGCGTCGATATGCATCCACGCGTCATATTTGTTGGTGATTTCACGAATTTCTTTCAATGGGTCAATTGCGCCTGCATCGGTTGTACCCGCAGTTGCAACTACACATGCTACAATTTTGCCCGTCGCGCGAAGGTGAGCCATGGTTTTCTCAAGCGCGTCCATATCCATGCGTGCGTTAGCATCTACAGGAACAGTCACGACAGATTGGAAGCCCATGCCCATCATCGCCATGTTCTTTTGCACAGAGAAGTGCGCATTTTCAGAACAGATCACTTTGACGTTACGCATAGCATCAGATGGTACGCCATCACGCTGAACAGACCACGGATTGCCGTTTTCGTCTTTCCAGTTTTTCGCGATGCACGCATCACGTGCAAGTAAAACGCCCATTAAGTTAGACTGCGTACCGCCAGAGGTGAATACACCTGCTTGACCTGCACCGTAGCCCACTTTTTGGCGAAGCCAATCAATCAATTGAACTTCCATCAATGAACCTGCAGGGCTTTGATCCCATGAGTCCATTGATTGGTTTGTTGCGTTAATTAACACTTCCGCAATTTGGCTAGTGACCATTGTTGGACAGTGTAAATGCGCGAGTGAATGCGGATGATGCACCTTTAAGCTTTTATTTAAGAAAAGCTTAACCATACGGTCTAGTGATTTTTGTACACCCATACCTTCTTTAGAAGGATTGAATGCAATTGTACTACGAAGCTCTTTAATGCTACCGCCTGTGTACATTTTGTCATTTTGCAACCATGCAGATACAGCTTTTACAGCTGAATCCATTGCCGACTGATAGTCAGCAATAGATTGTGCATCATTGCAGAATAACGCTTTACGATGTTCTGCAAAATCTACCATGTCTTACGCGCCTCGAGTTGCAACTAGTGCTTCAGCAAGAGCTTTCTTGAAGCGAACAATCACTTCTTCACATTCAGCTTGGTTGATGATCAATGGGCAAAGTAAACGAATGACTGTACCGTTACGACCACCTTTTTCTAACAACAATTTGTTGTTGAAACATGCTGCTTGAATTGCTGCTGCCAATTGAGAATCACCTGGTAAAGAACCCATGTGATCTGCTTTTTGACGTTCATCAACAATTTCAATACCGATCATGAGGCCACGACCGCGCACATTACCGATACATGGGAATTCAACCGCTAATTTTTTCAATTCAGCTTGTAAGAAATCACCACGTTCTTGCGCATTTTGCGCAAGATTTTGCTCTTTAATGGTTTTGATTGTTGCAAGACCCGTACCCATCGCCAATTGGTTACCACGGAATGTACCCGTGTGACCCGCTGGTTGCCATGCGTCAAACTTACGTTTAATGCCCAATACTGCAAGTGGTAAGCTACCACCTACCGCTTTAGACATTACAATGACGTCTGGCTCAATACCTGCATGTTCAAAGGCAAACATTTTACCTGAACGTGCAAAGCCCGCTTGTACTTCATCAAGAATCAACACGATGTTGTGCTTTTCAGTCACTTCGCGGATTTTCTTTAACCATTTTACAGGTGCAGTCACTACACCGCCTTCGCCTTGGATTGCTTCCAAGATTACAGCTGCAGGTTTCGTTACACCGCTTTCTACGTCTTCAATGAAGTTTTCGAAATAATACGTTAATGCGTCTACACCCGCTTCACCACCTATGCCTAATGGGCAACGGTATTCATGCGGATACGGCATAAATTGAACACCCGGCATTAAGCCGTTCACAGCATTTTTAGCAGACAAGTTACCTGTCATTGCTAAAGAACCGTGAGTCATACCATGGTAGCCACCTGAGAAGCTGATTACTGAACTACGACCAGTGTAAGTTTTTGCTAATTTAATTGCTGCTTCTGTACCATCTGCACCAGACGGGCCACAGAACTGTAGACAATACTCTTCTTTACCACCAGGTAATTGCTCAAGTAGTGCTTCAGTAAAAGCATCTTTTAAAGGCGTTGTTAAATCCAAAGTATGCAATGGGAGGCCACTTGCAAGTGTGTCTTGGATACTTTGAATTACCGCAGGATGATTATGGCCTAATGCCAATGTTCCTGCCCCAGCTAAACAATCGAGGTACTCTGTACCTTCAACATCAGTAACCCAACAACCTAAAGCTTTTGCTATCGCAAGTGGAAGTTTACGCGGATAGCTACGAACATTGGATTCCATCTGGCTTTGGCGAGTCAAATAGTATTCGTTAGTAGAATTAGTGGCAGGGTTTACAGAAGAAACGCTCATATCGAATTACCATCTCTGATATGGGTTGAAAGAAATAAGTCGGGTGACTTGCGGTCCTTTGACTCGGTGCTTTATGAGTTTCTAGTTAGCTTTAAAAGCTCTTTGAGTATGGGCTAACTAGGAGGCGGATGATACAGACTTTTTCAAGAAAATAAATCACTTTTATGATCAAATAAAAAGATAATTTAGAGAAAAAACAGATCTATTCCATGGATATCTTGAATTATCATCTTACAGTGTGACAAAACAAAGAAAACCTTTTTATTTTATGCTTTTTTACAACTTATGAATGATTATTGTAATCATCAATTATTTAAACAACTAAGCACTGATTATTTAAATAAATATTCATCAAGCACTGCATTTATTTTTCTTGAAAGATTTACAATCCCACCACAGATTTTCCTTTAATCCATCATAATCCCCTTTTAAGATAACAGCATAAGCTAAATTAGTCATTCTGAAAGAAGAATAGGTCATAACAATGCGTAAAATTATCTTATCCACTGTTTTATTAGCATCCGGTCTAGGTTTGGCAACAGCAACTCAAGCAGCTGACCCACTCAATTATAACATCGTGAACATTCAGGCGGATGCCACTCGCCAAGTGTCGAATGACCAAATGCATGCCGTTTTATATATTGAAAAATCAAATAAACAACCGGCTGAACTTGCTACCCAAATCAACCAATTGATGACCCAAGCGGTGAACACAGCCCGTAAATACCCTGCGGTAAAAATCGAAACGGGGTCTCAAAGCACCTACCCGATTTATGACAATGACAGTCGTAAATTGAAAGAATGGCGTGGTCGTGCCGAAGTGCGTTTAGAAAGTACAGACTTTAAAGCAGCTAGCCAATTGGTGAGCGAGTTACAACAAAATTTCCAAACTCAATCCATCAGCTTTAGCGTGTCAGATGCACAGCGAAAAAAAGTAGAAAATGAACTCATGGTTGAAGCCTCTAAAAACTTCCAACAACGCGCGCAAACATTGTCACAAGCGTGGAATAAGTCAGGCTATAACTTGGTGAATATCAATTTAAATACCAGCAATTATGGTGGTCAGCCAGTTCCGCGTATGGCGATGATGAAAGCTGCAAGTGCTGATGCTATTCCTGAACAAGAAATGGCAGGTGGTGAATCTAAAATCACGGTCAGTGCAAATGGCTCTATCCAGTTCAAATAATTAAATTCATTTTAAGAAACCGTGCTTTAGCGCGGTTTTTTTAATTATAAAATCCACCTATTCTTTATTTAAATTAAAAAGTCTATTAGCTTAGTCAAATTCATAGCTTTAAATGATAATCATCCTTATTTAAATTTATCACACTCAAGATTATGATACGCGCACTCTCTCCATTGCTCACACTTTTATGTATAGTTCAAGCAAAAAATCTTCAAAGCTTCAAAGCTTCCCTTTATTACCGCTGAGTATTGCCGTAGGTATAAGCATGGTTGCCACTTTGGCTTCAGCTGCTGAAAATACAGAGATAGCGCAAGCAGATGTTTTGCCAACCATCACCATTGAAACTCAAGGGAACTGGCTGGAAAACGCCAATGAAAAAAAGGTGCAAAAGCATGCCGGTGCGCGGACCATCATTGACCGTAAACGCTTAAACGAAAGCGCAGCAACATCTCTTAAAGATGCGTTACGCCAAGTTCCCGGCGTTCAGGTTCAAGAAAATAATGGTACTGGCGGTAGCGATGTTTCATTAAATATTGGCGTTCGAGGATTAACCTCTCGCCTCTCTCCACGTTCAACCGTGTTGATCGATGGCATCCCAATGTCATTTGCACCGTATGGCCAACCACAGCTTTCGATGGCGCCTGTCTCTTTAGGAAATATAGAATCTGTTGATGTAGTCCGTGGTGCAGGTTCTGTCCGTTTTGGACCACAAAATGTCGGCGGTATTATCAACTTTGCCACACGTAGCATTCCTAAAGACTTTAAAGGTACCGTGGCATTAAACTCTGAATATGCAACAGGTACAGATCAGGTAAAATTAAGTCCTAGTCTGTTTGTTGGTGGAACATTAGATAATGGTTTAGGTCTTGCCTTGCTTTATTCAGGCACTAAAGGCAACGGTTATCGTGAAGCGAACAATAAAAATGACATTGATGATGTCATGTTAAAAACCGCTTATGACATCACTGATCAGGATAAAATCGCATTAAATTTCCATCACTACGATGGTACAGGTGAAATGCCTGAAGGTTTAAGTGCTGCTGAATTCGAAGCAAATCCGTATCAAACGTCGCATTATCGTGACTTTTTCACTGGCCGTCGTTCAGATGTATCTTTACGTTATACACATAAAGATGACACGAACAACTTTGAACTTTTAAGTTATTACATCGATTCATTCCGTACCAGCAACCTTGAATCCACCTTAACCAATGGCAATCATCGCTTAGATACTTCACCACGTGATTATAAAGTCTTTGCCATTGAGCCACGTTATTCTCGTAGCTATAGCTTAGGTAGCACGCTGAATGAAGTGACTGTAGGCTACCGTTATATGGATGAAGAAAGCACCGAGTTCGCAGGCCGTACTGAATACGCTGCAGATGCTGAACCCGGTCAGTTTATAGCACGTACCCGCAGTGCGGGTGGCACCAAAGCACACGCAGCTTATATCGATAACCGTATAGAATTGGGTAAATGGAATATTACACCCGGCGTTCGTTTTGAATCAATTGATACGCAAAACAGTTTTAGTGCCTATAAAAATGGCGTATTACAAAATACTGTTCATCCTTCGATCCAATCAGACGAATTTTTACCAAGTTTAGCTGTCCTATATAAAGCAACAGACCATTGGAATTTCTTTGCTAATGCCGGTGTATCTTTTGGTCCACAGCAATATAACCAATTAGCAACAACGCAAGGTACTACAGCAGTCACAACCCTAGATGGCTTACATCCTGAAAAGTCTAATAACTATGAAATTGGTACCAAATATTTAGGCAATGGTTTGAGTGCTGAATTGACTGCGTTTTATCTTGATTTTGACAAAGAACTGATTTTAGAACGTGATGCTGCAAACAATGGCATTTGGACTGACCTCGGTGCTACAAGTCATAAAGGGATTGAAACCGGTTTCAGTTATGACTTTGGACATTTAGCTGACACCCTCGAAGGCTTGAAAGCCTATGGTAATTACACCTATACCAAGGCGGTTGCTGAAGCAGGTAATTTCAAAGGTAAGGACTTGCCATTCTATTCACAAAATGTCGCAAACTTTGGCTTAGGCTATAAATACGATGCTTGGTCAATCAATGCCGACATGTATGCTCAATCTAAACAACGTGCCCCAGGTAACCAAGATTCAGGCATCTACCAAACTGAAGAAACGGCAAATGGTAAACTGGGCGATATTCCAGGCTATTCAACTTTCGCTGTACGTACAGGCTATGACTTTGGCGGTTCGTTACAAGGAGTTAAAGTTGCCGCTGGCATCAAGAATGTATTTGATAAACAGTATTTCACCCGTTCATCAGATGCAACCGGTGGTAAATATATTGGTCAGCCACGTACCTTCTTCTTACAAACTTCATTCGACTTTTAAGCTGGTCTAAATATCAAAATCCCACCGCGTGTGGGATTTTTATTGAACAATACATATGGACATCCATATATTCATATGTAAGAATATATGTAAATCCATATATATAGATAAGCATGGAACAGACTGAATTTTTCAAATTACTTGCAGATGAGACTCGTCTGAACATCATCATGCTGTTGGCATGTAAAGGTGAACTCTGCGTCTGCGAACTCACTGAGTACCTTGAATTAAGCCAACCCAAAATTTCACGTCATTTGGCTTTACTGCGTTCATCAGGTGTGCTCAGTGATCAGCGTAAAGGTCAATGGGTTTATTACTCCATTCACCCTGTACTGCCTACTTGGTGTACACAAATACTTGATGTCATGCGTCACCAAGAACGATTTAAAGATCTCGATTTAAACTCTCCGAAAGGCACTACCACATTGTGTGAAACGCTATGAATTTTTTATTTCTATGTACTGGCAATAGCTGCCGCAGCATTTTATCCGAAGTACTTTTTAACCAGCGTGCCCCTGAAGGTTTCCGTGCTTATAGCGCAGGCAGTAAACCTTCAGGACAAGTCCACCCATTTACCTTAAAAACCCTACATAACCTCAATCTACCGACTGAGGGCTTGTCGAGTAAAACCATCACAGCATGTGAACAATACCAACCCGATGTGGTAATTACTGTCTGTGGTTCTGCAGCTCAAGAAGCTTGCCCAATTTACTTAGGCTCTGCCATCAAAGCACACTGGGGTTTAGAAGACCCTTCCCATTTAGAGCTTGCAGATGACATCAAACTTGCAGCTTTTCTTGATACCGTGGCGCATATTAACCGCCGTTTAGATGCTTTATTTGCACTCGATTTCAAGCAATTAAGTCGTGAAGAGCTTAACAAAGAAATCCAAAAAATTTCAGAGATTCAATAATGGCTGCTGCAAAACTGTCATTTCTAGACCGCAATCTAACGCTATGGATTTTTATCGCAATGGGGCTAGGCATTGCGATTGGCGTGTATATTCCAAGTGCTTCAAGGGCTTTAAATCAACTCAATATCGGTGATGTCAATATTGCGATTGCCATTGGTTTAATCCTGATGATGTATCCGCCTTTGGCTAAAGTGGATTACAAAGCCCTGCCTGAAGTGTTTAAAGATAAACGTACCTTATACCTTTCACTACTTCAAAACTGGTTAATCGCACCTTGCCTGATGTTTATTTTGGCTATCGTGTTTTTACAACACTACCCTGAATACATGACCGGTTTGATTCTGATTGGTTTAGCACGTTGTATTGCAATGGTTCTGGTTTGGAATGATCTCGCTTGTGGGGATAACCAATACGTTGCGGCTTTAGTGGCATTTAACAGTATTTTCCAAATTGCATTTTTTAGTACCTACGCATGGTTCTTTTTGAGTTTTTTACCGCCATATTTTGGTATCGAAGCACAAGTGATCCAAGTCAGCTTTTGGACCATCACACATGCAGTATTGGTGTATCTAGGCATTCCCTTCCTGCTCGGTTTCCTGACGCGTGCCATATTGGTAAAACAAAAAGGTCTGGCTTGGTATAAAAATCAATTTATACCCAAAATCAGCCCCATCAGTTTAATGGCATTACTCTTTACCATTGTGGTGATGTTTAGCCTCAAAGGTGCAGATGTCGTGAGCCTTCCGATGGATGTACTGCGTATTGCCATTCCCCTCACAATCTACTTTGTGGTGATGTTTTTCATTAGCTTTTTGATGAGCAAATGGATGGGCAATAACTACGCCAAAACCACTGCGATATCCTTTACAGCAGCAGGTAATAATTTTGAACTTGCCCTCGCTGTTGCCATCGCGACCTTTGGCATTGCATCTCCGATTGCATTTACCACGATTATTGGCCCATTGGTTGAAGTGCCTGTGCTTATTGCATTAGTGAGTGTATCGCTATGGTTAAAACGCAAATGGTATAAAGAGAACTAAAATGAAGCTCCCCAATATTCAACTAGATCTACTTGAAACACCGCGTTTTGAACAAGTTCAAGCTAAAGCACTTGAACATCCGCCACGCATTCTGCTGCTATATGGCTCTAACCGTGAACGCTCATTTAGCCGTTTAACGGTATTGGAGGCGGGTCGAATCCTTGAACATTTTGGTGCAGAAGTCAAAATCTTTCATCCTAAAGGTCTTCCTCTGCCTGAAGATGCTGAAACATCCCATCCTAAAGTTCAGGAATTACATGAATTACTTGCATGGTCTGAAGGCATGGTTTGGTGTTCGCCAGAACGACATGGTGCGATGAGCTCTATATTGAAAGCACAAATTGATTGGATTCCTTTAGCTGCAGGTGCCATTCGTGCTACTCAAGGTAAAACGCTGGCGTTAATGCAAGTCAGTGGTGGTTCGCAATCTTTTAATGCTGTTAACCAAATGCGCATCCTTGGGCGTTGGATGCGGATGATCACGATTCCAAATCAATCTTCCGTTGCAAAAGCATTTTTAGAGTTTGATGAAAATGATCGCATGAAACCTTCCTCCTATTACACTCGCATTGTCGATGTGATGGAGGAATTATATAAATTTACCCTACTCACACGTGGTCAATCTGCCTACCTCACAGATCGCTATTCTGAACGAGTTGAAAGTGCGGAAGAACTCTCTAAACGAGTTAATCAAAAGAACCTTTAATGAAAAACTCCTGCATCTGTGCAGGAGTTTTGGTCTAAAATATCCATCCGTTTCCACTTAAACTAATAATTTATAAAATAATGTCGTTGAATCTATTGTACCTGTATGGCTCAATGCAAATTGCGGGATGATCCCAGCTTTTATAAAGTTAAATTTTTCATATAGCTTTTCAGAGACAGCGCCTGTACGCGTATCAAGTACAAGTAATTTCAAGTTCAAGTGTTTTGCTTGATCTTCTGCAAGTGTGAATAGTTGATGAGCAATGCCTTGCTGACGTGCCTTTGGATGCACCATAAGTTTTTCAATCTCAGTACGACGCAGCGCATTGGCTTTGGTGGCACGAACCAATTGTACTGTGCCCACAACTTCACCGCTTTGTAGCGCCACCCACAAAAAGGTTTTATGCTTTTGAATATCCTTTGCCACAGCAGACCAATATTCATCATAGGGCAACTTAGATTTTTCAGCAAAAAAACTCAGTGATGCTTTATCTTGCACACATTGTGCCAATAATTCACACAGTTGAGCCTGCTCATCTTTTAGATCTTGAATGTTTAAATATTGAATTTCGCTCATCTTCTTTTCCTCTTATTTCTATTTTTATCGTTATATTCAAATGGCATGCCATAAAAAATCCCGCTCGGAAGCAGGATTTTGATTTTCAATTTAGTAAATCGACATATGATTGCGATGGATCATTTCAAGTGATCGGGCTTCCCCTAAAACTTGATGAACTTTATCTGAGGCCAAACCTTTAACTATTTCTGCCGAGCGTGAACTGAAGTTTACACGACCTACGGCAACACGATGACCTTGTGTATCGACACATTCCACCACATCACCACGTTCAAAATGCCCTTCAACTGCTTTCACGCCTACAGGTAATAAACTACGGTGATTATCACGTATTGCCTTTACAGCACCATCATCAATCACCAAACGTCCAGCTGTTTGTAAATGTGCAGCTAACCATTGTTGATGGGCCGTCACACGATCATTGTCCGTAATGAATAAGGTACCGAGTAATTCACCTGCCATTACACGTGACAGCACATTGTCGCTATCACCGCTCGCAATGACTGTTGGACAACCAGACTTGGCTGCTAAACGTGCCGCACGAACTTTGGTCAACATACCGCCACGACCGAATTTACCGCCGCCGCCAGCCATATCGAATAATGATTCATCCATTGCACGTACTGTATGGAACAGTTTTGCGTTTGGATTGGAACGAGGGTCAGAGTCGAACATACCTTCTTGGTCAGTTAAAATCACCAATAAGTCTGCATGTACCTGACCCGCCACCATAGCTGCCAAAGTATCGTTATCACCAAAACGAATTTCATCTGTCGAAACAGTGTCATTCTCATTGATGACTGGAATGACACGCCAGTCGATCAAGTGTTGCAACGCATCACATGAGTTTAAATAGCGACGACGGTCTGCCAAGTCATCATGCGTTAACAATACTTGCGCTGTGCGTATCGAACGTTGTTCTAATACGCTAGACCAAGTATGAATTAAGCCCATCTGACCAATGGCAGCACAAGCCTGTAGACTGGGTAGATCTGTGGGTCGGTTGTCCAAATTCATACGAACCATCCCTTCAGCCACAGCACCGGAAGACACAAGAATGATCTCGTGTCCTGCATTGTGTAGTTCTGCAATTTGTCCCGCCCAATGCGAGATTGCATCCAGATCTAACCCTTTTCCGTTTGCTGTGAGTAGTGATGATCCGATTTTAACAACGATACGTTTACAACCCTTGAGCTGACGTTGCCCATCTACCACTTCTATCATCTTGTCCTCAGACTTGTTTGCTTTGACACTTATTCAGCAATTAACGTACGTAGTACGATTCTGCCTCATCATCACCGTCTTCAAATTCATCATCAAAGTCTTCACCTTGACCTGCCAGACGTTGTTGACGACGCATTTCACGATATGCTTCTTTCGCAGCAAGCGTTTGCTCACGTGTTTCAGCTTCAAGCTGATCACGGAACGCTTTAACTTCTGCTGCATATTCAGGATCTTCAGTTTCGCGTTCGCGTTGTTCTTCAATTTGATCCATCAGGTAGTACACAACGTCTTTAGTACCTTCAAACGTTAAACCTGAAGTTTTGAATACAGGGCCTTTCCACTGCAACTCTTCGAGAATGTGATCACACCATTCATCACGCGTTTCAGCCGCCAATTGGTCTACTTTATTGAGTACCAATACAACAGGTAATTTTGAAAGTGTTGGGGAGAATTTTTTCAACTCTTCCAAAATTGCTTTTGCATTGTACGCAGGGTCAGAACCATCAATCGGTTGAACATCTACGATGTGCAATAAAATACGTGTACGCGCCAAGTGTTTCAGGAATCGAATACCTAGACCTGCACCTTCTGCAGCCCCTTCGATTAGACCCGGAATATCCGCCATTACAAATGAACGGTGACTATCGGCATCAACCACACCTAGGTTTGGCACCATAGTGGTAAATGGATAATCTGCAACTTTTGGTTTTGCTGCTGAAACTGCACGGATAAAGGTTGATTTACCCGCATTTGGCATACCCAACAAACCAACGTCTGCGAGTACTTTTAATTCAAGACGAATTTCACGATATTCGCCTTTTGAGCCGTGTGTACATTTACGTGGAGAACGGTTGGTTGAAGATTTGAAGTGAGTATTACCCAAACCACCTTCACCACCTGCTGCCACTAACACACGCTGACCGTCAGCCACTAAGTCGCCGATGATATCGCCAGATTCTGTATCTACAATTGTTGTGCCCACTGGAACGAGCAATACGGTATCTTCACCGCCACGGCCTGAGCAGTTCGCTCCACGACCATTTTTAGCACGTTCTGCACGGAATTTACGTGTATAACGATAATCTACTAGGGTACTTGTGTCGTTGTCGGCTTGAACGTATACGTTACCGCCACGACCACCATCACCACCATCTGGACCACCAAATGGTACGAATTTTTCACGGCGAAAACTGGCTACGCCATTGCCACCGTCGCCAGCCTCTACGGTAATGACTGCTTCATCAACAAAGCGCATGTTTGCCAATCCTCTAAAAACTTTAAAACCGCTTATTCTGCCATATTTTAAAGAATTTCTCGAACAATATTATTCAGCAATACTATAAATTTCATTCATCTTGGTGCTGATGCAAATTTTTAGGAAAATCCGCACCTCACTCGAAAATCTTTAGCTCATCATCAAAATACCTTTGATAAATGGCAAACGAATTTCACTCCTCATTTCTGAAAGCTATTTACGTGCATTTTCCTTGGCTTCAATAATTTCAGGCAAGGTTCGTTCAACCCAACCAATCAGATGCATTAACTTTTCTGCAGCCTGCGAGCCCATTAAAGTCAGTTGATATTCAACTTTGGGTGGCACGACTGGATAGACTGTCCTTAAGATAAAACCATCTTGCTCGAGCATTTTCAGCGTTTGAGCCAGCATCTTTTCGCTTACCCCTTCGATACGCTGCTTAAGTTCACTAAAACGGTGTACCCCTTCAGTCAAACAACGTAAAACTAATACTGACCATTTATTGGTGAGATGTTCCAATATTTCTCGAGATGGACAATCTGTGGATAAAACTTGACCTAATAATTTACTTGTAGCGTATGTGTTCATTAAATCTTTCCTCAAAGTCACTAACTTACTTTTTGGTATGTACTTACATTTAGTAAGTTAACAGATTAAGATTCAACCATAAAGATCATTTATTCAACAATCAGAGGGTTTAAATATGAAAATCGCAATTACAGGTGCAACAGGTCAACTAGGCCAATTGGTCCTTCAATTTTTATTGAAAGCAACCGCGGCCGAAAACATCATCGCTTTAGTTCGCTCAACAGAAAAAGCAGCATCCCTACAAGCTCAAGGCATCGAACTGCGTCATTTTGACTATGATCAACCAGATACACTGGTTCCTGCACTACAAGGTGTCGATAAATTATTACTTATTTCTGCCAATGAAATTGGTCGTCGTACTCCACAACACAAAGCCGTAATTGATGCTGCAGTAGAAGCGAAAGTTCCATATCTTGCTTATACCAGCCTGTTACGTGCAGATACGTCACCATTGGGTTTATCTCAAGAACATCGTGAAACACGAAAGTTTGATTCAAGCTAGTGGTTTAACCTATACCTTCTTACGAAATAACTGGTATGTCGAGAACTATCTTGCTGCTGCAGGGCATGTGGTTGAAACAGGTACCTTATTTGGTGCAGCAAAGGATGGGAAAATTAATGCAGCGACCCGTGCTGACTATGCTGAAGCAGCTGCAAAAGTACTTACAAGCTCTGGTCATGAAAATAAAACCTATGAACTTGCAAGCTCAGACAGTTTCACCTTGGCACAGCTTGCTGAAACCCTACAGCAAGTTTCAGGTCAAAATGTTCACTATCAAAATTTAACTGCAGAAGACTACACACAAGGCCTATTACAAGCTGGCTTACCTGCTGGTCTTGTAGATGTGATCGTCGATGCTGATATCAACAGCATTGACGGTGCAATGCAAAGTGATCGTAAGGACTTGGAACAGTTACTCGGTCACCCAACCACTACTCTACGCAGTGCTGTTGAAGCTGCTTTAAAATAAGATCGAACCATAAAAAAGCCCGAATTAATTCGGGCTTTATTTGATTTGAATCTAACTTATGGATGTACATTTTTTATCGGCAAATCCATATTCATATCTAAATTTGCCTTGGTATTACGCTCTGCGTTGTACATCGTGGCATTAAAGGTTGCGATTTTTCGCATGGTCATCGGGTCATTGAGTTTTAGCTGTGGTGCAAACTGATGTACCACATGCAAATCGACTTTTTCATTAAACTCAAAATACACAGGACCATTAAAATTAATTCGAATAGGAATGTTATAGGTTCTTTTCAAATGAAAAGGCACATCTAACTTGACAGGAATGTCCATTTTTAACGGAAATTTCGGCACGAGTTTATTTTTAATCACCAAATCTGTGGTCGCCTCAAGCGGCATCGTCTGGTTAATTTGAATATTGGTGGAATAATCAATATCCACTGAGATCGGAACCTCTACACTAAACTGCAAATCTGCCAGATATTTTCCCTTTAAGGGTAGTTGCAGCTTCCGATCTAAAGCAATCTGCGTATCCAGAGTCCCAATAGACTGTGTTTGCAAATAATTGCCAACGGAAATTTTGGTGGGTAGTGAATGCGACAATTGAATATCAGCATTTTTTGCACGTACTTGCATCGACGCATAAATATTTAAATACAACCAAAATAGTACCGCAACCAATAACGCAACTGCGATAAAACTCAAAATGATGCGCTTCGCCGATTGAAATATCCACATGGCTTACTCCTGAACTTTCGCTTCAGTTTTGGCATGCTCTCTGTTGAGTCGCATTGTTTTTAGTGGAATTACCAATTCACCCTTTTTAATTTGAACCGGCAACGTATTTTGCACATCCACTGTCGCTTTTAATGCTGTTTTAATTGGAACATTTAAATTACCTTCAATAGGAATGTTGGTTTTTAAATTTGCATTCAGTGGAATATGTAGGTTTTCTTTCAGCACGGTTTTGACTGGCGCATCAAATTTTAAATGTACTTTTTGCTCCAAAGGCACATTCATATTTACTGGAATATCCAATTGTATCGGGATATCACCTTTGAGCGGCAAAGTCACATCCTGCCCCATGACTTTAACTTTCACTTTGGTATTCACAGGAAGGTTTTGATTCACTTTCAAAGTTTCACGCACTGGAATCGTGGTCTTGATCGGGACTTGATTATCAAAATACACCCGTGGCGTCAGCGTTTGAGTTAAGGGAATATTTAAATTTTCATGTATCGGAATTTCAGCATTCACCCTCCCTGTCACGTCCACATCCAAGGCATCATGAATTTTGACTTCGGCTTGTAACGGCTCTTGCAGGTCAATATTGACGTTCTGATTTTCTAGCGGGATATAAATATTAAAGTGCTTAAACACCCAAATGGCGATAAGTACACCACAGAGCGCAGCAAACACAATAAATGCCAATCCACTGAGCATGTGCTTTGCTTGCAAACTAAATTCCTTTTGCTTTTTATTTTTTACAGTCTCATTTTGAACACATTATACAAACCAGTTTGCAATTTTTTGTATTTAATTCTTTAATAATTTCATTAACTTAAAACTTGAATATTTTAGTCAGCTTTTCATTATAAATGACTCACACTCATCTAACAGTGGCAGAAAAAACAAGAACTTTTGATACTTTTAATCAATCCATTCGTCATCTATGCCTTAAGTTTTTACCCCTGCTCTTTAGATAAAAAAAGAGCCTCAAATGAGGCCCTTTTTTACAGCGTGAACTAATTAAGCATTAGTTTCAGCAGGAACTTTTGGATAGCTTACGCCGCCCATTTGCTCAGCAATACGCAATACTTGGCAGCTATAACCCACTTCGTTATCGTACCAAACATAAGCAGTTAAACGGTTACCAGAAGCGATTGTCGCTTGAGCGTCAAACACACCTGCAGTACGTGAACCGATAAAGTCAGACGATACAACTTCAGTTGAGTTTGTATAACCGATTTGACCTTGAAGGTTAGAGTTGATTGAAATTTGGCGAATGTATTCATTCACTTCTTCACGGTCAACATCTTGACCCAAAGTAAGGTTCAAAATTGCAAGAGATACGTTTGGAGTAGGTACACGTACTGAGTTACCAGTCAATTTACCTTGAAGAGCAGGAAGTGCTTTAGCAACAGCTTTAGCAGCACCTGTTTCAGTGATTACCATGTTTAAAGTAGCAGCACGACCACGACGGTCAGCTTTATGGTAGTTGTCGATCAAGTTTTGGTCGTTTGTGAACGAGTGAACTGTTTCAACGTGACCATTGATCACTGTGTACTTGTCGTTTAACACTTTAAGTGTTGGTGTGATCGCGTTTGTTGTACAGCTTGCAGCAGAGATGATTGTATCTTCATCAAGGATGTCAGCTTGGTTCACACCGTAAACAACGTTCTTCATATCACCTTTACCAGGTGCAGTTAGAATTACGCGTGCAGTACCTGGACATTTAAGGTGCTGTGCAAGACCTTCAGAATCACGCCATTTACCTGTATTATCGATTACAAGTGCATTGTTAATACCGTAAGCAGTGTAATCCACTTCAGATGGGTTAGACGCATAGATCACTTTGATGAAGTTACCGTTAGCAATGATTGCTTCGTTTTCTTCATCAACAGAAATCGTACCTGCGAATGGACCATGAATAGAGTCACGACGTAACAAAGACGCACGTTTTTCTAAGTCACCGTCAGATGATTTACGAACAACGATTGCTTTAAGGTTGAGACCACGACCTAGACCAGATTGGCTGATCATCAAACGTGCAAGGATACGACCAATACGACCGAAACCGTAAAGTACAACATCACGGTTTTCAACGTTAGTTGCATTGCCTTCAAGTGATTTCACAGCGTCAGCAACGAATGCGTCAACATCACCGCCTTTTTCTTTGAACTCAACAGCAAGTTTACCAAGATCAATTTCAGCAGTACCGATGTTTTCGATTTTCGCCAAAGCTTCAAGAATTGGGAAAGTGTTCACAACTGAAAGTTCAACGTCAAGTACACGAGTACGACGATGCGCTTTAAGAATTTGGATAACCGAACGGTTAATTAAAGAACGACCGTATACTGTAGCTACGATGTTTTTTTCACGATATAACTGACCCACTAGGGCAATCATACGTTCCGCGATTTCTTCACGGTTTTTCCAGCGACCTTGGTGCTCTGCATGTAGGGCAACGATAGTGTCTTTGCTCACAGATACGTCCTCTAATTAATTGTAAATCTAAGCATAAATTTCAAAACCCCACAATTGTAATGGAAAACTGAAAATTAATGAATCTAAAAGCAGATTTCGACAAGGTTATTTTGTTATATATTCACTATCAATTTTCAAAATAATCATGATTAGTATTATGATTTTATAGCCGAAAGTTGAAAAACTGGCTTTTTCGCAGATTTTTGTCACAAAATTTCAAATGTAGTTTTATCAACCAGATCTCTGCATATTTAGCTCAAAGATGCACGAATATTTATATTTTCAAATTGTGGTGTTTTTTTATTTTGCTCAATTTATAGTATTTTTACTAATGTTAAGCTCGTAATAATAATTTCACATTTTTAAATGATTTTTAAGACTATTCGACGGAGTCTTACATCTGAGGTTTGAATAAAGGGTTTAGCCTTCAGCTGGAGGTACTCTTACGAAACATTGTTTCTCATTTGGCAAAATGAGAAGCGTGCTTCATAAGGAAACCATCTTGCGGAGCAATGCTCCTCACCGCAAAACTCGTTCACTACCGTCAATTTATTCAAAGTATTGCAAAAACATTTTTTATTAGAAGTAACCCTGTCTCAGACAATTGCGGATAACATTACCGCGTATCGTTCTTTTATTTAAATCAAATTACACCTCTAATGTTACTGCCTAACATTAGTTTTAAAGTCAGATCAATATTTAAAATTCTGTTAATTTTTCAGATTCTCAGCAAACTTTTCCAAATTAAAATCAAAGAAATTTACACTCAGCTCTAATATTTTCGGTAGTGCATTTAAACCATTCTCTCCAGCACTAATCGCAAAATATCTCCGATCACTAAAAGACTGCACCTTTAAGGCATTTTCACATGGCTCAAAATCGAGATTGACGAGCTGTGACGCATGTTCCTTTAGCAACATTAAAACCTGCATATAAGTTTGTCGCTTTTTTTGCTGCTGCGCTTTTAAAGCATCGGCTTCAAGGCTTTCATAATCCCCTGTTTTCGTCATGCGTTTGGAAAATCCAACATGCGCGCCATGGGCACCCGTATTTTCTACGACGGCTTCAGCAGCAAAGATTTTCTGTTGATCCTCGTTCGGCTGCAAGAGCGCTTTCAACGCCGTATGAATTTGCTGTGACTGCTGATGATGTAACTCCCAATCATCTTCATTTTGAACATGAAAAATGTGCGTACGCCGTTTCAACAAAAGCACCTGCCAAGCCTGTAGTTGAAGTCGCAGTCGCTTTAACTCCAAACTTGCCTCAAACTTAGGGCAACTACTCAAGACGTTTAGACTCGTGATGAGCTTCTGAGATATTTGCATGCTATGGAAAAAGACAAAATCATGCTGTATCTGCTCACTCAGTTGATATTGAACAGTCTGATGTAAGGGCTTCAAGATCAATGTATTGAACTGCTGCTCAAAAGCAGGTAAAACCGTCGCTAATTGAGTAGCATCCTCTACATGCAGCATTAAAAGTAGATGCTTATCTAACCGTGTATAAAGTTGCTGCATTAAATTTTGCAGATCTAAATGTATAAAACCTGCAATGGATGCCAACTTTGAGACTCGAAATTTTAATTGTTCGATCTGCTGATTCTCTAAAGCAGTAGTTAAATCTATGGCCACCCCATCAAAAATTTCGTCTGCTAAGGCATCATTATGCTTTGTCGATAAAAACCGAGTTGCTGAATACTGCGTCGTCCAATCTAAATCAGGCGACAAAATATAAATAAACTCAGATGTTTGTACGATTTGTAAATATCGCGTTTTTTGTTCACGCTTTAAATAATATTTAAAAATCGGATGTTGCCAAACCTCAGATGATTTCGGGATAGAAGCATCAAAAACTTGCCCTAACATATGTGACTTTAAGAAAATTTCGATCAAGAAAATTTTGACTTGCAGAGCAGTGAGTTGACGTGCATCACTCGGCGCAATCAAATCCATTTCACGAATGATTTGTGCGGCATTTAAAATGAAATGCTGATGTAATACATTTTTTTCATACTGTAATTCAAAATCTTCTTCTGCATCTATTTTATTGATATAGGATAGGTTTTCTTCTAATTTTTGCGCAACTTGAATACTCATTGTCAATGTTCGAAGTTCTTCGAGCTGTGTTGCCAAATACTGTGCATGCTCACGCATGACATCATATTTTAGTACTTTCATCAGCATGCCCAAATTCATCGGTACATTTCTTTGATACGACTGTGATGAAGACTCCCAACGAATACCTTTTTGCGATAACACCTGCTGTATCTGCGGTAAGTTTGATTGATCAAGATCAGTGCACACTTCAGACACGATACTCTGCCAATGCTGATCCAGCACGGGTTGTAGCTGTAAAAGTTTTGCGCTTAGATGAAATGGGACAACCACTGACTGCTTCCTGTATCTTAGTTCTTTAATCAATCTTTTATCGATTTCAGTTTATTTTTATCTAAAATAAATATTTTTGTACACCATCATTCAATGCTGTTCTTCCTAAACAATAAATTGAATCATGTCTTGTTGTAGTTTTCTAAGTTTAAGATTTTACTAAAAAACAGCAAGCATTAATTGTAAACTGATCAATTTATCGTACCAGCATTTTCAGTTTAAGAATCGATTCGATCATTTAACGCTTTTACATTTTTTGCTAGCGCACGTTCATTTTGCTTTTGTTTAAACAGATGCAAAACACCTTCTATCACCAATAACAATACCGCACCCCAAATTGGAATATAGGTCAGCCATTCTTCGGCTTCTACTCGCTCCCCCAATGCGATGGATGCAAAAGCTAACAACACGGGTTCTAAATAACTCAACAAACCAAAAATCACAAATGGCAAATAACGACTCGCCAACATATAGCTACCTAAGCCAAGCGCACTCAGAAAACCCAGTCCTAAAACCGCCAAAATCAGATACGGGAATAACAACATCAGCGCTAAACTATCGCTATGAATAAATCCTAAATAAAAGGCTACAGGCAAAATTAAGCAAAGATCCCACCAAAAACCACCCAAATGATCGGTTTTAAAGGTACGACGTAAAAAGAAATAAATCGGATAAGCCACAGCGACATAGACAGTTTCCCACGCGATACTGCCAATACGCCAAATTTCGTGGCCGACCCCTAAAATTGCCAATGCCACGGCAGCCATCTGCCATTTAGACAGCTTTTCTTTATACAGTACACATCCAACCAGAACCATTACTAAGGGCAATAGAAAATACCCTAAAGATACTTCTAGCCCTCGGCCATTAATTGGTCCCCACAAAAACAACCAAAGCTGTGTAGTACATAAAAATGAACTAATGATTAACCAAATGAGAAAGATCGGTTGCTTGACCACACGCCAAAAAATTTCACTGACTTTGTTTAAATCTTTCATCCACCACATAAATAAGGTTAAAAATGGCAAGGTCGCCAACATGCGCCATGCAAAAGTTTGCTCGCTATCTAGAGGTTTTAAAAAGATGGTAAAGAAATACAAAATACCGAAAGTGACCGATGCCAATACAGACAATGCAACGCCTTTATACATCTTTCACTCCAGTCCAAATGACTACATAATCTTGATATTTTGCTTGATCAATCAAGCTTTTTGCATGAACATTCTAGCAAATAAAAAACCATGCACAGGCATGGTTTTTTAGCATTTGTTCAAATATTTAGGTTTTAGGTTTCACTGCCTGCTTGGTATGAATAATATCTGATAAATCATAACCAACAGATTGCGCATAGTTTAGATATTCCTGAATCACTTCCTGATCTGGATAAGCCGAACGAGAAAGCACCCACATATATTTACGACGAGGTTCACCCACCAAGACTGTTTGATAGTCGTCATCGGCTTTGAGCACCCAATAATCACCACGCCCCACAGGCAACCAACGAATTGCTTCTGGTAAGAAACTAACTTTTAATTTCGAGTTAAACGGTGCATTTTGTACAAATGCCTCGCCTATTGATTGCTTCTTGGTACCATCTTTAGATACACAGCGATTATTTACATTAATGTTGCCATTTTCATTTAGCGTGTAAACCGCAGTCACATCACGGTCACAGCTTTTTTGAAAAACCATAGGCTTACGAGCTACTTCATACCACATACCTAAATAACGATCGAGCTCAACTTTTTCCACAGTCTGTAATGGTTTCGTCTGTGCATAGGCCATTGTAGCTGCACCTAAACCAATTAAGACCACTACACCTAATGCAATTTTTGCGAGCCTAAAACCAGCTTTCGGAATATTCGTTGTCATTTTATGCCTCATTTCGATGCAAAACATTCGATGAAAATTAAGTAATTCTTTCTCTCGTGTTTTTACTCTAGCGGAAAAAATTGCTCTAAAAATCATTTTCTTGTCTGAATTATGTATGTAATTCAGACAATATTCCGCATCTTGTCTAACAAAATTATGAAATCATCTGTGCTTTTAAACGCAAGATTTCATCACGTAAACGAGCGGCTTGTTCAAACTGTAAATCTTTCGATGCCTTCAGCATTTCTTTTTCCAACTTATTCATATGTTTTGCCAAAAGTTTTGGATCCGACATCAAATGACGCTCATCTGCAGTTAATGCCTTGGCCTGATCTGAAATTTTTGCATCGATTTCATCATCTGTCAGCACTTCACCAGTATCAATATCATTAACGTTTTGGCGTACAGCACTACGTGGTGTAATGCCATGTTCAAGATTAAAGGCGATTTGTAAATTACGACGCCGATCCGTTTCATCAATGGCTTTTTGCATGGAGTCAGTCATACGATCTGCATATAAAATCGCTTTACCGTTTAAGTTACGCGCTGCACGACCAATGGTTTGAATCAAAGAACGCTCAGAACGTAAGAACCCCTCTTTGTCAGCATCTAAGATGGCGACTAAAGACACCTCTGGCATATCTAAGCCTTCACGCAGCAAGTTAATCCCAACAATTGCATCGTATACACCTGAACGCAATTCATGAATAATTTTAGTTCGTTCAACAGTGTCAATATCAGAATGTAAATAAGCGACCTTAATACCATATTCTTTCAAATATGAAGTTAAATCTTCTGCCATACGTTTGGTTAATGTCGTAACCAATACACGCTCATTTAAGTTTTTACGATTATTAATTTCTGACAATACATCATCCACTTGCGTTAACACTGGACGAATTTCAATTTCAGGGTCGACCAAACCTGTGGGTCGAACCACTTGCTCAACGACTTGTTCAGACTTTTCCATTTCATAATGTGCAGGCGTTGCACTGACATAAATGGTCGAAGGAATAATCCGCTCCCATTCTTCAAATTTCATTGGGCGGTTATCAAGCGCACTTGGTAAACGAAAACCGTAATTGACCAAATTTTCTTTACGTGAACGGTCACCTTTATACATAGCCCCAATTTGCGGAACGGTAACGTGCGATTCATCAATGATTAATAAAGCATCATCAGGTACATAATCAAACAAAGTCGGAGGTGCTTCACCAGAAGGACGGCCAGACAAGTGGCGTGAATAGTTTTCAATACCGTTGGTATAGCCAAGCTGCTGCATCATCTCTAAATCATACCGTGTACGTTGTTCGATACGCTGTGCTTCGAGTAATTTATCATTTGCACGAAAGAATCCTAGTCGTTCTGCGAGTTCTTCACGAATCGTTCCAATTGCACGCTGTAAATTATCTTTAGGTGTTACATAATGGCTTTTTGGGTAAATCGTAATACGTGGCACTTTACGGACCATTCTGCCCGTCAATGGATCAAACCATCGAACTGAATCAACTTCATCATCAAATAATTCTATTCGAATGGCATTTTGATCAGATTCAGCAGGAAAAATATCAATAATTTCACCACGAATACGGTATGTGCCCCGTAAAAATTCGAGTTCATTTCGGGTGTATTGCATTTCCACCAAACGACGAATGATATCATCACGGCTAATACGGTCTCCTTCCACGATATGCAGAAGCATACTCATATAAGCATTGGGATCACCCAGACCATAAATAGCTGAAACTGACGCTACGATAATTGCATCACGTCGCTCTAATAATGCCCGTGTTGCCGAAAGACGCATTTGGTCGATATGATCATTAATCGATGAATCTTTTTCAATAAAAGTATCTGAAGATGGAACATAGGCTTCGGGTTGATAATAGTCATAATAACTGACGAAGTATTCCACGGCATTATGCGGAAAGAAGGCTTTAAACTCGCCATAAAGCTGCGCAGCCAAAGTTTTATTATGCGCCATAATAATCGTTGGACGTTGCGTGCGTGCTATCACATTTGCCATGGTATAGGTTTTACCTGAACCTGTTACCCCTAAGAGCAACTGATCATGCATTCCTTTTTCAATCCCCTTCACCAATTTCTCAATCGCTTGAGGCTGATCACCTGCCGGCTGATATTGTGTTACCAGTTCAAAAGGCTGTTCCTGCATCACACTCTTCTTCAACAGTTTTATATGGCTTTATTATGAGGGCAAAGTTGCACAAAACAACGCTAAATTTATGTAAATACCAGAGGCGTGTACAGACTGAAAAATTATAATTCAACATAACCCCATAGATTTTTCTCATGTTTGAAAAATAATTCGCCTGATTTCGCATGTTTTTCTTGAGGAAACTCTTGGCTCTAAAAAAACTCAGGAATAAAGCGTTCATTTATCCCTTATTGACACTTGACCTATGTAAATTTCACCTGCAACATGAACAAAAGGACGCCACAGATCAAACTTATGACTTACCAATATCATGACGAAAGTATTGTTAAAAACCTACCCGAAGATACTATTTTTGTTTTTGGCAGCAATATGGCAGGTCAACATACTGGCGGTGCAGCGCGTACTGCCCTAGAGCATTTTGGTGCAATGAATGGTATTGGTCGTGGATGGGCTGGTCAAAGTTTTGCTATTCCAACAATGAATGAGCATTTACAACAAATGCCATTGTCTCAGATTCAACATTATATTGATGATTTTAAAATCTATACCAAGAATCATCCGAAGACCAAATATTTCATTACTTCGATTGGCTGTGGTGTCGCTGGCTATAAAGTTGAAGAAATTGCTCCCATGTTTAAGGGGATTTCCAGAAATGTTATTTTTCCAATTTCATTCCGTCCTTTCGTTGAAAAAGCTTTACCTAAACTTACTTCGAAACTTCTACATACAATTTTTCAAGACTCGGTAATTTTTGCACCTTCGGCAGATGAATTGGTTGATGTTCTGGCCTTAACAGATAATGAAAAAAGTCTTGCGAAAATTGTGCTGAATACCCAAATGTACCCGACAGATAGCAATGGTCGTGACCGTATTTTTGAAATTGAAGATATTTTGCATGCCCTGAATGGGAAAATATTTGAGCTTCAAAGCAACTCAGAAGGCCCAATGATGTTTGGCGGCGTCATTTTAGCCCTACTTGAACTGTACAATATTAATGAAAAAGATTTCATTGATGTTTGGAAAGCTGAACGTGAAATCGCTGCACCAAAGCCTGAAAATAAAGCTCGTAAAGCCAGCCGCTAAAGACTTTTTTCATCATATCTCCCCCCCCTAAAAAAGCCAAAGTCTACATTGGCTTTTTATCTCAGTTGAATTAACGACTTTTAGCGACATAAGTCACACTAAAAATAAAGTTTATTTTATATATCACATTATTTTAATATCATTTTTTTCATCTTATACTACATGCTGTAATTATCATGAAGAATGACGAGCACATAAAATAGACATGCTAGATTCTCCTTTTTTTGAGCTATCCCCCATTGCCATGTGGCTTGAAGATTACAGTGAAGTCAAAAAACAATTTGATCTCTGGCGTCAGCAAGGTGTGCAGGATCTCGCCACTTTTCTTCAACAAGATGAATCACGAATTCTGCAATGTGCAAGAAAAATAAAAATCTTACAGGTCAATACAAAAACGTTAGAACTGTATCAAGCACGTGACTTTGAACATTTATGTCAAAACCTTGATCTCGTTTTTCAGGCGGAGATGTGTCAAACACATATTAGAGAATTGGTTGCATTATGGAATGGGGAAACACATTTTTCCCATTCTGCCGTAAACTATACACTCAGTGGGCAACGCCTAGACATTCAACTCAAAGGCATCGTCCTACCAAATCATGAGCAGGATTTATCAGCAGTCTTAATTACAACTGAAGATATCACCTCTTATACTGAAGCTTGTCGTTTACATGAACAAAGTCGTCATTTGGCAGAAGCGCGTTTCCATTATTCGCCAACCTCACTTTGGGTAGAAGATTTCAGCCGGATTAAAATAAAATTAGATCAACTTCGCGCTTTAGGTATAGAAGATTTTGTGACATTTTTGGATGTTCACCCCGATTTTGTACAAGAGTGTATTAAGGAAATACTAATTGTTGACGTTAATCAGGCCACCCTTGATTTATTTGGCGCTCCGAATAAAGAAATATTGCTCAAAAATGTACATAAAGTATTTGCCAAAGAAATGCTGCAAACTTTTAAAGAACAACTAATTGAACTTTGGAACGGTAATTTACATCATCAACGTGAAGCTATAAATTATGCACTTGATGGCAGTATTCGCCACGTCTTACTACAATTTACTGTATTTCCCGATTATCTCGACGACTGGAGCACCGTGCAGGTTGCATTAACCGATATTACCGCACGTAAAAAGGCTGAAAATTATCTTGAGTATTTAGGTAAGCACGACGTATTGACCAAACTCTATAATCGTTCATTTTATATAGCAGAACTCAAGCGTCTCGAACGCAATCAATTACGTCCTGTTTCTTGTATTTTTATTGATTTAAATGGACTAAAAGAACTCAATGACAGTATTGGGCACGATGCTGGTGACAGTATCCTCAGACGTCTGGGCAACATTTTAAACCAACTTATTCAGCATACGCCCTATTCTGCTTCACGCATTGGCGGTGATGAATTTGTCATACTTTTACCGGGTGCTGATGATGCAGCATTGCAAAACTGTTTACAAAGTTTGAATGAGTTGTTATTGGTCGATAACCAATTTTATTCTAATCAACCGATGAGTATATCGATTGGTTCTGCCACCAATATCTTGAATGAGCGAATGGAAGATATGCTTAAACGTGCTGATCTTGACATGTATCGTCAGAAAAAAAAGTATTATCTCAATAAAGACCGTAGAATTCAGTCTGAAATACACAATTAAAAACAATAATTTGCAATAAAAAAGCCATGGTTTTAATCATGGCTTTTATATTTAAATCTCTTAACGCTTACCCATCGAACGACGTGTACCGCGTGGCGGCATCCAAGTACGATCAGCATAACGCTGAGGTTTTGGACGCATGTCTTCAAAGATTTCATCCGAAGCATTATCTTCAGCTTTTTTAATCGGAAAAGGCAAATTGACTAAAGCCTTTTTCTTGGGAGGGTTTTGCGTACTCATACGAATAACTCAATTGAATCTGGCGCTATTGTACAAAAAAAATGGTTTTGGTGTAAAAGGCTTTGAGTGATTAGCCTCGATTGGCATATAAAGACTCAATGATCTGCTATGAATTTTATATCTATATAGGACAACAGCACAAAAAAGTGCTTTAAATATGGTCGTTTTAAACTATTTTATTGACCCAAATCAACCAATACACTGTCACTAATGTCAATAAATATTGAATATTTACAAATAGATAGAACAATTTCTAAATTTTAAAAAGTTAGATTTTTTTACACAAATACCTACTTAAAGCCCTCAAATAATACAAATCATCAAAAATGTTACAGGACTATTACGTTTATTCTTGTTTTCTATAACATTTTTTACGCACTAATTTTGAATAATGAGCACTTAGAAAAATTATTATCAATTTACGGACATGGAGTCCTTTAAAATGAAAAAAAGTGTATTGTGCATTGCTGCTTCTATGGCTGCCCTACCTATGCTCAGTCATGCAGACTCACCATATTTTAGTTTAAAAGATGGCGATGGCTTCAAACGTTTTTCTGTCTCTGTTGGTGCTTTACATGTTATGCCACAAGGTAAAGCGCAGCCATTTCGTGTAAATACTGCCATTAATGAAGGCTATGAGGCAGATGTTGGCGAAGTTAAATCACAAACAGTAAAAGACAATATTCGAGAAGGGTACAAAGTTCCGCCCCTACTAGAAGTTGCGCTAAATACTTTGGACACTGTTCCTGCTGCAATGAGTGGTAAAGCCACTATTTCAGGACTTGAACAATGGGACAATCCAGGGACAGGTCTTGAAGCAGACGACGTCACCACGCTTGGGATCATGACCAACTATTTCTTCACTGACAATGTATCACTAGAAATGAAAGCGGGTATTCCGCCAAAAGTTGATTTACAAGGCTCAGGGAAAATTTATGCACCATTTTCTGCCATTGCAAAACCACTAGGCGGTGCATTGGGAAATCTTGAACTTGAAAATGATATTTTCATTACCGACTTAGGCGCACATGGTGCAGCAGCTTCTGCACGTGCATGGACTCCGGCTGCTGAAATCCAATATCACTTTGGTAAAACTGGCGTCAATAAATTCCGTCCCTATGTGGGTCTAGGCGTGATGTATGCCTACTTCAATGAATTGGAAATGAATCCACAAATTGAGAAAGATTTGATTGCCGCAGGTCACATGATTGCCAACATTAAAGAAGGTAATGCAGGCGCCTCTTTGGAAGGAAAACCAAGTAAGGCAAACCCAAAAGTTGATTTAGAGGCAACTGATGTATTTGCTCCGGTTGCGACGGTGGGCTTCACGTATGATTTCAATGACAAATGGTTTGCTGTAGGTTCTGTCAGCTATGCACACCTACAGAATGAAACCACCATTACCGTTACAGATGCGACACATGGTGAACTGATCAAATCTAAAGCCGATATTGAAGTAAATCCAATTCTTGCGTATGCAGGTATCGGTATGCGTTTCTAATTAATAACCTAAATATAAAAAGACGGCTACAGCCGTCTTTTTTATTAGGCTATATATGGTCTTTTATTCTGAAATATCTTTCAATCTCATTTAGACACTTTTGAATTTCTGCTGTGTCAATTTCCTTTATTCATCCATAGTTATCTATAAAAAAAATTTATTGTTTGGTGAATTAAATTTAATCGCAACTCTGCGTTTATTCGAATACCATTGGGTTAAATTTAAAAAATGTAGACTGCTGTATGTCTGATACTCGTTTCTCAAAGCCCCTGATTTACATGCTCATTGGCAGTGCTATTATTTTGGCATTGTCTTTAGGGGTGCGTCATGCATTTGGCCTCTATCTCGTGCCGATGAGTGATGAATTTGGTTGGGGACATAACGTATTTAGCCTTGCCATTGCCATGCAAAACTTAATTTGGGGTGCTGTGCAGCCAATTACTGGGGCTTTTGCAGATAAATATGGCAGTAAGATCGTGGTCGCCGTCGGTGGTGCATTATATGCCCTCGGACTATTACTCATGGCCGTCAGCTCCACCGGTTTACTGCTTAATTTAAGCGCAGGTTTAATCCTAGGTTTAGCCCTCTCAGCCACCTCCTTTCCAGTATTACTCTCGGCCGTAGGACGTGCAGCGCATCCAGACAAACGTAGTTTAGCCATGGGTATTGCCAGTGCAGCAGGTTCTTTTGGTCAGTTCATTATGCTGCCCTCTACATTACTGCTAGTGCAAAAATTGGGTTGGTCTTCGGCTTTGGTGGTCAGCGCCATTTTAATTGCGCTTATTATTCCTTTAGCTTGGATGCTAAAAGCACCAATGTATGTTGCACCAAATGCAACTAATACGCATGAAGCCTCTCTGACTTTTAAACAAATTTTGCAATTGGCTTGGGAGCATAAACCCTTTTGGTTTCTAGCACTCGGTTTCTTTGTCTGTGGCTTCCAAGTGGTGTTTATTGGCATCCATCTTCCGGGATATTTAATCGATCATGGCTTTAATGCCACTACGGGCACTATTTTCCTAGCGCTCGTTGGACTGTTTAATATTGTCGGCACCTACACAGCTGGTTGGCTCGGTGGCAAATATTCCAAACCAAAGCTGTTAATGGGACTTTATGGTTTACGTGGCATTGCCATTATTGCCTTTCTTTTGCTGCCTTTAAGTACGTGGACAATCTATGCATTTGGCGTCATTATGGGTTTACTATGGCTTTCTACCGTACCGCTCACCAACGGTATAGTGGCCAATATGTTTGGCGTTAAATATCTAAGTATGCTCAGCGGTATCGTGTTCTTTACTCACCAAGTCGGTTCATTTTTTGGTGGCTGGTTGGGTGGTGTGAACCACGATATGACCGGTAACTATAATGCCATTTGGATTTTTTCGATTGTCCTGAGTATTTTTGGGGTATTGGTACATTTCATGGTTAATGAGGAAAGTGTCATTCATGACTAATTCAACATTATGGTTCCGACTCAGTATTGCCATCAGTATTCTGGCCTTGTTAGCCTTATCCATCGGCTTATGGGGCCAAACACCTGAATTATTTGAATACTTTAACCAAGCGTTTTGTGCGCATTAAAGACGTATTGAAATCTTAATTCCGACCCAAACTGCTGTTTTATCAACACTACAACAGCAGTTTTTTAGCTATTTTCTACACGATTCAATAAAATCTGCATTTTCAGCATATTAGTATTAATAATAAGTTTTTTCATAAACTTAGCTTATTTTTTAATTTTCCAACCTGCACTTTCTTCCTTAGATTAAGTCTCAATAAAGAACAATTTGAGAACTTATGAAATGACCGCATTAACTCAACTTTCACAAGCCATCCATGATGCTCCGCGTTGGCATCAAGCAGAACATTTTCAAGATGGCAATGAAATTCGTATTGAAGTGCAACATGACCAAGCTTTGGGGGCTGTGGTTTATGGTTTAGATGCGCGTAAAGCACAGTCTGGGGAAACCATCTACCGTTTAAAACAAGCGCTGGCAGAACACTTGATTTTAATTTTTAAACATCAAAGTCTAGATGATTTACAGTATCTCGCGTTTGCAAGCTACTTCGGTTCAATCTTCCGTCCCGGTGCAGATATTCCTGTGCTGGCGTCACAAGATGATACCGGTACACCACCAGACGTCGTACCTGTGTCAAATGCAGTCGGTAAAGGAGACTATACTGGACATGGTGAATTGGCTGCGCATGCAGACCATCAGTGGACTCCACTGCCATCATTTGGTTCATTACTCTATGCCATTGAACTGCCACAAGACGGTGGACAAACCTCATGGTATAACACCATTAAAGCCTATGAAGCTTTAGATGAAGCGACACAAAAACATTTAGACCAACTTCAACTCATTACCTACAACCCATTTGTCCGTGCCAAAAATAATAAAGGCACAACGGGATATGGCGCTACACCGCTTTACCGTTTCAAAGACCAACCGATTGTTGGACATGCCTATCCACATCCGCTTGTACGTACCCATCCAGAAAGTGGTCGTAAAGGGCTGTGGTTAAATGAACGATCTGAAGTGGAATTGGTTCACTACGATGATCAGTCGGGCAGTGAATTGATTGCATCTTTACGTGAACATATATTGAAACCTGAGTTTCGATATGAACATCAATGGGAAGAAGGTGACATTGTGTTTTGGGATAACCAAGCCACTTTACACTCACGCCGCCCTTTCCCTTCAGACCAACGCCGCTTATTAAAGCGAATTAGCCTAGCAGGAGGACGACCATACTAATGTTGAACTTCATGCCAACAATAAAAAATAAATAACCCAGTAAAATCCGTGTTTGAGCAATAACTCCAAATAATTAAAATTTTAAAACAATAAGAACACTGCTCAAATCACGGATGATCTATATCTAATGCCTTAAAACCTGAAATCAAATGATCTAACATCGCACGCACACCCGGCAGCATGCCTTGTCGTGTCGCGTAGGCAACATGGATGACCCCTTGCGGCAATTGCCATTCAGGAAACAGCTCAATTAACTCACCACTTTTTAAAGCATCACGTACAAACACTTTGGGCAAAGAAGCGATTCCCACGCCAGAAAGAGCAGCAGAAATCATCGCACTAAAACTGTCAGTTCTTAAGCGTGGATGAAATTCAATTTGTTGAGTTTCACTTTTTTCACGATGTCGGAAATCCCAAAAATGTTTAGGACGGTCAAAACCAATACACGGAAAATTTTGAATCTCAGCCAATTGCTGTGGCATTTCACACTCGAAGAAAAGTTGTGGCGATGCCACCAAAACATGATCCCAAGCATCTAAATCTCGAACGATCAAATCACTATCCAATAAAGGCATGTTACGCACACGAATGGCTAAATCTACGCCTTCCTCAATCACATCAACCCGATGATTGGTCGCCATCAGATGCACACTGATGTCTGGATATTGCTGCATAAAATCAGTGACCATTTTGGCAACAGGCATTTCCACCAAAGCCACAGGACAAGAGATTTTAATTTGGCCACAGAGTTGGTCATTCAACGTACTAAGCACAAAGTTTTCCGTTTCGCTGACTTCCTCTAAAATTTTTAAGCAGTGTAAATAGAACTGTTGTCCTATTTCAGTTACTGTAAATTTACGCGTATTACGCTGAATCAGACGCACCCCCAAACGGGTCTCTAATTCTGTGATACGGCGTGATAGCTTAGATTTTGTAATACCTAATGCTTCACTGGCTTTGGTATAACCTTGGTATTTCACCACTTGCACGAAATAGTAATAGTCATTTAAATTTTGCATGATTGTTTCATTTTTAGAATAATCTGTTGAGTTTTTCGCCCTGTCATTCCCTCACTATACCTCAATAATAGATCTCAGAAGCAATAAATTGAGGGCTGAATTATGAATTCAATCAAACGTGTTTATCATAGTGATCGTAGGACTTGGGTGGGCGATGGCTTCCCAACAAACTCTATGCTCCCTATGCAAGAAATGGGCAATCAAACCAGTCCATTTCTCGTTATGGGCTATACCGGCCAATATCACTTCTCTCCAAGTCATCATCAACGTGGTGTTGGGTCGCATCCACATCGTGGCTTTGAAACAGTAACCATTGTTTATGAAGGTGAATTGGAGCATTTTGACTCTAAAGGAAATCACGGCAGTATTGCCAAAGACGAAGTGCAATGGATGACCGCAGGTCGAGGCATTATGCATGAAGAACACCATTCTAAAGATTTTGCAAAAACTGGCGGAAATTTAGACATGGTACAACTTTGGGTCAATTTACCTCGTCATGCCAAAATGACTGAACCTCGCTATCAAGAACTGACTAAAGCCAATATTGCTGAAGTTAAACTTGCACAAAATGCTGGCGTGGTACGCGTCATTGCTGGCCAATTTGAAGATACATTGGGCGCCGCTGAAACCTTTAGCCCGATGAATGTATTGGATGTGCGCTTGAATGCAAATGCTGAACAGGAATTTTCATTCAACCCACAGTGGAATAACATGATTTTTGTATTAAGTGGGGCGATCGAAATTGAAGGTCAACGCTTTGATGCGAAACAGACTTTATATGTGAGTGACCAAGTATCGTCCTTGAAACTTAAATCTTTTGAAGCAACCAAACTGCTTATTTTAAGTGGCGAAGCTTTAAATGAACCGATTGCGGCACATGGACCATTCGTCATGAATACTGAAGATGAAATACGTCAGGCATTTTATGATTTTCAACATGGTCATTTTGCTTAAATATTTCCACGATAAAGTCCCAATAAAAAAACCGCCTTCTGGCGGTTTTTTTATATCTATGTTGGTATGAATTACGCATCACGCTTTCAACAGATTATTGCGTGACTTTTTGATAAAACGCATCTATTGCATTGACCATTTGCTCAAGTCCCGGCTGTTCCAAAGGATAATGTCCTGCATTTTTCAACAGCACGACATCGACTGGAACTTGGTGAATCCGTGCTAAAAATGGCTGACTTAAAGCCAAAGGCGTCCAGCGGTCTTGTTCAGGCTGCGTCAGTAAAATTGGGCAGACATCAAACTGCTCCGGTGGCGTGTCATTTTTATAATATAAATACGAATCTAGAAATTTAACCGATACACTATTCCCAGCTGACGTTTTATCTTTTAAAAAGACCTGCAATGCTGCGTCATTATTCACCAAGCGATGCATTTTACTTACCCACCGCATCGGCATTGGCAATGCTGAAAATGGTGTATGTGCTGTCATATGAGCCAGTGGGCTGCCCACGCGGCTCATAAATTTATTCAAAGAGACTTGATCACGCACAGTTTTATTTGAAGTGTCTAGAAAGGTCATACCGACGATACCTTTCACCTTTTTATTTTTTACCGCCACGTGATAGGTCAACATACCACCTGCACTAAGCCCATACAAAACGATAGGACGATGATCTTTTTGTAGCTCGGCTTCAATGAGGTCATTACCTGCTTGAACCCAATCATCATAACGAATTTTTGAGCCCTTTTTGACTTGGGTGAGGCCATAACCGGGCATATCAATAGCGATAGTTTCATAGCCACGCTGTGCCAAAGGATGCCCCAAAATCATCGACATTTGTCGCCCATTTGTTCCCACACCATGAAACAAAATGACCTTCACTTTTGCCTGTGGATTACGATAGGTGTCTAAGTGAACAGTATGCCCCTGCCAATTCCACCACTCTTCTTTGGGTCGCTGCGTTTCGGTTAAATGGTATTCTTTTGGGAGATAGTGCTGAATGTCCTGCCAACTGTTTTGATCTGTATAACTTGCTAATGCTTGTGAAGCAAGTAGCTGATCATCTGCAAATGCCATGCTTGAAAGTAACGATGCAATGCCACTCATCAACCACTTCAATAAAGCGCTCAAAATTTCTGATAAGGTGTCTGATTTTGGAGAAGTCATTTTTAGACAATTTTTTATGTGTATGTGCTGATGCTAATCAGCGGCGGAAACCTACGCCATGTGCATGTGGGACAGCACTATATCACTTCGTCCAATTATCTTTTTCCCTGCTAAGCGCTTCAGAATAATTTTGAAGCAGGATTTACATACTCCTGCAATAATCAGCCTTTAAGATCTTTTAACTTTCATACTTTTATCCTTTAGAAATTCATAACCTTACTTTTGATTTTAAATATTGGTAACGCATGAGCCAGTCCACACCACAACAAAACCTCGTCATCTTTCTCACCTTTTTAAGATTAGGGTGTATTGCATTTGGTGGACCTGCGGCACATTTGGTGTTGTTTTTTCAATATTTTGTGAAACAAGAAAAATGGATAACGGAGCATGAATATGCGCATTTGCTTGCCTTGGCTCAAGTCCTTCCAGGCCCAACAAGTAGCCAGCTCGGCATGGCGATTGGATTTCAACTCAACCGCTATCAAGGTGCTTGTTTTGCATGGTTAGGATTTACTTTACCTTCAGCCCTGCTGATGTGTGCCGCGGCCACTTTAAGTATAAAACTCAGTAATCAACTCTCAACTTTATTCTTTCATGTTATTCAGTTAATTGTACTAGCCGTTGTTGCATGGGCATTTTGGCAAATGATGCGAAGCTTCTGTAAAACAAAATTTCAGTATCTAGTCATGCTTTTAGCTGCATTTTTTATTTATTTCTTTCAATTTTCTTTAAATCAAGTTTTGGTGATTTTATGCGCTGCAATTATCGGTTTAGTTTTATCGTCAAATCAATTACGCAGCCAAAAGCCAAATATCGCCGAAACAGTTCCACCCAAACATGACAGTTTTAGCCAAAATGCACATGAAAATACTCGCACCTCTTGGCTATGGCTTCTCGCCTTTATCAGCCCTTTTTTCGTTCTGCCATTCTTCGATATACAACATAGCAATGTCTTGGCATTTAGCTTAGAAAGCTTCTACCGCACAGCATCCCTCGTCTTTGGTGGTGGACATATTATTTTGCCATTTTTACATCAGGACTTTGTCTCTACAGGACTGATCAGTAATGAAAATTTTGACTTAGGCTATGCCCTTGCACAACTCATGCCGGGACCTTTGTTTAGTTTCGCCGCCTATCTCGGCACACTTTTACCCATGACCGATGTGCCAATCTTGAATGCTGTACTCGCGACGTTAGCGATATTTTTACCATCATTTTTATTATTGTTTGGCTTATTGCCCTATTGGAATAAATTGATGAAATACCCGATACTTTTTGGCACCTTAAAAATAATCAATGCGGCTGTCGTTGGTTTATTACTGTGTCTACTATTTCAAATGAGCCAAAAATACATCATTCAATGGACGGACTTTATATTTGTTGCCGTCGTTATTGCTTTACTTCGCAGCAAGCTGCCAGTCTGGTTTAGCTTAATAAGCAGTTTTATCGGCTATTATGCTTTTTTAACTTTTCTGCCTTTTTAAACGAAAGCAAAAAAACTATAGCTAAAGGAATAATCTAATCCTCATCGATTAAGCTTGCGCCCTTGACCACAGTTTTCCCCTCGACCTGATCCAGTTGATAATGCTGCACATCACTATACTGTTTGATCATTTCAACCAGCTCATTGGAATGTGTGGTCAACCAAAGCTGCGTATAGCGACTTGCTTCGGCAATCAGCATCGCCAAGGCAGGTAATAAATCGGGATGTAAGCTATTTTCAGGCTCATTCAGTGCCATGAAATTTGGGGGTCTAGGACTCAGTAAAGCCACGGCTAAACACAAAAATCGTAACGTCCCATCTGAAAATTCGGCACTTTCTAAAGGTCTTAAGATCCCTTGCTTTTGCATCATCATTTGAAAGCGCCCTCCCATTTCCTGCACATAAAATTGGGTCTGCGGAAAGGCTTTTTCTAGTACTTTAAACAAGGTTTCACTGTTGCCCCGCTCACGCAAGGTTTCAAAAGCTGCGGCTAAATTTGTACCATCATGCGCTAAAACTGGCGAACGAATGCCCACCTGTGGGACACGGATCGGTGAATTTCCACTGACTGAAAACTCATGATAAAAGCGCCAGTTTTTCATGGTCTCACGCACTTGTGAAACTTCGGGGTATAAATGTGGATCGGACAATTGTCCAAACACCGACTCTTCAGGTGTTAAAGACATCGGATAAGCAATCCGTTCTTCATCAACATTTTTAAGAAATGCCGCTTGGTTGGTTCTCTCTAACAACTCGCTCATTTTTCGACGTTGATAGCCGCTCAACCAAATTCCTTCAACTTTGACCAAAGGATCGAGTGCAAACAAGGTGATGAGCGGTTCAGGAAAACCAATTTCAAGTTGATATTCATAATGCTCCATCTCCACTGCAAGCTTCATGCGCTTAGGATCTTTCGATCGATCACCCGCACGGTGACCACCTGCCCACATGATTTTTTGAATCCCGCCCTCATTTGCAATGGCTTGGGATAATTGGCCATTTGCAGCTTCATGCAGGAGACGTACAGCTTTATATAGATTGGATTTACCACAACCATTCGGACCACTGACAATATTCAGACGTGACAAGGTCAGACTCATATGATGAATAGATCGAAAACCTTGAATAGTCACTGAACGGATCATCATGGGCTACCTAAAATGAGTTGGAAATGCTGATGATTATAAGTGGATTGACTGTATATTTTGCATGCACTTTATCCTAACCATAAAAAAACCCGCAAGCCGAAACTTACGGGTCTTTCATTGTACATTCTAAGTTTAATTTAACCTTAGAATAAACGGTTCATACCATTCAATGTTGCAACACGGTACGCTTCCGCCATAGTCGGATAGTTAAATGTGGTTTCTACGAAATATTTAATCGTATTGTTCGGGCTGTTCATCACGGCCTGACCAATGTGAATAATTTCCGCAGCATTATTACCGAAGCAATGAACACCTAAAATTTCTAAAGTATCACGATGGAACAAGATTTTAAGCTCGCCCACGGTATCGCCCGTAATTTGCGCACGTGCCAAATGACGGAAAGATGCCTGACCCACTTCATACGGAATTTTTTCTTCCGTTAACTGTTGTTCAGTTTTACCAATCGAAGAAATTTCAGGAATTGTATAAATACCTGTAGGAATATCCGTTACAGGTGCAATTCCTTCTTCACCGCTCATGTTAGAACCGGCACAGCGACCTTGGTCATATGCAGCAGATGCAAGTGAAGGCCAACCGATTACATCACCCGCAGCAAAGATATTCTCTACTTCAGTCTGATATTGATCATTCACGGTTAATTGACCACGGCTGTTTGGTTTGATGCCTACATTTTCTAGGCCTAAACCATCGGTATTACCAGAACGACCGTTACACCACAAAATCGCATCTGCTTTAATTTTCTTACCACTTTGCAAGTGCAGAACTACATGATCGTCATGTGTTTCAAGATGATCAATCTGCTCGTTGTGGCGAATCAGTACACCCTGCTCACGTAAACGATATGACAATGCATCTGAGATTTCATCGTCTAAGTAGCTGAGTAATTTGTGCTGTGTATTGATCAAGTCTACTTTGTGGTCTAGACCAATAAAGATAGACGCATATTCACAACCAATCACACCTGCACCATAAATGATGATTTTTTGGATTGAATAATCCAGATCCAAAATTTTGTCTGAATCAAATACGCGAGGATGATTAAAGTCTAAAGCAGCTGGACGGTAAGGACGTGAACCTGTCGCAATCACTAATTGCTGGAATACTAAAGTTTCCGTCATACCTTCATTGCTAAAAATCAAAACAGTGTTTTGATCTTGGATATACGCACGGCCGTGGAAAATATCAATTTTATTACGGTCATAAAAACGTGAATGCGTTTCAACTTGTTGTTGAATCACTTTATGCGCATTACGTAACACCTGTTTCATCGTGAACTGTTTCCATTCACCGACTTTTTGGAACATAGGGTCACGTTGGTAACGTAAAATGCTTGAAACGGTCTGACGCAATGCTTTACTTGGAATTGTTCCTACATGGGTACAGTTACCACCAAGCTGTTCACGCATATCTACAATAGCAACTCGCTTACCTGATTTAGCAAGTTTCATTGCAGCGCCTTCACCCGCAGGGCCAGAACCCAGAACTACCGCATCGTATTTCACGAAAGTTCCACTAACGACCTCTTTCTTACGTGGCATTCAACGCTCCTTTACAAATATTCTTTAATCTAGGCTGTATTATGACGTATATCCTAACTTTTTTGGATATTTAGCTCACATATATTATGTGATAACCACATTTATTATATGAATATCGTTTTCCCCCTATTTAAGCTCAAGTCCGCTATAATGATCGAGCTAATTTTTTGAATATCTCCTCGTCAAAAACAGTGGAAAAGTTGAATATGTCTGAGAACCGTAAACCTGTACAGGGTGTAAAACTTCGTGGCGCAGAAAAAGTCGCTCGCATACCTGTGAAGGTCGTGCCAACGGTTGAAACGCCTCGTAAGCCTGACTGGATTCGGGTCAAAATGGCTGCCCCTGATGAAGTTCAACGTATTAAAACAACTTTGCGCGCACAAAAATTACATACCGTGTGTGAAGAAGCGGCTTGCCCGAACTTACCTGAATGTTTCGGTGGCGGTACTGCAACCTTTATGATTATGGGCGATATCTGTACTCGTCGTTGCCCATTCTGCGACGTTGCGCATGGTCGTCCCAATGCTCTTGACCCAGATGAACCACGTCACATGGCAGAAACCATTGCCAATCTTGGTTTGAAATATGCCGTAATTACGTCGGTCGACCGTGATGACCTAGTTGATGGCGGCGCACAGCACTTTGTTGACTGTATTAAAGAAGCTCGTGACTTGAGTCCAAAAACACTTTTGGAAATTCTAGTTCCTGACTTCCGTGGTCGTATGGATGTTGCCCTTCGTATTATGACGGAGTGTCCACCTGATGTGTTTAACCACAACATTGAAACCGTGCCACGTTTGTATAAAGCAATGCGTCCGGGTTCTGACTACCAACACTCTCTAAACTTATTAAAAATGTTTAAAGAATACTGCCCAGATGTTCCAACCAAATGTGGTTTGATGGTCGGTATTGGTGAAACTGAAGAAGAAGTGATCGCGTTATTAGACGACTTAAAAGCACACGATGTTGACTATGTCACCATTGGTCAGTACTTACAGCCCTCTAAAGAACATGCACCGATCGATCGTTTCGTTACACCTGAAGAGTTTGATCGTTACACAGCACATGGTCAAAAGCTTGGTTTCAAAAACATTTGGGCTGCACCAATGGTTCGTTCTAGCTACTTTGCTGACCGTCAATACTATGGTGAGCCAGTACCTGCGGTACGTCGTAAAACTGATCCTGCAAAGAAAATTGCAGTTCAAACGATTGAAGCTTAATCACGCAAAGATTTAAAACATCTCAAATTAAAGCCCTCATTGATTGAGGGCTTTTTTGTGGCTTTCACACTCAGCCCAATTCATTTACCACTATATGATCTTTTGAAAATAGTGCGTTCCTTAAACGTTATCCAGTATATCGAATCATCCAAATTTACGTAATGTGACATTTCTTTGCCCGATAGGGATTGTGTTGTGATTATTCATTAATCAATCTATTGATAACACTTTATTTGCGCTTTCATTATATTCGCGCAATTGTCCAATCATACTCACCAGCCGAGTGATGCCATTTTGACAGTCTCATGCACTTTAAAATCAGAAAGACAAAAGATGAGATCATTTTTAAACGCATGTAGGCGGTTTTAAACGCATAACGCTCTGGCCCTTGTCACTGGAGCCATAACAAATGCTATTTATACTCAGTGCAGTACTCTTTATTTTTGCTCTTTGGGCCGTTTTTTTCTTTGAACTTTCACGAGCTGTAGGTGCAATAACACTGATATTTGTTTCAATTGCACTCGCCTTTTTAACCCCATGGTCATTAATACTTGGCATCCCGCTTATTGCTTTAATTTTAGTTATGTTGATTGACCCACTGCGGCTCAATCTGCTCACCAAACCTGCCTATAAAACCTTAGCAAATGCGATGCCGAGTATGAGTACTACGGAACGTGAAGCGTTGGATGCAGGAACAAGTTGGTGGGAAAAAGAGCTATTTATGGGTGCGCCTGATTGGAAAAAATTTGAGGCTTATCCCTACCCTCAGCTCAGCGCTGAAGAACAATCTTTCATTGATAATGAAGTTGAACAACTTTGTGCCATGCTCAACGAGTGGGATATTCACCATAAACATAAAGACCTCCCACCAGAAGCTTGGCAATTTATTAAAGATAATGGTTTCTTAGGACTGGTGATTCCAAAATCTTACGGGGGCCGTGAATTTAGTTCATTTGCACAAAGCCGTGTCATGAGCAAAATTGCATCCCGATCACTGACTGCCGCAGTCAGTTGTATGGTGCCCAACTCTCTTGGACCGGGGGAATTACTTCTACACTATGGTACCGAAGCACAAAAAGACCGATACCTCCCTGGCCTTGCAAAAGGTGAAGAAATTCCATGTTTTGGACTCACCAGTCCTGAAGCCGGTTCGGATGCAGGCGCCATTCCAGATACAGGTGTCGTCTGTTATGGCACTTTTGAAGGACAACAGGTGCTCGGCTTAAACATGAACTTCTCCAAACGCTGGATTACTCTTGCACCAATTGCCACCGTCATTGGTCTTGCATTTAAGTTATACGATCCAGATGGCTTATTGGGAGATAAAAATAAAACTGAATACGGCATCACCTGCGCGCTGCTACCGGCGAGTCATGACGGTGTCATTACAGGGCCTCGTCATAATCCAGGCTCACCATTTATGAATGGGACAGTTGAAGGTAAAGATGTCTTTATTCCCTTAGACTGGATCATTGGTGGGATAGAAAATGCCGGTAAAGGCTGGCGTATGCTAATGGAATGCTTAGCGGTTGGTCGTGGTATTTCACTCCCTGCATTGTCAACGGCAGCCGGAGAAATGGCATATTTAAATGTCGGTGCATTTGCCAAAGTTCGTCAGCAGTTTAAAATTTCTGTAGGTAATTTTGAAGGTGTGCAAGAAGCATCGAGTGATATCGCTTCAGATGCTTATATGCTTGAAGCATTTCGCTATTTGGTGACTTGTGGTTTAAACCAAGGCGGCAAACCTGCTGTAATGACTGCAATGGCTAAATACTATGCCACTGAAACCATGCGTAAAGTAGTTAATCACGGCATGGACATCGTCGGTGGACGTGCCGTGCAAATGGGACCTCGTAATTTTTTAGCTTTGAATTATCAGGCCATTCCTGTGTCAATTACTGTCGAAGGTGCCAATATTCTAAGTCGCTCTTTGATGATTTTTGGACAAGGCTCAATGCGTTGCCATCCATATTTATTTGAGGAGCTACAATTACTTCAAGCCGAAGATAAAAACACTGCACTCAATTCATTCAATGAAATGCTGTTTAAGCACTTAGGCTATACCTTTAACCGAACTGCACGCGCCTTTGCTTATGCGTTCACAGGTGGCCCATCCGACTCACCAGCTTCAGCAGATGAATTTAGCCGCCCCTACTATAAAAAAATTAATCGATTCAGTGCCGATTTCGCGCTGACTGCAGATATGTGTCTTGGCCTATTAGCCGGTGATATTAAACGTAAAGAAATGCTTTCGGGCCGACTTGCAGACATTCACTCTTATTTATTTATCGCGACGGCTATTCTTAAATATTATGAACAAGGTCAAAGAAGTGAAGCTGAACAATTACATGCGCAACTTGCATTAGATAAAGCTTTGTACAATGTTGAAGAAGCTTTCCAGGGCTTATTTGATAACTTCCCAATGCGACTAGCAGCAAGCGTAGTAAAAATCATCTGCTTTCCGTTTGGACGAGTTGTTGCTAAACCGACAGACCGTTTAAAACGTGAAGTTGCCACTCAAATGATGCTAGACAATACTTTCCGCCAAGAACTGAAAAAGCACGTGTATTACAGCACCGCAGCAGATGAAGTTTCTGGTCGTATGGAAAATGCCTTTTTACAACTGTTAAAAATTGAACCGCTGTGGAACCAATTTAAAAAAGCTGAATCTAAAGGCCAATTTAAAGGTTTAACTTTTGAAGCACATATAGCCGATGCCATTGCACAAAAAGTCATTACTGCCTCCGAAGCTGAACAGCTCAGCACTTACAACATTCAACGCTATGACAGTATGCTCACAGATGTTTTCGATATGCAACTCATCCACGAACTTGAGCTATCCAATCCACATTTAACCGTTTCACCAGAAGTGAAAAAGCAACAACACACCAATGATGAACCAGAAGCATTCCTGCGTTATTAATCAGCTTCTGCATCGCTTTTAAGCTTTATTTTTCTCAAAATAAAAGCCATTCCACTCTTAAACAATGGGATGGCTTTTTTATAAGACCATCAGCCAATGGTATCGTAGAGTCAAAGGTATAGGCTGTATTGCAAAATTACATCACAGAGGGTTTGCTGCATGTCACAACAAGATTATGAAAATGGCTTAAAAGTTCGTACTGAAGTTATGGGTGAGAGTTTCGTCAAACGTGCGCAAGACAATACCGTGCCATTTACTCAACCTTTGCAAGATTGGATTAATGAGCATGCATGGGGTTCAACTTGGCAACGTGAAGGCGTTTTACCCCGTAAATATCGCTCACTGATTACCATTGCCTTTTTAATTGCACAAAAAAGTCCGACAGAACTCAAGGGTCATGTCCGAGGTGCTTTAAATAATGGGGCGACTGTAGAAGAAATTCAGGAAGTGTTACTTCATAGTTTGCCATATTGTGGCGCACCGGCGACTCAAGAAGCCTTTCGTGCGGCACTTGAAGTCATTAATGACTATCAAAAATCTGAATAAGTTACTGCATTATAAAACGGCTTTAGAAAACTACGATTATCGTGGTTTTCTAAAGGGTTTCATCTTGTTTTTAACTTAGGACCTTAAATGCAGTGAATCCCGAATCAAATCCAGTAGACATTAAAATTATAGAAGAATTCATTCACTTCAAATCGAACTTGATATCCCAATTCTGTAAGCTCAGCAGATAAACTTCGAATCTCTTCTAAAGCTAAATGCTTGGGTAAAACCGTAAATACGGCGGTATTCCCCTGTTTGGCATTTTCCTCAATCAGCAAAGCCAAACGTGTCTTATATAAGGCGATATCTAAATTGGCTTGACTGGATAAAACTTTGGCATGTTCAGCGGGTAAAAAGCTCATATTCTTATACGCTTATCTGATTATTATTGCTTATAAATTAAGCCAAATTCAGCAAAGTGTTCAATGCATTTTTGTAATTGATATTTCAATTACAAAGCGCATTGTTTGGCGCAAACGATGCACTTAAAAGCGATGTGCAAAAAAGGAACTAAAAAAAAATCCCTCATGAAGAGGGATTTTCTATGCTAGCGGGGTAATGGAATATATTGCGAGTCACTGTTTTGAGTTTGCGGTTTACGCTCTCCCACTTGTACCGGCAATGTCATCGCCTTTCCGTCTCGCTCAATGTCAATTTGCATAGTGCTCAATGGCGCTTGTTGTGCAACGTAGTTGATTAAATGCGAAGTCGAGGTAATTAGCTCATTATTCACTTTCATGATTTTATCACCACGTTTTAAACCTGCTTGTGCTGCTGGTCCATTGCGAATGACATCTGCGACAATCACGCCATTCACCCGTGGATCTAAAATATTTTCTTGTTTAATTGGAAGTAAACTAATACCTAACCAACCACGTACCACTCGCCCATCTTTTAAAATAGCGTTCAGCACTTGTTGGCACACTTTTGCAGGAATGGCAAAACCAATCCCCAAAGAGCCACCTGACTGCGAGAAGATCGCGGTATTTACACCAATTAAGTTCCCTGCAACATCAATTAAAGCACCACCAGAGTTGCCGGGGTTGATCGCCGCATCTGTTTGAATAAAGTCTTCGTAAGTGTTGATTCCCAAATCTGAACGACCTGTAGCTGAGATAATCCCTTGCGTAACCGTCTGACCCACGCCAAAAGGGTTACCAATCGCTAGGACGACATCACCGACTTCATTGCCACTTAGCTTAAACGGTAAAACCGGTAATTGACTCATTTCAATCTTAATCACAGCTAAGTCTGTATCTGGGTCTGTGCCCACAACTTTCGCTTCAGCACGACGACCATCATGTAAAGCCACAACGATCTGATCGGCCTGTGCAATCACGTGGTTATTCGTCAAAATATAGCCATCTGGACGGACAATCACACCTGAACCTAAACTATTTTCATTTTGATTGGTTTGATCTGGAAGTTGATTACCAAAAAACTCACGGTAAACAGGATCATTTAATAAAGGATGATCCAACTGTTTCACTTTTTGCGTAGTGAAAATATTCACAACCGCTGGAGCAGCAACTTTTACCGCAGCACTATATGAAACCACACCGCCTGTACGCGACGTATCAATGAGGGGCTCAACCTTTTCTGCAGGCATTTTGACCCCATCTGGGGCAATGGGTGCTTTAGGTTTTTGAACCTGTTGCCATGTAAAGAAACCGATGATCACAAGTATTAATAATACCCAAGGTAACCATGTAAAGGTCCGACGCACGTCTATATCCTCTAAATTTTATAATTCATTGATGGCTAAATAATTTATATCGTATTGTAATGTAATATTTTCAACAAAATTAAAAATAAATACAGAGATTTGTGATTCTTTAGTTACAATTTAAACAATCGTAAATTTTGATGCATCTCTTTGAGATTTTGGACAGTATATGGCTCATTTAAGTGAAATTATTCAGTGGTGTGACAGCACACTCAAAGCACATGAATTTAAGGACTATGCTCCCAACGGCTTGCAAATTGAAGGCTCAGCAGAAGTACATAAAATTTTATGTGCAGTTACCGCATCACAAACAGCGATTGAAGCCGCGATAGCAGAAAAAGCTGATTTGCTATTGGTACACCATGGTTATTTTTGGAAAGGTGAAGCTTACCCAATCACAGGTATGCGTGGCAAACGCATCAAAACCCTGATCAAAAACGATATTTCACTCGTTGGTTATCACTTACCTTTAGATAGTCACCCTACTTTAGGTAATAATGCAGCGATAGCAGATTTGCTCGAATTAGAGAATATTGAAGCCTTAGATCCTACTGAGCGCAATCCTATTGGTAATGTTGGTTATTTAAAACAAGCAATGACTCCAGCGGCGTTTAAAGACTTCGTTTCTGAAAAATTAGGATTTGATGTCATTCACCTGCCGGCAGATAAACCATCGATTCAAAAAATTGGTTTGTGTACGGGTGGCGCACAAGACTTTATTGGCAAAGCCGCTGCATTAGATTGTGATGCGTACATTTCAGGTGAAGTGAGTGAACGTACTTTTTACGAAGCTGAAGAATTAAATGTGCATTATTATGCCTGCGGACATCATGCAACTGAAAGATATGGTGTACAACGACTCGCAAAAGCTATTTCAGAACAGTTCAATATTGAGTATAGTTATTTCGAATTAAACAACCCGATTTAATTTAAATCGTCTTGGTCTTTGACTCAGTCCTTATACGTATATTTTCAGGCTTTATTCTGTATTGTTATTTATAAGCAATGCGCATTTTACTGCAAGAATCTATTACAATAACGGCACTTAATGTCAAAACCCAGCAAAATGCAAGGAATTGAAAACATGACAACGATTACTTTACCAGCATTACCTTACGGTTACGAAGATCTTGCTCCGCACATCAGCAAAGAAACTTTAGAATACCATCACGACAAACACCACAATACTTATGTGGTTAACCTAAACAAAGCAATTGAAGGTACTGACCTTGCTGGCAAAACTTTAGAAGAAATCATCACTACTGTTAAAGGCGATGCTTCTAAAGCTGGTATCTTCAACAATGCAGCTCAAGTATGGAACCACACATTCTACTGGAACTGTATGGCTAAAAACGGTGGCGGTAAAGCTACTGGCGCTTTAGCAGCTAAAATCGACGAAGCTTTCGGTTCTTACGAAAAATTCGCTGAAGAATTTGCAAATGCTGCTGCAACTCAGTTCGGTTCAGGTTGGGCTTGGTTAGTTGCTGACGAAGTAAACGGCAACCTTTCTATCCTTAAAACTTCAAATGCTGACACTCCACTTGCTCACGGTAAAGTTGCAGTGTTGACTATCGACGTTTGGGAACATGCTTACTACATCGACTTCCGTAACGCTCGTCCTAAATACATCTCTACTTTCTTAGAAAGCCTAGTGAACTGGGACTATGCAAACGCTAAATATGCAGGTCAAGCTGCTGGCGTTGAAAAATAAGTTTTAAAACTTATTCAAAAGTCAAAAAAATCACCCTTTTAGGGTGATTTTTTATGCTTTAAATATCATACGGCCACAACAAACAATATTACACAAAAGAATGAATCAAGAGCCATTACTAATCATAAAAGCAAAATATACCAAAATATTAGTGATGTTTATCTTTATCACTATAATCCAGTATGTGAGTTACTCTTATGTTCAAGAATCTATTAAATATAGCTTTAATTCAGCACTAATACTGACTGGATTATCAATTATGGAATTCGTCTTAATTTTACTTATCATCAAAAATGGACTGCCACAAATTAGATTTTTCGAAAGTCATTGTATAATTCAACTTTATATAATGAAAATTCAGTTTAACTATGATCAAATAGAAAGCATATCCATTAACAACACAAAAAGTCACTACAAACTATTACCTGTCGGTAATGAATATTTATTAAGGATTGTATTCAAACACAATCAAAATCTTTTTAATCTACACCAAAACACCATTAAACCTGTTATGTCTTTTTCTAAATTTCATTTAGATACCTTCGCAAACCATCAAATTTTAGAAATATATTTATTATTCCAAATTATAATTCCTTTAGATCAAGAGAAACGCATAACAACGCTTAAAAATTTAAATCTACAAAATTTGACGATAAAGCAAATCAGCAACCTAGATGATATAAAAAACTTCAAAAATAACCGCTATTTAAGAAAAAATTTCTAGACTTGAACAATAAAAAAACATTCAAATAGTCATTTCATCAAATCTGCTTGACCACTTTAAAATTCATCCCTAAAATGCGCATCAGATTCTCCAATAGCTCAGTCGGTAGAGCGACGGACTGTTAATCCGCAGGTCCCTGGTTCGAGCCCAGGTTGGAGAGCCATCTATTCTTCCATAGCTCAGTCGGTAGAGCGACGGACTGTTAATCCGCAGGTCCCTGGTTCGAGCCCAGGTGGAAGAGCCAGATTCTAAAAAGCCCACTCATTGCGAAGTGGGTTTTTTATTGCCTGATATTTAACAAAGCATACCTACCTTTTTGTTTTTGCTTTCCTAAAAAGTATCCGTATATGTACCAAGTTGTCTGATTCGGCTATTTTTAAAACACTTAATTTGATTTTTAAGTATTTTATTTAAATCAGGCTTGACCACCCTCCCATACATCTTTAGAATCCACTTCAGATTCTCCAATAGCTCAGTCGGTAGAGCGACGGACTGTTAATCCGCAGGTCCCTGGTTCGAGCCCAGGTTGGAGAGCCAAATTCTAAAAGCCCACGCATTATGTCGTGGGCTTTTTTTATGCTCTGACTTTTGTTTTAAGATAAGTATAACTTGCTCTATGACCTAAGCTATTCACTTAGCTCTCCGACCACATTAGAAAGAATAGTCAGAGCTTAAGTTTTAAAAACGCTTTATATTAAAGGTGTTTATATTTAATACATTCAGCCTAAATTTCCTTATTTTTTGCAATTCTGACTTGACCTCACTGCATTTGCCCCATAGAATGCGTGCAGATTCTCCAATAGCTCAGTCGGTAGAGCGACGGACTGTTAATCCGCAGGTCCCTGGTTCGAGCCCAGGTTGGAGAGCCAAATTCTAAAAAGCCCACGCATCATGACGTGGGCTTTTTTCATATATGTAGTTTATTTCGTGCCAAATCTCAGTCAGTTTACATTTTTTATTATTGGTTGCTTGGCAACTTTTGCCCTTGTCTGCTTAGTCTTTCCGAGACTGTTTAGAAGCAAACAAAAGTTTTTCCCACGTCGTGTAATCACTGCCTTTGAAAGTAAGATGTTTCATCGTTTAAATGAAGCATTTCCGGACTACCACATTTTAGCACAAGTGGCGTTTAGCGCACTGATCACCACTCAAAATTACAAAATCAGAAATAGATTTAATCGAAAAGTCACTGATTTTGTCATACTTGACCAAACTTACGATGTGCTTGTAATTATCGAACTGGATGACCCCAGTCATATAGGCAAAGAGCAAGAAGATGCTGAACGTGATGCAATGCTTGAAGAAGCTGGCTACCGTGTAATCCGCTATACCAGTATTCCAACAGTTCACACGCTCAGGCATGATGTAAATAAATAGTTGTTAAATACCTAAGGTACAATCGAACATTGAGTGAATGCGCATTGCATTCACATCCATAACGTAAGCAGAATTTTATTGAGCATTTGACTCTTGAGCTGCCAGCACTTCTGATACTGCTTGGTCAGCCTCAGCAGCCAAAGCCTCATCTTGTGCTTCTTTTGCTTTAATACGCTCAATCATCTCAGCTTGTTGTTGCTTATATTTTTCTTGGTTTTTGGCATCACTATTGACTGCAAGAAAAGCCATACTGACCAAAAATATAGGAATCAATAGCCCAAGTGCCATCAGAGTGATCATCTTTTTGGTATTGGGTTTTGGCTTAACTTCAGACATAACTATTCTTTCATATACATAAATAATTCGACGCCCAATATAGCAAAAAACAAAATTCGCTCAAGTATTCATAACATTCTTTGCTCGAACTAACTGTGCCCCTCATTTTTAAGGATTGAATGATTAATAATCCAATATGCAAAAAAAAGGAGACATGCTCCTTTTTTTATTATTGAAAAAACTTAGCTTGAAGCAGCTACCCCCTTACAATGTGGACTTTGGCTTGCATCTTTTTGCTCATTGGTTAAGACAATACCTGTACCTGCAGACATTTTAGCTTGAATAAATTCGACCGCTTGCGCATTTCTACAGATAATTGCCTGTGTATGACTTGCATTTGGCACAACGTCTAATTGATAACCTTCAGCATAATTTTCATCTGGGAAATACTTCTTCGCTTGTGTTTTCATATTTGCAAATAGCGCTTGCGTAACCACAGGAATAACTGCCTGATCATTTGCACCTTGAATAATATACACAGGCGCTTTAATTACTTTGGCAGCAGTAGCATTTGTCGCTGGCTGATTATCATTTAAAAATTTCTGAACGACAGGATCGGTATCAATTTTATTCAAATCAATTCCGTACTGTGAAACCTTATGCATTGGATCCTTTAAGAATTCAATCACAGCTGCTTTAAACTGTTCTTGCAAACCATTTGCGCCATTTGGATCGGCATAACTTAAACATGCACCGTCATCCCCTGTACGTCCATAGGCTTTTTCTGCAATAACACCAGCATCAGCAGTAAAGATATTTTTTAAATCATAATTTGGCTCATAGGCTTTAATACCCGAACTGGTCAATGCAGCATATGCCAAAAGCTCAGCATAGCCATCTGCAATTTGATCAATTAACGCTTGTGCTTGAACCTCCGAAAGCTGCCCCACACCAAGTGCATAACGCACTTGAGCCAACTGTTCATCCAATCTATTCAATCCATGGGGTTTAGGTTGACCGTTTGCATCAACATTTAGTTTTGGATCTAAATAAATCTTAATAATCGTGCCTAAACTCGACGCAGGTGCGGCTGCTACTGCACCTTTATAGTTAGTATCGGTATTCGCAAATTCCGCCGTGCCTAAGGATGCATGACCACCTTGCGATTGACCAATCGACATCCACTGACCATTGAGTTGCTTACCATAATGTTCTTTTGCCGCTTTAACTGCAGTAAGCGCCGAATTTGCCGCACTTGATAAATTAAGGTATGGATGAACTCCTTTGGTTCCTAAGCCTTCATAGTCTGGCGCCACAATTACATAACCTGCCGCCATAAGCGTGTTAGCTAGAATTTTAAAACGTGGATGAATTACATTTTTACTTGGAGCACACTCATCTCCTGCTCCAACTGTTCCATGCTCCCACACCACAACGCGATACCCATCTTTAGGTTGTGTAGCTTTTGGAAATAATACCAAGGCTGTTGCAGTCGCTGCTTTCCCCTGCACATTGGTCATGTTATACGTCATGACTTTTATGGACGATGTATTGTCTACAGTATCTAAAGCATAATTTGCTTCAGAAACAAATGTTGATTTTTGATTCGAAGATGATGAGTCATTATCATCATCATTACACGCGGTTAAAGACAGCATAGAAACTGCAACTGTCAGAGCTAATGCTATTTTTGAACGTTTCATAAAATATCCTTTTTAATCATTATTCTTTAAACATGAAACTACATGCCTTTTTATTAAGACATAAAAAAAAGCACCCGAATAGGATGCTTTAGTTCATTTTAAACAGTTTCAGATCAATGACATTAAAGTTTAAGGGCCATGAAAATCCCTATAAAAATCATAAGCCCTACCCAACGGTTATGGCGAAACGCCCAAAAACATAACTGCGGATCACGGTCTTTAGTTTTAGTCCACTGGTAAATAAAATCGGCAGCCACAGCCAACAACGCGAGCAAACCGAATGGCATCAAGAGATCTTCTAAATACAACGCAGAACCAATCAGTACAATGCTTAGCGCCTGTAATAAAGAAATGATTTCAATATCATATTTACCAAATAAAATCGCAGTCGATTTCACGCCAATTTTCAAATCATATTCACGGTCAGTAATGGCATATTGTGTGTCATATGCAACGGTCCACGCCAAATTACCGAAATACAATAACCAACACGTTAAATCAGGTGTTTGCCCCACAGCGGTATAAGCCATAGGAATCGACCATGAAAATGCCGCGCCTAAAAATACTTGTGGCAGATGCGTGTAGCGTTTCATAAAGGGATAAATGAACGCTAAAAACAATGCACCAAAGGACCAATAAAAAGTTTCTATCGGTAAAAAGAACAACATACATGCGCTAGCAAGCACCAAGATCAAGAACACATATATGGCTTCTTTAGCACTAATCACCCCAGTGGCTAAAGGACGATGCTTGGTTCTTTCCACAGCACCATCGACTTTACGGTCAGCAAAGTCATTAATCGCACAACCTGCTGCACGCATAAATATCGTGCCCAAAATCATGGGAATCAAAATACTGAATTGCGGTGTTCCTTGATTGGCAATCCACAGTGCCCACATGGTTGGCCAAAAAACCAGTTCCGTGCCAATTGGCTTATCGAAGCGACATAAATAGTAATAAGCTTCTAAACGCTGCTGCCAAGTAATCTGTTGCACCACGGCCATGACTGTCCTTCATCTGGTAATGTTATTTCTGCAAATATTGCTCAAAACTCGCTAAAAAAGTTTCCTGAACTATAAATTTACAACCATGCCAAGTATAACAGCTCTGACGTGTCCAACCATCGCCTAGCCACAGTACACGCCGCTCACACTTCGGATTGGTACGCTGAAATAAAAAATGTCCGATCGGTTTTTTACCAATATGCTGAAAAATCCGCGCACGTCCTTGTATGCTAAGGATTGGAAATATACTTTTTGCCTTGACCCACGGCTCAGCTTCACAGCCATATAAATAACTTTCACGTACCCAAGCTGTGTGCTGTATTGGCATTTGTAGCCACCGTGCATCTTGAAGCGTCATACGTTGAAATTGCTCAATACTCGGCTCAACCTTAAATACGCCTTGGGCAAAATCTGTTAATTGTTGGGTTAATGAACCCGAAGCATACAACCATGTTCTTAATTCAGGAGACATTCTTTTATCCCGCATTTCGCATGCTTGACGCTGCATATTTCATTTCCCTTATAAGCATTTGCTGAGTATAGCGAATCCTTAGTGTAACCAACTCAACATCGTTTTTCATGACCCATAGCTTGTTTTCAGTAAAATGAGCAAAACCAAAACGGCTTAAGTACTTCATTACATATGCAATCAACACAAACCTCACTTACCCAGTATGATGTCGTGGATAACCACCAAATTACACAAGCATAATGTTTCCATATAAGCCGCTATATGTTTTTATTTTTTTCGTTTTACTTTGTGCCAATATCACGGTTCAAGCAAAATCTCTTGCACTCAGTTTTGATGATGGATTAAATCCAGCGTTTAACGCACAAGCGGAACAAATCAATGCCCAAATTTTAAAACATCTGCATGATCAACAAATCAAAACTATTGTCTTCCCTAGCCTGATTAAAATTGGCGATTATCAAGGTAAACAACTGATTCAAGCGTGGGGACAATCTGGCCATCTGATTGGCAATCACAGTGCATTGCACCAAAACCTGAATAAACAAAGTGTCACTGTACACGATTATCTGCACAGCATTGAACATGCGGATACAGTGTTAAAAACGCTGCCGAATTACACACGTATCTATCGTTATCCATTTTTAAAAGAAGGTAATAGCGCTGAAAAACGTGATGCTGTCTATCAGTGGTTAGAGCAGCATCAATACCGCATTGGCGGTGTGAGTATAGATGCCAGTGACTGGTTTTATAACCAAAAATATCTCGACTATGCCAAACAGCAAGATCAGGACAAATTAGACCGACTAAAACAAGCATATATTGCTCACCTGCTTCACCGAGCAGATTATTATGACCAACTTGCCCAGCTCACCATAAATCGTTCACCACAGCATGTTTTACTTTTACATGTAAATGCTATTAATGCCGCATTTTTAAAAGATCTCATTACCGCCTTTCAGCAGCATGGCTGGACATTTATTTCAGCAGCAGACGCCCTACAAAACCCACTATATGCACAGCGCAGCCAAAACATCCCTGCGGGAGAGAGTGTGATTTGGTCCATTGCCAAAACCAAAGGATTAGAAAACTTACGCTACCCTGCCGAAGATGCGCCTTATGAAATCGACAATTTAAAACAGCATGGTTTGCAATGACGATTAGCAAATCACTTAAAGCTCAATAAAAAATGACCTGCAATATTGCAGGTCATTTTTTCAGTTCAATTTTTTAGTGTTGAATTAAAAGTTATCTGTCTTGGCAATGGCTTCAAACTTGCCTTGCGGCGTTTTTATTAAAACCAACCCTTCGGTCGTAATATAAAAACTTTCAGGGTATTCAAACTCCAATGCCAGCTCTGGGTTTTTCAACTCGACAAATTGAACCTGTTTATAGCCTTCAACGGTCCGCCCCACTTCCAAATAAGTCACTTCTGAGAAGTTAAGTTTAAATCCCTTTGCCTGATCCGCTGGATCAATCCAAGGGAAAAAACCGGTATGTTTTTTACGTGGTTTTGCCATGTTTAGATATTCATTCAACTCTTTGCTTTATCTTAACCCATCTCATAAAAAACCCGCACAAGGCGGGTCTTTTTACAGTGCAATTCTGTACAGAATTACAAGCTGTAGTACATGTCGAATTCAACTGGGTGAGTAGTCGTGTTAAGACGACGAACTTCTTCAGTTTTAAGTTCGATGTAGGCATCAAGCATTTCTTTAGTGAACACGCCACCTTTAAGAAGGTAATCATGGTCAGCTGCAAGAGCTTCAAGCGCCATATCTAAGCTATGAGCCACTGTAGGGATTTTAGCTTCTTCTTCAGGAGGAAGGTCGTACAAGTTCTTGTCAGCAGCTTCACCTGGGTGGATCTTGTTTTGAATACCGTCAAGACCAGCCATAAGAAGTGCAGCGAAACCTAAGTACGGGTTCATCATTGGATCTGGGAAACGTGCTTCGATACGTTTGCCTTTAGGGCTAGAAACGTAAGGAATACGGATAGAAGCTGAACGGTTACGTGCTGAGTAAGCAAGCATAATCGGTGCTTCGAAATGTGGAACTAAACGTTTGTACGAGTTAGTTGATGGGTTTGTGATTGCGTTCAATGAACGAGCGTGTTTGATCACACCGCCAATGAAGTACAACGCCATTTCTGAAAGACCAGCGTATTCATCACCAGCAAACAAGTTCTTGCCATCTTTAGAGATCGACATGTGAACGTGCATACCAGAACCGTTATCGCCAACCATTGGTTTAGGCATAAATGTAGCAGTTTTAGCATATTGGTGAGCAACGTTCCAAACAGCATATTTGAACTGTTGAACTTCGTCCGCTTTGCGAACCATAGTGTTGAAGCTTACACCGATTTCAAGCTGGCAAGATGCAACTTCGTGGTGATGTACTTCTACACGACCTGGGCCCATGATGTCTTCAATTTTTGCACACATATCTGCACGCATATCTTGTGAAGAATCTACAGGAGGAACTGGGAAGTAACCACCTTTCACACGTGGACGGTGACCAGAGTTACCAGCTTCGTAATCTTTACCAGTAGACCAAGCAGCTTCTTCAGCGATTAATGTGTGGCGCGCGCCAGACATATCGATGTCCCATTTTACTTCGTCAAATACGAAGAATTCTGGTTCTGGACCAAAATAAGCAGTATCACCGATACCAGTTGATTTTAGGTATTCTTCCGCACGGCGAGCAATAGAGCGTGGATCACGTTCATAACCTTGACCAGTTGAAGGTTCGATAACATCACAAGTCACAACAACTGTAGCTTCTGCAAAGAACGGGTCGATAAAACAAGTTTCTGCATCTGGACGTAAGATCATGTCAGATGCTTCAATGCCTTTCCAACCAGCAATTGAAGAACCATCAAACATTTTGCCATCTTCAAACGTATCTTCGTCGATTGAATCTGCTGGGTAAGTTACGTGTTGTTCTTTACCCTTAGTATCAGTAAAGCGAAAATCGACCCATTTTGCGCCACTTTCTTGGATGAGTTGAAGGACCTTGTTCGCCATGCTCATTTTGCTCCGATGATTTTTTTGTGCACACTGAAGTGCGTGTTAGTAGTTGGTAGTTATTAAGCAATTACCGTACCAACTTTTAAAAGCCAAGCTAAAATATTGAATTCCTTATCAGAATAGAAGATTTTAGCTCCTAGCTTTTCGACTATTATACTGTGTGTAACAGTAAATGCACCATATTCAGCCACTCTTCATCACTTTTGTTTAAAAACTTCTCGCAGGTGTATCAAAATAGTGCAACTTGGTTTTGCACCAAAATGATTAATCGCTTTCAACGATAAAATCATTGAGATTTTATCAATGCTTTAAGGTCGAATTTAAATACGATAGAAACTAATGGCTTAGCTAGTTATAAATGGAAAAATACTGGCGTAATAACTGAATTAATGATCGATATCTAGGTTTTTTGAGCCCGTAAAGTATCCATTTTTTGACGTTAATTTAACCATTTTGTTTTAATTTTAATCAATTTACCTTAACATTAATTGTGCTCCATTTTGGTGATTTTGCTTCAAAACGGTTCATATTTTTCCATCTAGAGCCTGAATTGCTATTTTTAACGACATCAAGCAGATCTTTTTAAAATATCAATTGAACATATTTTACCCACTTAAATTCAGCCTAATGTCTTGTTCAAATTAAATCCCAAATTTATAAGTCGAAAATTTATTGAAATGATTTCAGTTGCGATGAACTTTGGCGAAATTGTTCAGCAGAAATTGAATAATATTTGCTATGATTGGCTGCATTCTAAATATTTCACTATTTTTCTATTTAAAATATCCACACGATATTTGGGTCAATATACAACTATTTAGAATCATTTCGGACTATTCAAAGCACATTTAAGTGCATAAATTTCAAAGGTTAATACGCTCATGCTTTTGATGATCGAAAAGAATCAGATTTGTTAAATATTATAAATTGTTATAAAAATAAAATACTTAGCCTTACTCAACACACCCTCTTACATTAACTGCCGTAAATTATTGTCTAATTGCATTAAATGGATATGTGAGTAAGATTGTGAGTAACAAGCTTTCGACACTTCGTTACTCACAACCTATGCTAAATGATACCAAGATCAAACAATTAAAACCAAGAGATAAAATGTACAGGATGGCAGATCATTCTGGACTATGTATTGAAGTGCGTCCGAATGGATCAAAGCACTGGCGTTTTCGTTATCGTTTTCTCGGGAAAGCATCAATGTTAAGTCTCGGTGAATACCCTGTTGTAAGTCTGGCTACTGCCCGTCAAAAAACCATAGATCAAAAAACACTGTTGGATCAGAATATTGATCCAGCCAAATATCGAATTGAGGAAAGGGAGCAAGCCAAACTTAAGTCAGAATCTACATTTAAGGATATTGCCCTTGAATGGTATGAAGTAAAGAAAAATAAAAGGTCTGAATCGTTTAGGCTTACCGTAGAGAAAGCTTTTGCGCGTGATTTATTTCCTGCATTTGGCAGTAAAGATTTAAAAACAATTACTCCGCATGATGTGCTCAGAATGCAGAAAGATACGATTAAGCGCGTATCTAAGCAGATGAATCATGGTACTGGTGAAAGCACGGCTATTCGTAATCGCCAACTTGTGAATTCAATCTTTAACTACGCTATCGCCAATCTGCGCTGCGAAAGCAATCCAGCAATATCACTTGGCCAAACTGTTGAGCGCCCTCCAAAGCAAACCGCTAGACCTTTAACGAGTGATGAAAAATCACGTTTTAATAGTGCGCTAAAAAACAGTCGATCTACTGAAATGGTTAAAAATTCAATACTCCTTTTATTGTATTCAATGATGCGATCAATTGAGGTTTGTCGCTTGCGTTGGGAGTGGATTGATCTTGAAAATAGATTAATCACTATACCACCAGCAACGAAAGAGCAGCTGGATCAAGGTGAGCGAAACATCAAAATGAACAGAACTCATTTGGTGCCAATTAGCGATCAAATTTTTAAAATCTTAGAGAGTCAAAAACTACAATCAAATGATGAATATGTGTTTTGCTCGGTCTTTAATAAATCAAAAATAATGAACAAAACCACCATAAATCGAGCGCTTGGATCTATGGGTTTTGAGTTCACAGCACACGACTTTCGAGCCACAGCATCAACATTGCTTCATGAGGCTGGATATAGCTCAGAATGGATAGAATTGCAGCTTGCGCATGTAGATAAAAATGCGGTTCGTGGCACATATAATCACGCTCAAAATTTAGAAGAGCGTAGAAAAATGATGCAAGATTGGGCTGATATGGTTGATAGCTGGTGAGGTGAATCTATGATTGTTATGAAGAAAAATAAAAAGTATCTCTCCTATGTAAAACAAGAAGATGATTTGGATTATTGGGAATTGTCAGAAGTGAATTTTGTAGATCAATCGGGTTGGCATTGGACCAGTGATTACGAGAAAGCCAAGTATTTTATGAGTGTTCGGGATGCTGATATTTTCTTGGCGAAAAAGAAGGGTGATTTCTGGGAGGGCGTGGAGATAGTTAGTGAGTGATATTCAAAATAAAATTATAAATATTATTGCCATTACAATGGCCATAGGCTTTTTCTGTTTTGCTTCATCTTGGATATTGTTTGAATTTAAGGGTTCATCAAACTCACTAAAAGACACTTGGTCTATTGTTTCCTCTTTTTTTAGTGGTGGCGCTACCCTTATCGCAGCTTATATTGCGACTCTATTATTTAATGATTGGAGGGAGCAGCATAACAAAAATATAGATGTTGCATTTATCAATCAAATTCTAAGAAATTTTGAAGATTTTGATTTAATGTTTTCTCGACAATACATCTTTTTTCAAGATTTATTTTATGAAATGCAAGACAGTAAAGTCCAATTAGATGTGGATAGGCGTAAATTGGTTTATGAAGATTTAAAAGCGCATTTACCTGAGCTGCATATTTCTTTTTTAACATTAACGAGGTCAATACAAACTCTAGCAATTATCAATAATAATTTTATCGATACAGTGGATAGCTTAAAAGTTTATAAAAGTGCCTTTAGAGATTTTAAGCAAAAAGTATTGGACTCAGGAAATCAACAAACACCTCCCAACATGCTTATTATTTTTCATGCATTTAGAGATTTTCAAGACTCTCTAGTTAAACTTGAAAGAAATTTCATTATAAAAAGGACAGAATCTCTTAAGGAAAAATAAAGCCCTCACTTGAGGGCCTTCACAATTGCACCATGTCGTGCCTTACAGTCATTGTATTTAGCAACCGTATCAACAGACCAAAGCATTAAAGCCTTACCCTGCCCTGACTCTAGTTGTTGCAGATCTGCGCATGGCTCAAGGAGGTTTGCTGGCACCACTGGCGATAAGTGAGTTGAGTTGCTGCACGCCGTCACTGTCAAAGCAGTCATTGCGATAAACAGGCTGCTCAATGATTTTTTGAACTTCACGTGTGACTGTTTCTGTTTTAATGCGCTGTTCTGATTTAAGTGTTTCATAGTCTGCACTTACCTGGTTGATTTGATTTTGTTTTTCAGCCAAAGCCTTAAGGTGCTTTTGCTCAATTTCTTGGATCTTTGCATTACATTGCTCATGTGCCTTGCGCAGCTTCCCAGACAAGTGATTGGTATAAGCAATTTGCCCCACGTATAAAACAAAAAAGACCGCAACTGCGATCCATGTTTTATATTTCCAAAGTAATAACGGCACTATTGAGCTCCTATGCATTTTTGATGACGCTCTAGTTGTCGAATCCATACGCCATAGCAATTGTTTGACCGCACCGAGCAATCGCGCTTAGCTACATATTTCCATTTCAGCAATGAGTTACAAGCTTGCTTATATTGTCCTGCTTTCAAATTGCGTAACATTGAAGATGAGCGCCAGTTAGCCGCACCAAAGTTATATGAAAAATCTAGGTACACATCGTATTCAACTTGCGAAAGCTTCACGCCCTCAAGTGACTTTCGAAATATAACCTCATCTTTAGACACGTGTGCCATTGCCCATTCTTGAGCGGTCTTTCGCGTGATTGGTGGATCAGTCATTTTGATTGGCTTACCATCTGGCTTGGTTGTAGATCCAATGCCCTGTGTTACAACCCCACCGCTATCTTTATAGGGTTTTGCTGAGTAACCTTCATACTTTTCTAAGCCCACAAAAAAAGCAGCCGAAGCTGCTAATCCATACGTCCAATATTTAGTCTTGTTTGACATTGCATTCACCGTTTAATTTTCGCTTTGTAAGCTCGTGAATTTCTTTTTCGCGCTGATTTCGCTGCCATGAGAAATAAACATTAATGAGTAAGCCCAGCACAGCAACGCCTATACCTACCCACCCCATCCAATCAATGCCCATAAAAAAACCGGCAAAGCTTGCTGCTCCACCGGTCACTGTTGCTTTTGAACCCAAAGCTGCAGCTGATGTTTCTGCCACCGCTGCTGTCGTTTCAGACATGTTACCCCCTAATTTTTGGCAATAAAAAAGCTCGATCTCATTAAAAATCGGGGTTTTGGTGCCGCGTAGATTAAATTGACTCTAAAAAAAACCTAATTTTGTCAGCCATTACTCGTTGCCCTGCGTCGTTTGGATGCAATCCGTCGGGCGTTGTTGATGCTGGTGCTGTGAAGTAATATTGATTCGCTGCAGGAATCCACACCGGCAAATTGCTTTGCTCATAAAGATTTAAAAACGGTAGCGAGTAGTGAGCTGCATACTGTTTCAATAAATCAACATGCTGTTTTAATGTATATCCAACGCTATTAGGCGCTGCATTGGATCCGTAGTTAGTCAGTCTCGGAAGTGCTGAAATAATCGCAATCTTAGCAAGGGGATATTTTGTTATTAAAGCATTCAAGCAAGCATTGATGCGACCTGAAATTGTTTCAATATCTGTACTTAAAAATGTGCCAAGCGGATATGTATTTCGAACAAGGCCGAAATCGTTTGTACCCCAAAAAACTGTTATGTAGTCGGCTTGCTCCGTGAGTGTGTCTGCCACATTCATGCGGTCGTGAAAACCCGAGCCTGAAATTCCTTTGTTATAAACAGTCATCCCTCCAACATCTTCACAAATAAAATCATGATAGTTTTTATTCGCACGTATATTTTTTTCAGTAATCGAGTCACCAATAGCAATCCATTTCTTATCTTTAAGCACTGAAGTCTGAACAATATTTAAGTCATTTAAACGCTGCTGAGCTAATGGGTCACGGATTTCAGCTCCTTTAATAGCTGTTACTGTTTGTACATCAAACTTACTGGTTGCCGTTCCTTCATTTACCCAAAAAACAGAACGAACATCAAATGATAATGAAGGAATTAAGGTTGTGGCAAATACATAGTTCATTCCACTTGGCACAGTAAATAACTTCACGTTCACATTGCTTGTATCGCTAAGAGTAAGCAGGGTTGTTTGCTTGTTGTTAACTACAGAAGAATCTACAGATGCTCCCATAGCGAATAAATTTGGCGAAAAATTTGTTGAATAGACAGCATAGGTTTTGCCGGGTTCGACAGGAAAAACCTGAATAGCCCCATTAGTAAGTGTTCTGACTTGAGCTGGAGTGGCGTTTGTTGTCGATGACAAATAAAATCCTGTTACCTCATTGGTCGCCAAATTTTTTGCAACACTGCTAACAGTCAATTGTGATTCAGAAATAGAAGGTGGATTGATTGCATTGTCAAATCCAGCTAATTTTGCATTATGCTTATTTATGACAAGTGTTGTTGTAGCATCGTGGGAAGTGGTCGGGATTTTGGTATTAAAGAACAGATAATTAAAACCATATGGGATCACAAACTTTTTAATATTTGCATCGCTTGTTGCAATTAACTCCACTTGTACTAATTTTTTATTAGCAGTGACTGAGCCATCCTTGGACAAGGAAAATGCTAAAAGATCTGCAGCAGTCCAGTTTGGCATGTATACAAGATATGATTCTCCTGATTTTACTGGCATTTTCTGTAGGCGCGTGCCTGTCAAACTATTGATCACAAATGGATTTGCTGCTGTCTTGTTTGTTATATAAAAATCTACCACATCATTAGCCGTTGCATACATATTCTTTGATGTATTAATTACATCTGTATCTGATGGCTCAAAGATTAATTTTGAGAGTTGATCTTGTGTGTATGATTTAGCTTGATCAGTTGCACTCAGCCCAGTATCGCTCCAGCCCCCATTTTCCCACAACCATATTTTATGGGTGTCCAATGAATAAGCAGCTTTTTTATCAAGCACAGGTACACTAGCTTTTAAAAGTGCTTCAGTCTCAAAAGGCTCGAAGCCTCCAGTGTCAAGAACCTCTTGAACTGCTAGAGGTAAGGATTTATATGCCTCACCTTCACGTGGTGTGATTATTGCCTTTGTGTTTAGAGTTTTACCAATATCTTCAATATCGCGCTCAAGCTGCGACATCTTATTTGGTGTAATGATCGGAGTCATAACTAATGTCCACAAAAAAGCCCGCAATTAAGCGGGCATAAGTTGAATTGATTTAAATCAAATTGTTGATGATGTCTTTATCATTTCGGTAATAACGCTCATCGTAATTGATTGCGCTTAATTCATTCTCAAACACATCGATTGGCTTCTTGCTTGATACAAGAAACTTTTGCTCATTCTGGCTATCATCGGTCGTGACTGAATATACAGTTTTAACCTGCCCAGTTGTGACCAGAGCTTCCATTGGTGGACGTTCAAGCACAAAGTGAAACTCGTCTTCACCCTGAGTGATTTTCATCACATCAATGACACCGCTTTTCAGCTGTAAATGAATCACATATAGCTGATTTGGCACCAATTTAAAGGGCTGCGAGACTTCAATTGAAAGATTATTCCAACTCAACACTTCACCACTGGTGCAGCCGCCCAGTCGGGTATCATCAGTGTTCAAGATACAGTCACCACGAAATACCAGATCACTCTCGTGATAAGCAGTGAAGCGTGCAGTCACACGGCTAAACTTCAGTTTATTCCATGCTCTCCAAGCAACTATATGTGCTTGCTGCTTGTAAACAATACCGGTACCTTCAATTTTCTTCGGATTATTGATCGCTTCATTCGGGATTTTCAGTGTCTTTTCAATCCAACCTTCATCCGAGTCGATATATGTCAATTCAACACCGTCATGCCGATTTTCAACCCGAAAGCTATGGGAACGGACCTCTGTTTGAGATTTCTTATTGCGATGATTAAATAATATTAATGGCTCATTTTCAGCGCCTTCAAGATCATAATAAATCTTTCGATTCACCCGACGATCATGCGTACACGTAACTGCTGACATCATGCGCATAATCTCTTCAAAAGAGGTGTTTGTGTTATCAAGCGTATAATTAAATTCAGTCATTCGCTCAGAACCAAAATATGCTTGCAGATCATCAACAACTTGATAGATTCGATCAAAATCAATTTCAGATTCAAATCGTCGCCCTATTTTTGGATGCAAAGCTAAATCAATAGTTGTATCTGCAATATTGCGTGAAGCAATACGCTCAGCTGATTTAACCCCACCTCGATATGAATACACTAGGCCCTCAGCGATACAGTTCAACTGCCGTGAATCTTGGCTAGTTGCATTCGCTGTGGCCACTGTCCTTGCACGAACAATAATCCGATTCGGATAGGCCAGTTTTTCAAGATAATGATATGCATAGGCTTGATAAAATTTAGTTTCGTCAATCAAATCTGCTGCATCACCATTATCGTTAGTCCGACGTGCACGAAATCGTACAGCTCCGCTGAAAGGCAAATCAATCCACATCGATGCACCGACGGCATCACGGTTATTTGCCTTACCGGTTAAAGTTAAGCTTTTGCGATAGATCTGACCAGTTGGCGTATTATTTACAACTTGCTGATATTCGGCCTCAATACTCACACTTTTGGCTGATGAGCCTTTGTAGATACCGTTGCCCGCTTTAAAATTTAACAACAACCCTTTTGCTTGAGGTGAATCAATCGTAAACCAACCAATATAATTCTCCTGATTACCACGCAGCTTAATGCGTGTTGTTGGGGTTTGCTGTCCATTTAAATCTGCTAGTTTGTTCCAATCTGGATTGGTTGTACTTGGAGTTGCAAGCGTCATCAAGCGGTTGGCTTTATCAATGCCAGTAATCGTGTATGTGCCATCTAAAAAGATGTTTGCAGTATTGGCCGTTAAATTTGCACTCAAATTCGTTACAGCATTTTCAGTTAAATTTGCAAAATTTGTATTGGTACTGGTCGCATTCAACAGCTTTATGGAATACACGCCCGCACTATACGAAATACTTTCAACATCATATAAGCCAGCCAGATCAAGCTGCCCTTTAACAGGATCTACAATCAGCATGGCTGTGATATTGATCTTGCGAAAGTCTTGAAAATTAACAGCAGTTTGATTTGAACTTATTTCAAGCGTTTGGGTTAAATAGTTGATATTGACCGAACCGGTGATAGCTAGATCCGCAATACCAAAATTAGCCCCTTCCACAGTTACCAACTCATTGACTACAAACTTTTCAAAATCAGAAGTATTGTTGAGCGTCTTAATCTGATTTGGATATACAAAATATATGTCAGAGCGTTCAAATCGAGTGCTATTTGGTGGTAGCAAAGTCTGACCGTTCACTGAGCTGTTTTGTTTCGCTACAACTGGCGCATCGGTAAAGCTATCACCAATTTTGTAAATATTTTCAGCTCCGACAATGGACTGATTCAAGTTATAAGCTGTGACAGATTTACCAGGTATTTCAGCAACTGGTGTATCACCTTCCTTGAAGTTTGATACGTGTACAGGATTTTCACACAAGCACATCAACAGCTCTTCAACCTCAATGCCTTCCTTAAAATACCGAAGTGCCGGTGCAATAAGGTCGGGAATCGCCTTAACACGGCCAATAATGTAGGGAATACGCTCTTTAATACGCTGTTTGTTTTCAGGATTGGATAAATTGTTATTGCTTGATCCAGAAGATGTGCCTTTATCAAATTTAGGCGTTTTGACGAAGTACTGAACCGCTTCACCAAATATTTTAGCTACAGCATAGTTCACCGCAGAGATGATATCTCCTGGATGACAAACAATTGTTAGATCTTCATTTATCTCTAACAGTCGTGCAATGCTTGCTTTATCTTGCTGCGTTGGCGTGATGTCATTCTCAGGACATAGATTCCCGCGATATATCCGCGCATGCGGATGGTTTGCTCTAACTTTAAGAAATGTTTTTAATGCATTTTCAGATTGCACAATCTCTTGCTCTGTTTGATCCAAAGCATTCTTAATGATGCAGATTTGGCTCATAAAAACGCATCCTTTTGAATAATGGTTTTGCTTGTTCTAACGTGATTCGTTGTACGCCTTTTTCTGTTAAATGAAAAATCCGTTGGCGATAAAAAAGCCCGACATGCGAGCTTTCGTTGTGGTATGACATCAGGACGATACAGCCCTCAATTGGCCGATCTATACGCTTATTTTTGATCATCGTTGAACGTGAAGCTTTCACCGTTTCATCCAGTGAACCCGTCAGACCAATAAAACTTGCAGAGTAATCTTTGCCGTAGAGCACTCGAGCTGCTTCAATCACAAAATGGACACAGTGATATTTCTGCGGATTGTATTCACAGTGAAATAAGCGATTAATCATCAGTAGAATCCTATTAAGCTTGGATCTGTGGATGCCGAATAGACCTCACCATTTCCCGAATCATTCAACCCCGGTGCTTTTGAATCGCCTTGCGTGCCTTTCCAATCCCGCGTCACATTTTCAAGTTCAAGGTCACGTGCAACAAAGATTGGGGAATCATATTGACCAATTAAATAAGCCCTATATGACACCATCGGCAATTCAATCTCCTCATCGTGAATAATCAGGTCGATCAGTGCCGGTACTGTCTCACCAATATCACCAAGACTAAAACTCAACTCTTGCTCAAGCGTATCCTCGTCTGAAGAACGGGTGATGCTGATCGGTGCATAGACGTATTCAAATGATTGGGCATTTTCATGGGATAAAATCATTGGCTCACTAGAGTTAATCACATAACGCAAAACAGCCGGCCATTTCGAATGTGAAATTTCAATGCACTCGATCAGCCCTGTCGGCCCTGCGGACTGATCTAGCAAGGACGACATTTCAGCAGCAATTTCCATTTAAACCCCCACAGCATCGGGCAACCAGACATTCGGGATTTTCTCAATATCACTCAAATTATTGATTAATCCTGATTGCCACAAATCTATGATTGCTCTATCAAAAGCTGGATCGCGCTTAATTGGGACAACATAAATATTAATCGTTACTTTACGCTTTACACCCTCAATCAAATTTTCTTGCGGCACGCTTTCAGCTGAAAATTGACATAGGCAATCTTCTTTAATGCCGTTATCCAAAGCCAGATTCCAGCGCCAAATTTTAGTCTGATTGATTCGCCAGAATGCCCAAAAATATTGACGAGCCTGTGGATCTTTTAGATAGACAGCGGCAGAAACAGAATGAATTGCCCCGACAAATTTGATCACTTGCCGAGGCATGCCGCCTTCTGTTTTTTGTTCACGCACATTATTACCTGGCGTAAAAACATACCCTTCCTGGAGAGGGCAAAGCATAAATTGATCCATGTTTTTTCCTATCGTGAAGGGCTTAAACCAAAGGTTTCTTGAAACACTCGGCTTTCAGTACTGTTTGATCGTCGTACGTTGTTAAATGCACCTGCAATCTCTTGACGTACAACATCAACAGTCACAGTACCGTCAGCACCAACATTATGATTTGCTGTGTGTCCAGCTGGCACATTGATAATGACTTTTGGACCGTTATTGTTGTTTGCAATAAAGTCTTTTAAGTCTCCGTTTGTGCGTGCATCAACTACACGCTCACCCTTGTCTAAAAGCCATGTACCTTCTTTCGGGATATTGTCTATACCATCGTGGGCCATACCGCTAAGTGATACAGACTTCACTGTTGCCAGTTGAGCCAACTGAGTAGCAATAGCCACACCACCAGCTATTGGTGCCAAGACAGGACCAACTAAAGGAATACCAACCATTGAGTTAAATGCTTTTGAGTATGACTCGGGCGCATTCAGCAAAATTTGCGCAATTGCAAATGCTTTCTGAATACCAAACATTGCTTTATAACCAGCGGACTGTTCACCAAGCAATGCCCCCATTAAGTCAGTCATATTGCCGAGCATGTCGCCAGCTGAAGCCATCGCGAGTGCCCTTTTTGACTCGTTATAACTCATCTCAATTGCGGTCATTCGTTCATGATGCGCTTGCCATATCGCTTCACGTTGCTCAGCAGACTCAGCTAACGCCATTTGTGCATCAAACAACTCTTGCGACTGATCAAAGCGATTAAACTTTTCTGACTCAATCCCAAACTGGTCGCCTGTGCCTGTCATGTCTGAATATGTGCCGCCCCATGCAGCCATGGCTGAATCTGCTCGTGCTAATTTGTCAGCTTGGATGTGTGACAGCTCTAATCGAGCTTTGTCTTCGAGTGCTGCTTTTCGCAAATCCAATTCGTTTTTATTGAGTCCGCGCTGAGCATCAAGACGAAGCTTATTAATATTTAGTTCGTCTTTAAGTTTGTCTTCTTCAGTTTTACGATGCCCAAACAGCTCATCTTCAAGTTCTGCAAAGTACGCTTTCTTCCTTGCTTCAGCTTGTAGCTTGGCAACCTCTGAATAACGATCTTTCGCTTCCTGTTTTAAAGATGCACTGCGAATATCCTCAAGATCATTTTCTAAATCTTTTGCTATTCTTAGTTGCTCATCACCATATTCATAAATTAGACGCTTACCAAGTTCTACCGCTTGGTTATATTCGCGTTGCGCTTTGGCTGCATCAGATGTCGCTTTTGCGTTTGATTTTGCGGCTTGAGTAGCTTCATTTTGCTTCTTCACCCATTCCTGAGAGCCCTTTGTAACACCCGCTTGGCTACTCTGAATCTTAGCCATTTGTTTAGTAGCAGCACTAGCAGTATCTGAATACAGTCTGTTAATGGAGTTTGCTACATCCTCGATAACTTTATTGTTATCTTGAGCAGCCATCGCTATACCACTGTTTTCAGAAGTTCTTGCGGCAGCAGTGCCGAGTATTGCGCTCTTAAGGAAATTTATACCCGTCCACTTCTTCCAACCAGATTCGACCTCCATGTGCTTTTTAGCCACATTTGCATCGTAAGCCAATCCTGCAATTGAATTGGATAGAAGTTTAATTGTTGCATAAACACCCATGCCTGTTGCTGCAACACCCTTAAATACATCGCCAAGCAACTCACCTGCATCTGCCATCATGTTTGTATTCACAGTGGCATCAGACATGGCATCCCCCACAGAAACAAGTGCTGGCATTAAACCTTGGATAAATTGGTTTGTTACCCCTTGAACTTGCAGATCTAATAATCCAAGCTGTACTTTTAGTTCTGCAGCCTTGGTGATGGCTGATTCATCCATGATGACACCGGCGCGTTCAGCCGCATCTGCCCAAAACTTAAACCCCTCACCTCCTTGTTTAAGCAACGGGATTAAATTAGTTGTATCCGAGGCCATGCTTTCCAAATAGAAAGACATTTGTTGCTGAGTGACACCCGCTTCCTCAAGCTTATCTACATACAATTGAAGAGCTTTTGGTCCAGATAAGTTTTGCATCTCCAAAGCAAGTTTTCTTGCTCCTTCAGCGCTCCCTTCAGTTTTAATTGCAATTTGTTCAAAAAAATCTACAGCACCACCCGAACCAATTGTGATGAATTCCCCTAGCTTTTCATTGAAATCTTTTAACTGGTCTGCGAGCTTTTCTTGGCTGATACCCATTGTTTGAGCACCAACTGCCATTGCTTGAAATTCTTGATTACTGGCATTCGCAATACTTGAAAAAATACGCAGTTCTTGTGCTGCATCAGCATAGTTCTTAGCCATTGCAAATGCAGCTGCTCCTGCTGCAGCAGCACCCGCCACCGCAACTGAGCCAAAATTATTGACATGCTTGCGCATACTTTCAAAACTTTGCTTAGTTTGTTTTTCTGCGTCTTTAATTGGCCCAACAAAGCTGCCAATCTTGGCAATTAAATCTAATGTTAATGTTCCAAGTTTGGTGCTCATACAAAACCTCAGGCAATAAAAAAGCCCGCTTAATGCGGGCCTTGTATAACTATTCTTACTTCCAATCTAAATTACTCACATCAAATGTGAATTGCTTACCACCCTCTTGATAAAAAGGGGCTTCAATAGTTAGTTTTTTGCTTGTTTTCATCTGATTAATGATTTTTTTAGCAGTGGAATCGTGTGCCACAAACAATACATCAGCGGAATGATTATCCGGCTCTGACATCGTAATTGATTGGATAGGATTGTTATCAAATTTAAATGCAACCTCGCAATTGCGAATACTACAAAGGATTTGCCCCTTCGTAATCGCTATTATCACATCAGTAGCATCTCCTTTCTTTCTTAAAGTAATAACTAAATTTGAACCACCTTGATAAGGAAAGTCAAAGTTGACTGTATTCTGACTTACGTTTGATGCGAAAAGTGTAGTTGTGTTTCGCATTTCATCTTTTGTAGTTTCATAACTCCAATTCTTTGGTGTTGTAACCTCTTTGGAATTTTCATTATTAGATGAAAGTTTTGCTATTTCAGTTTGATTTTTTTTAGAACCTTCCGGCGCTAATGCTCCAATTACCCCTACAAGCACTATTACACCTAAAACAACCCAAGTTAAAACACTTGTCTTTTTAGGCTGTTTTGCTCCGCACTTCGGACAACTTTCAGCCTTGCTGCTTACCGGTCCGCCGCACTCTTTACATGGTTTTATAGTCATATGAACCCCCTTTATTATTAGGAGCTAAAATACTAATTATTTTAGAAAAAAGAAACCAAGTTAACCTGATTTCTTCTTAATTGCTTTCATTCGCTCTTCTTCAAATGAGGATTCAGGAATATCTTCATGAACCATGAATTGGCGAGGATCTTCAATTTGCTTGTCTTCGGGCAACTTCGTGTTTAAGTAACGTGCAAAAAGACGGCCAAATTCTTGCTCTAACCGCCTCCCTAGAAACAATGTTCCCCTTTTTTGACGAAAAGCTTTCCAGATGTGTAGCTCGGGATGGCTTAGATTATGTCTTGCTTCTGCAATGGTTCTTCCGCCGATCCCACAACTGACGAGTTCGCAGAAGAATTCAGACTCTTCATCGAGATCCAGTACTTTCCCGTGAAATTAATCACTTCATCTGCCGCCAAATACATGGCGATTTTAATTTCGTCAGAAACAGCGCCAGTGCTCTTCAAATCTGGAAAGAATGGTTTGTCATTAGCTTCATAAATTGATTGAATAAGCATTGCTGCACGATACTGTTCAATCGTATGCTTCTCACCTTCTTTAAGACCTAAAATATCAGTGATATTTGCAACTTCATCTGAAGTAAGCACTTTGACAAGAATTTCACCCTCAAATGTTTTACCACTCACATCTCGGAATTTAATTGTTTTTTCAACAAAAGTACCAATGCCCACTGCTTTTTTCGCTGTTTCTAAAGTGAGTTTAGCCATTATGGATTCACCTTAAATTCATCAATTACTTCTGATTGGCGTTTAAATGGAATCGTATGATTTACTAATGAATCCGGATCGAATACTGCTGAGTTCTTACGCAAAATAGCATGTGCATAAGACCAAGTACGAGTATCCGGAAGCGTAACCGCTCCATCTGTCAAAGTCGGCTCACCAACCCCATCAGACCATCCTGCATAAACACCTACCAGTTCTTTATTGGCAGCAAGAGACAGCATTATCAAATGCGTTGCGTTTTTTGGATCTGTATTTATTACAAAAGAGCCCTCACCTGGTGTGACTAAGCCATAATCATTGGTTTTTACGTTTTCTTCATCAAGACATGTATTGTCGATTTCAGTGGCAGAATCATCACCCCATGCAATTGATTTAATACACTGAATACGAGTTAGCACCGCAGGCGTGCCATGCAGAATCCAAACATGAGTACCTTGTGAGAGTACACCTTTCTTTTGTTGTGCCATGAGTAGCTACTCCTCAAATTTTTGGCATAAAAAAAGCGCCCTTTTGGACGCTATGTGGTTAAATTTTAAAATTACTTAAGTTTTTTCCAACACTAAATTCTCTACCGCTTGAATTGCTGCACTTGGCGTTTCACCCCATGCGTAATGTTCTGCATGCGCCATTACATAATCCAAAGCCTGACCAGCATCAGTATCTCCCGAATCTAGGTCGTAAAATTTCTCAGCTATAACTTCGGGGTCAACCCGACCGTCAGAGTAAATAGTGCATGCAATCCATGTTTTTTTACTACTGCCTGAGTAGCGGTACCAGCCAACATAAAATCTGTAGAGATCCAGTAAATTTAAACTATTAGACATTTGAAAAACCTATGATTGTTTATGCAATCCTATCATCGTTCAGACCACCAATTCATATCCCAACCGCGGCCATGCAATTTGGTTTCAGCATCAATACTGTCAGGATGCTTTCCATTGTAATAAAACCCTGCTTGCTCTAAAGCTATTCGGGCTTTTAAACGCAAATCTTCCGCTTCCTTGGGATTGGAATGCCAAATCACCATTTGATATGTGTCGTTTTCATTGATCGCACCACAATCAATTGTGTTTTCAGGTTCTGAGCCTACGCCTTGAAAAACCAAATATGGAACCGCTGTGCCAATGTCTGCTTGGCCTAAAAAGACTCGATCTTCGAATTTTGATGCTAAATAAGTATCAGTTTTAATCGTTTTAGCAATTGGAGCTGTCATTTTGCGAGTTCCTTATCTAATTCAACACTGAAAACCTGTGAGAATTTATCAGTCACTTTTTGGATATTGCTGCTCATTGCAGGGCGCATGAATGGAACCGCAACATTGTGTGCTGAACCAAACTCCACCCAACGCCAGTGCCTTGTATCCCCACCGCTTGTATTAGGTGGATTTGGATTGGAAAATGAAGCACCGCCACGCACACCAACACGCATTACGATTTGATTTGAATTGCGCGATTTACCGCCTGAAACAGCGATATTTTTCCAGATCTTTTCTGCTGTTTCAGGATCATCGATCGCTTTGGCGTTTGTTCGTGCTGCATCCCGAACAATATTCATTGCTTGGCGTGCTGCTTTACGTGCTATGCGCTTGGCTGCCTTACTGCTCGTCAATAACTTGAGCTTTCGATTTAGCTCATCAATGCCATGTATTTGCACATCAAGTGACATAAGCACCTCACATAGTTGAAAGCAAGAACGTCACCGACTCGTAACCTGTGTTTGTATCTTCAAGCGCTTGACTATCGATAGCGTAGGTTTTGCCTTTGTAAATCACGCGCATAGTCGTATCGATGTCTTCTCGGTAGCGAATCTTTACACGTGCAACGACTTTAGAATTACTAGCCTGTGCGGCAATTAGGTCCTTACCCGATAAATGGGTGACTTTAGCCCACAAAGGCATGTAATCAACCCATTGCTCAGGAAGTGGATAGCCATCTTCGTCACGACCTGACGTAAAGTGTTGCACCATGATTCGATGGCGGAGTTCGCCAGCTCGTTGTGTCATAGCATCTCCTACCGTTTTCGTGGTGGCGTTTTTAGCTCACCAGTTTTTTTCATGTTATGACAGGGTTGATAGCCTCCACCTAAGCGAACATTCTTACAAGCCCAACACTGGCATCCAATTAACTTTTTTAACCATTTCATAATGTCTCCTAAACCGCAGTTGGCTTGCGATATGGGTATAGCAAGGCTTGTACCGGCATAGGTAGATAATTACCGTTTAAAGGTGCATCTGATTCAGCATTTCGATATTTATCCCAATACCCACAAAGCATTAAAATTGCTTGGTGGATAGCCTTTGGATATTCAGACTCAAATTCATCTGTGATGTAATTTTTAACAGCACTATCAGCTGCATCCAAATATCCCTGTAACATCGTGTCGTTTGAATCATCGTCATAGCGCAAATGCTCTTTAAGAGTGTCTAAATCAACAATGCTCATTCATCACCCCATTTCTTTTGCGCTAATTTAAAGTTTTCATGGTTAAATTCACCCGAATGGTCTTTTTCACAGTGCCATAACGAGCCTTTATGTGTTACAAAACAGCCTTTTTTATACTGATTTTCTGACTTAAAAACGCCTTGATATTGGCCTTTTTGGTCTGAATTTTCGGTATTTTGAGGCGTATTTTGTGCAGATTTACCAAAAGGATCATCCAGCTGGTCACGTTTTGACAGCGCTTCAAGAGAATAGTTCTGCTGCTGCATGTAAACCGTGTCACCACCTACCAAAGGCTCTAAATTGAACTGTTGACGCGCTTCATTTGGAGTAAAGATTGAAGCCTTAACACCACGTTCCTGAATGCCCATTTTTGTTTCTTTATCCATGCGGAGCAGAGAATCAACATCAAGAAATATTTCAAGGCCACGCGCTTTTAAGTCAAATGCATCATCAAACAGGTTTTCAATAGCCTCTACCGGGCTTTGTAAACAGTCAGAGAAATAGATTTCATTCAAATCACCAACCTTCTGCCCTGCCGGAATTGTTCCATATCCAACTTTAAACGCTGGCACATGTAACACTGAGCAAATAATTTCATTCGACATTTTCAGTTGCTCAATCGTTTGAGTATCTGAAGCTGTCATGCTGATTGGCTGATATTTCAAATCATCACCGAGTACCGCAGTTTTACCGATGTTTTGGCCGGTATAGTTCGCATTCCATGCTGCACCGATGGCACGTGCTTTATCTTCTGAAATCGCACCAGGTGCAACCAGAATGCCGCTTGGTCGACTCATGTTTCCAAAAGAAGTTTTGGAATTTTTCAGAATGTTTAGGCCCAATCCTGCGGAAATCCCATAAGCAGTAATGGCCGGAATACCCACCAGTGGATGATAAAGACAGTTTTCACGATCATGGATAATTTCAGAGGCCGGAACAACAACAGACTCTGTGCTATTCAGCCGATCAATCCCAAGCTGGTAAAAGACTTGCCCATCATCACTAATCAGTGGTTTTGTTTGATCTGGATTTAAAATAACAATTTTAACTACCTGCCCAAATACATCACGCACCTTAAATCCGTATGCATTACCACGGAGCTTTCGACAGATCATCCAGAATTCTAAAAACTGCTGCCAGTTTTGGTAATGGTTTGGACGTTTAAGAACAACCAAGTCATCAGGAATGGGCGCATCAACTAAAATTTCGCCTTTCTGCCTTTTAAGCAAAACACCCATTTTTCCAATGTCTTGGGAGATTAAAGAAATACACGAGAAAACTGCTGGATGTGCCGCCAAATCTTCACGAGTCAGCTCATCGTTCTTTTGCCAAGCGCCAGAATAAGGCTCGTGCACAAACAAAGACGTCCATCCTTGGTTTGAATGGACACTTTGCAGTGATTTTTTTCGGAAAAGTCTGTCAAAAATGCCCATCTAAACCGCCTTATTTTTGCTCTGTGGTATCTGTTTTGGTCTTGCGAGTCGTCTTTTTTGGATCTTCGTAAGCTTTCGCCACACCCGTTTTAATCAAAATGTTTGCTTCAAATTCGGTAACTTCAAGCACATCGCCAGGATTCGCGTTATGCATAACCTTTAAATATTTAATCTTCATAGACTGTTCCTATAGCTAAACAATTGTGATGCTTAGATATAAAAACAGCCCCAGTTAAGGAGCTGTTTTAGGTCGATTAACCACCTGTTGCATAGTTAAGAAATGCTGCAGCAATCGGACGACGTTTCGCCCAAGTGATAAACTTCTCAACACGTACCGCAAATTTGTTTTCTTGCCATAAGTGGTGAGTCGTACCACCATCAACCAAGGTTGCTTGATCAGAGTAAGACACATCCACACCACCATCCTGAGCAAGCAGGATTTCAGAAGTTTTCACAAGAATGATCTTGTCGCCTACTGCCTGCGATGTGATGACCGGGATACCCATTAATGTACGGGTGCCGCGAAGCGCCATACCTGTGAAATAGCTATTGCCTAACGCATCACGCAACAAACTGATTTGTGCGGCGCGTGTTTCAGACATTAAGAAATATGAGCCATCCAATGAAAGGTTGGCTGTCACAAAGCTATTAATAAGAGCTAATAGGTCAGCTTCATATGCTGCCGCAGTTGTGCCCGTGTTAGGGGTTGCTACAACGCCATTTAAAACACCTGCTGGGCGCGTAGTTGATGCAGCCACCGCATCAAGGAAGGTATTATCAATAAGCGTTTTTGATGCTTCGATAAGATCATCACGCACCAAAACATCTACCGCTGGATCAGAACGTCGCATTAATTCTTGTGTGTAAACCGTGATTGCAGCAAGCTTGTGTTCTTTAATTTCAACTTCACCGTAGGTTGGGTTGGTTAATGGCTTGGCCGCACCTTCACCCACCCAAGCAGCAGTGCCGCCTGTTAATTGGCTTGGGATTTTTGAGTTGAACGGTACATTACGGAAGCCTGTAAGTTGGTCAAATACGGTTGCAGCACGGAGCATGTCAACAAATTCACCAACCAAGCGGTTTTCTTGCACTAATGCAGATGCAAAACCAACGTCTGTTGTAGTACCGAGTGTGGCTTTTGTCACTAAGTCCTGAACTTCATCACCAAAGCCCATTTGCTTAGCCATGTCTACTGGTGAAATGAAGTTGCCGTTTTTGGCTGCCAATTGTGAGCAAAGCTTTGCACGTGCATACTGTGCAAAACCAATACCTTTAGGCAGGTTTGATTCCACCTGAATGCGTGGCACTTCTTTTTTACTTTCAGCCGTGTCTTTTGCTTCCTGCTCAGACTCACCTTTTGCAGTTGTAGCAGATTTTGCAGCTTTTTCCGTTTCTTCAATTTGTTTACGGACACGAGCAATATTCTTTTCAATTGCTTCAATTTCTTTTTCAACTGTTTGAATAGACTTTTCAGCTTCTTCATCTGGTGTTTGTCCAGCATCTAAAGATTTGGTCATGTGGCCTTGAAGCTCTAAATTTTTAGCAGCAAGAGCATCAAGCAGCTGTTTTAAATATTTATTCATACTAATTTCACTCCACCCTTTGTTGGGCTATTAAGTTTTACGACAACGTGTTTTTGCTCAGATGAATCGCCATCTGTTGCGGTTTTCTGAGGTTTTTCGCCCAACGCGGCTTTGTATTCCTCAAATGCTTTTGAAAATTCTGTTTCTGATTCGCGGTTACAAGGGATAGTTACCAATGAAAGCTCATACCATTCCCATGAGTTAAACTGGATGCCACCACCCTTAATCATTTCCGCTTCATCCCAATTCGGAATAAATCCAACTGACAAGCCTTTAACCAGACCGTATTTCAGTGATTGATATGCCTTATCAACTTCGCGCTTTAGGTCGCCATCTTCTTCAATTTCAGGAATATGAATCTCGACCTCGATACCATTTGCGGTGACTTTTGCACTTGTCACATGACCAATGGCTGATCGTGGGTCATGGTGAAACAGCAAAGGCATAGGCAGATCGAACTCTGCGCCTTTTGGCACCATCACATCCTTGGCGCGATCTTGATTTGGTGTGCTTGCGATTCCCTTAAAGGTTCGCTTTTGCTCATCAAGGCTCTTAATTTCGACAGAGCCAAAGGTTTTATGTAGAGCAGACATAAGGCTCTCCCAATAAAAAAACCCGCCATATAGGCGGGTTGCGTTTAAGAATAGTTTAAGCAATTAAAGGAATCTGCTCAGACTCAGCGAGGCTTTGAAGCAGCTTTTGAAGCCCTTTAGGTATTTTAGAAAAGCACTCGGTGTGTCCATTAAATTTGTTTTTTGGTTTGTAAGATAAGCCCTTCACTAGACTTAATATCCTTTTCTCTAAATCCCATACATACCCAGCTTCAGCCTTTATCACTTTTATAGGCTTCACTTGGTATGGCATCTTGTGCTTGCGAAATCGAACTTTTATATCATGAACAGATATACCAACCTTATAAAACTCCTCAGAGTCATCAAATATTTTCACTAAATATAGGTGTGATAACCCGTCGTGCCGCTTTGTGCAGTTCTCAGTATATTCACCCCTTTTATGGGTTCCTGTTAGCTCCCTAGCGCAAGCATCACAACCATGACCCTTGATGTGGCTGACTGGCTCTTGCATGAAAGGGCCGTGCTTTGGGCAAATTATTATCCCTTTTCCCCACATGCCAGTATATTTAAACTTAGAGTAATCATACCTATCCTTGTGCGCCTCTGTGAATCGAGATACAACATCGCGAGTGGCGCTCCGGCGCAACAACACCATTCTTTCTCTTCCGCAATGGCTACAACCCTTGCCGCTGGTGTGCTGGTTGGCTGATTGCTTAAAATCTCCATGTTTTGGACATGTTATTACTATTTTTGTCTTAGCTGAAACGTAGATAGCCTTATCATAATTGTAGTAATTACCATGCACTTTTATCGCATCCGCCACAAATTGCTCAGTGGTTTTTAGTATGTTGCCTGCGCACTTCCTGCAACCCTTCTGCACCTTATGTGCGATCGGGGTTTGTTCAAAAACACCATGCGCGGGGCATATTATCTTAACCTTGCTGTGCGCACTGCGATAAACAACCAGTGAATAATCATACCTATTACCATGTATGGCGATAGCCTCAGTTATAAACTGCTCAGTGGTTTTCTTTTTAGCCATTCCTAACACTCCACAGACCATGAAGCGCAGAAATAATTTGAATACACAGTGAAGTGCATATATTATTGCGGTCAGTCATAGTCGTTCCAATATAACGATTGATGATTAGGCCTCGATTAGTGCTTCCAACACTTTCGGGGCCGCTTACTTATTATACCAAAATTACTATATAAAGAACACGTTATATTCTTTTTCTTCGTTCACCGGATTAAGACTCATAAGTGCTACAGCATTGAAGGTTGCAATTAGTGGATCGATTTTTCCAACCCCACTTTCTTGCTTGGAGATCATCATTCCATTGCCTTTAATTACCGCTCTTGCATTTCCTACGCACCACGTCATCAATCCTTGACCAGCGTGATACAGGTTACCCTCAGCAAGTTTTCGCTCGGTTGTTAAGATGTAAGACATGAGCTTAAACCCTTGTTGAACTGCAATGAGCTTTTCTTCAGGAATACCAGCATCAAGTAGGCCATCTAAAAGGCCACCCAAGCCAAGAGGATCCAGTCCAACCTTGTCGAGCTTGCCTGAATCAAAGCATTTCTTTGCAATGGCGGCTAGTTGGTCAATGTCATCACCGATACGCTCAACAATGGTCAGGCTGCCTTCTTTTTCATAATCGGCATACTTTGGCGCATTCTCTTTACGCCTTTCAACGGCAGTTTTATTGCACCAAGCATGATTCCAAAGCCACCATTTACGGCTTTTTGCGTGCCGACCTAGCACCGCAAAGCCAAGTAAATCATCCAAACCACCACCATCAATACCGCAGGTGATGACATCTGATTGCTCAATCAATTTATCCAATGTGAATTGTTTAGATTGTTGTAGCCAATATTCAGCGCCAGCCCAACGGTTGGCACGTAGGTTTAGACCAATTGGTACGTTTAAGTGTTTTGCTAAAAAGTCACGTAAAGATTCTTCGCCTGCATCTTTGACCTTTTCAAACTCATTAATCAGGTAATCAAGATCAACTGATGCGCCCAAGTTTGGATTTGTGACATAGAAGTTTTCGGGTTTTAAATGTTCATCCGCTTCAAGCATCCATTCTGGAAACTCGTAAATCAGCGGCAAGAACTGAGGATTGACTTTTACACCGTCCCGAATATCCCGGGCATAGTCCAGCAGCTGCTTAAATACACCGCATGGTGTTTCATCTGACATAGTAGACAGATAAATCACACAACCTTCGGGCCGTGATGCAAGGCCACCCTTTGCTTCACGAAACATAGATTCAGCACGCGGTCTTTTGCCAAATACCCAAATCTCATCGATCAGGATAATTGATGCCTTTTTACCAGCAGCCGCATCACTCTCAGCAGCAATCACTTTTAGAGTCGCATTGGTACCCAAGTGAGTGACTGTTTTGGTGTGCTCTGAAATATTGAACATCTCCTGAAGCTCAGGATCCGCTTTGATAAAGTCTCGGATTGGGTTGAATGAATTATCGGCAACTTCTTTTGTTGGTGCCAGAATGATGAGCTCAGCCGACATACGATCATTTAAGATCAAGGCCACCATCATTACGCCAGCCGCAATCGTCGACTTGGTGTTTTTCTTGGAGATCAGCAGGAAGAATTCGCGAATTAAACGCTTCTTCTGCACCGGATCGTAAGCGCCAAAGATTGCTCGGACGAATTCAATCACCCATGGCAATGTGACATCGCCCATTTTTGGGCTACCCATCACATCGACCAAAATTAATTCTTTAAAAATCCGTTCTGCTACGTCCGCCACTTCAGGAAAAAGTGGTGCACACGGCATCAGGGATTTTTTCGCGACAATACGCTCCTCCCAGTCTGGGCAAGCGGTTGTCCATTCTGGGAGCATTGCTGACATAAATTTAACTCATTAAAAAACCGCCTCAATGGGCGGCTATTTGATTGACTCTAATTCGTGTTCTTCTGGGAAGTGTTTTTTAAGCTCTATCCATTCTTTATAATGGGAACACCAGTAGCAAAGCTCTCCATAATTGTCATATCGGTAGTAATACCCATCGCGCTTCACATAAAATTCTGCACCTTGTGGAGCGTTATTTTTAATTTCATCCGATAACATTTCAACTTCTCAACTGTGAATCCAGTGTTCCAAATTTTCCGCCGCTTGTAGCGGTTTGTTTAGCACCATCTGCCTTAGATTCCTTCTTACCTTTTTCCGCAACTTTGCCATGTTTGTATGGGAGTGCTGCCTTGGCGGCATTGAATCGCAGAAACATATCATCACTGTTGTTCATGACATCAATTAAGAATTGCAGAGGATCGTCTTTTGCGTAGTCCTCATCGTCCAAAGGGTTGTCATTTTCATGCGTGTTTATTGGTTTAACTTTAGGCTTTTCAGGAGTTAACTTTTTCTTTTCAGAAGTTAACTTTTTGGCCGCTGAATATTGGTCAACATACGCAATAATTTCAGGATTTTTGGAAAGTTTTGAGCCCTGTTGCATCGCTGATTTTTCAGGGTATCCTGCTGAAATTGCTGCGTCTTTTTTACTCAAGCCATCGACAATAGCTTGAGCAAAAGCTTTCATTTTTGCTGTTAAAGCCATTGCGATTCCTTAACTCTAAAAGTTAACTTTTGCTGAAAAGGGAAATTTTTTTATAAATGAGATCGGGGGCGGTGTCCGCTGACAAAAGATTTTGAACTTTTTACCTCCCCCCTCTGTAGCTCTACCAATCAGACCAAGGGTTTAGGATCCGCGGTCGATTTTTATGAAACTTCCACGCTTTATAATCCTGATACCAATTCCAAAGAAAGAACAACACCAATAATATTGATGGAAAGAACACTGCCGCAATCATCAAAGATTCATTTAGATTCATAACCTGCTTTCCTTTTGAGTCTTCTCTTTATGACACGGCACACACAACGACTGAAGGTTGGCTTCATCATCTGTGCCACCTTGAGCCACATTCTTAATGTGGTCCAACTCAAGCTCCATAGTCACACGACCACAGCACTGGCATGTCCACTCATCACGAGTGTGGATCTTCTGCTTCAGTCTGCGCCATGGTCTACCACCTCGACCGCTGCCCCAATTCTTTTTAGGTGCAAGTCTTGGTTGTTGCGGTGTCATCGCCTGCAGTTTGGTTTGAAGTCTTGGGAGTTTCATGAATCAAGGTACTCATGTTGGCTTGGCTCATCCTCGTCGGGATTTAACTGAAGCAACAGCTCTTGTATCTGACTGCTCTGTGTCACCACCATCTGAATCAACTGACTGTTCTGCTGCAACACTTGATTGTTCTGCTTTACGATCTCGGTTAGTAAGTCGAGAAATTGCTTTTGTGATGGATTCTTTTGAGTTGTCATACATTGCCTTTAGTTTTAGTCTGCGTTGTTCACAACCTTCACATGCCATAGTTATTCTCTCAAATACATCAAATCATCAGGTACAGTTAAATACACGCCAAGCGTCACACTAGCGAATGCATGGACCTTATCGCAAAACTCAGTGAATTGTTTTTTATTAAGCTTGCTAGACTTCACATGATCTTGAATAAACATCTTAACCACGCGATTGTATTTAGCTGTGTGAGTAAGCTTCTCTTGCCCATCAAGCAATCGCAACACATCACGATACCCCATCACAGCCTCGTAAGCTTCCGCTGCCGCCTCACTATCTCTTACACACATACGAGCTAAGAATTTCTTCTTCATCTCATACTTAATGGTTTCAGGCTCATCACCAGTATGCTTAGCCAATTGACCAAACCACATATGCAATAAACGATTCTGCGCCTTACTTCGATCTTCTTGCTTTTGATCTATCTGAACAACTAAAGGCTTGCCATCACTTAACGCATTCGCATGATGTCTATGCATGTAGGCAATTGCTTTACCTACTTCTTCAAATGACTTAATGACGAATGTTGCAGGTTCGAGTTTAAAAGTATTCTTCATCCCTTTTACCCATCATCAACTCTGTCTTAACCAACCATTGCTCAAACAGCTTTTCACTTTCTTCCCGATCGCCTAACTTGAATTGATCAAATTGACTGTGGCAAGAGTGGCAGAGTGGTACCGTGAACTCATCACTCGCCTTAATCGATCTACCCTTACCATGCTTAGCGCTGTTTGAATGAGCCGCTTGGCTGTTTGGATTGCCGCACCTTACACACGGAAGCTTACGAATCTCAGCGAGTCGTTTTGGACTTCTCATGAAGTAATTCTTCTATGCTTGCGATCTGCTTACCAATCTTTCTTAACTCAGCACCGCAGTCTTGGCGAAATGCATAGCTTGAATACAAATGGTTGTAGTTCATCAAACGAGCTTGGTTTGCTTTAAGCAGCTCTAGATTTTTGGATGCCTCTACTCGATCAACCATGATCACCTACTTGCGCCCTTGACGCATATATAAACGGCGCTTCTTCTGACTTACACGATTAGGCTTTGATTTGTTTGATTGTGGTTCACCCCACAAGATTGAATCCCAATCACCACCACTTGAGCGTGAGTATTCCGCAAATGCCGTACCTAGCATTGCAGCAACAACCATTCGACCTAATCGCATATCTACCACCAATAAGAAAAGAAAAACCCCACTCAAATCTCCAGAATTGAGCAGGGCCTTATATGCCGTAATACGTTCGGCTAATGCCACCGAAGTGGCGAGGGTCAATTAATCTCTTTCAAACAACTACGACAAACCTTTATCTCATCACCATCGATCGTATGGTCAATTTCCACCGCACCATGAAAGCCGAATAAGCATTTTAAAAATTGGAGCATGTTTTCTCCTTATTTCATTGCAAATCGAAATAACTAAAAATAACTAAATCTGTCTGAAATAATGTCAGTAATAATGTCCGTAATCTGGGTGGCGGTAATCAATTTAAAAACCACTAGAAATTAATAGGAACCGCCAAAACGCAAAAAGCCCATCGTTTGATGAGCTTTCTATCAGTAGTGCGACTTACTTACACTTCGCACCACTATACCATGAATTTAGCAGATGCCTTGATCAAGGTCAAATGCTATTCACTTTTTGTATGCAATAAATCCATAGCGGCAGTGTAATGCTGCAAGTCCGCATTTCACATCAAATTTTGCGTCAACGCCTGTACGCTTTTCGCTACACATTTGCGCCCATGAGTTACCGTAGAAATAACGGCAAATGATTGCATCCATCCACTCGTCCATGATTTCACTTTGGCCTTGCATGTCCAGAATCAAACGCTGTACTGCTCGCGCTTCATTATCATCAATCAAACAAGTAATGTTGCTTCGTGTGAGCTTTGGCTTTTCGCTATCAAGAAAGTGAGCTGCAATAATTTCCTTCTTTTGCTGCTCGGTTAGCTTTGCAATCTTTTGCTTAACAACCGCCTGATCCATAGCAACAGCAATCGGATTGACGCTATTGCCACATACACCAGATACGCTATTCATCCATGCCCCAAATTGATAAAGCCATTCTTCCAGTGAGTATTTCGACCAGTCCACCGCCTGCATAATATTTTGAGCCTTAACCATTGCATTCATCCCTATTCCCCTTTTATGCCTTCTCAAACTTTTCTTTAAATTCTGTATACGGTCTTGCGTACACCACCCCATCTTTCAAACTTCGATATACAGCCATTTCAGGAAAATTGGGTTTAGCTGATTGTTTGTTTGCAACAAATATCAACTCATACTCATTGCCTGTCTTAACGTGCTTATAGTTCATCCCTATTCCCCTAAATTTCTCTAATCTCTAAACCGTGAACCGATTTCATTAAGTGCTTTTTCAAACGGTAAACTGGCAAGCTTCGTGTCATTTTGCTTTTGACATCTTCAACAACCAGTTGCCCCTTTTCCCGATAAACAAAATCTGCGACATACTTCACTGCTGGCTTGCGTCTTGGCTCACTTTCAAACTTGACCGACTCGGCCAAAATGAACGCCTTTTGCAGTTCTAAATCTTTAATCTCACCTGCACGCTCCAACAGTGATAAATCCCGATAACGCCTTGCTTCTTTTTGACTATCGAAAGTGATGCCGTTAAGCATCACCTTCTTGTTGTTGTATTTAGTCATTGGCATCCCACTATCGCCTGATTGATTGAGTCACCAAATTTCATCGAGACAAATGCAACTATCAAGAATAGAAAAAACCCAAAATCACCCAGCTTCATGATTCACCTCGCACCGCTTCACACGCCCTTTCTGCCAAAGTTGCATAACCTGCAATATCACGATAGTTGTCAAAATATTGCGGGTCGCCATTCACAGCTCTGGCAATCTTGTTGCAAATCATAAAAAGACTGGTTTTCTGCTCTGCGTTTAAATGCTCGTAGTTTACGCCACATTCAACGATAGCCATGAGCTGCTGAGTTGTACCCGCCACATCGGAATAATTGCCATAACGAGCACCACGTTCGTTTAGGGTGCTATCTATTTCACTCATCCCTCAATCACCTTCGTCGTTGGCGCAATATGATTGCGAATGTCTGATACATGGTCAGTGCGGTCGTGGTCAGCGATGGCAGCCCTCAACTCACCCAAATCAAATACATGTGTATCCGTCTCATAGGCATCGCAACCATCAGGCGCACCAGCCACAATTTCCCGCATTTGCTCTATTGTTAGGTTCATGCTGCCTGCTCCTGTAAACGATACTTTCTGCGCATTCCGCGACTCACACGCTCTGCTTTAAACTTGTTGTAAGACTGAAAGTCTTTAAATTTCACATCTGCTTTCATGTAGCACATGCACTTAAACAACTTGTAACCCTTATCTAAAAATGGCTTATGCACATCATCAGTTTCTTTCTCCAAGCCTTTCCATCTGCGTTTAAAACCGTGCTCATCCGGCACTTTTGCACCACTGCCACCAAGCTTGAATTGATCGTATGTCATGGAAGGAACATCAAACTGCACTGCTGACGTTTGAATGTCTGCTGGGTCGTCCTTGTGGTAGTAATACGAGTCCATACCCACAAAAAACGCAGTGTCGTCCACCATCAAATCCCACAAAATTGGCACAACAAGATCACCATCGAAATACTCATACATACCCTCGATAACTTGTTTTTTTGACACACCAGCAGCTTTCAGTCTGTCTGATGCTTCGGTTAATTCAACATCATCAAACGATGACCAAAGCTCATAAGTTTTAGCCAATTCATTTCGATACAGATTGACTAGCTTGTTCGGGTTATATTTCTTATTGCGCTTTTTCATGATGCACACCATTTCTCGTGATATGAACGAATTGCATTTTTAGGTCTTTGTAAGCGCTGAGGCTTATATCGAATGTAGTAGCAACTCTTGCATGCAGCTTCATAACAAGTGCTTTTAGTTCCATCTTTCTTCAGCTTCCCTGAGTATGTGAACCAAAATTCATGATCAAGCGGCCAATATTCACCACACTCAATACACAGTTTTTCTTTACCTAGATCGGTCTGAATATATTTAGGTCTTGGTTGCTCAAGCCAATCCACGGTTTTATTGTCATGTTGATCCTTCACACCCCACCTCCTAGCACCGCGCCAAATTCACCAATCAACCCAAGCTGTTCCTTACACCACATTTTTCGAAATTCTTTTTCTTCTTGACTTACTTGCGTCACAGCCAAGGTTTCAAACATCGCTCTACCCGTAGGCTTTGCCCGAAGCATGTTATTTGGATCGCAATTCAATTCAGGACTAAGCACCGCATTGCTGAACTGTGATAAGTATTCGAGTCTGTTCACGCTGCACCTCCTGCGCTTTGCCCTACAACCTGCAACTGCGTGTAATATTCTGGACTCAAATCACAGAAAGTCGCTCGACCTAAATCAGTTGCCAGGCGAACCGTTCCAGTTGATCCGTTACGCGCCTTGCCAATGATGATTTCCGCAGTACCCGCTTCTTTCGAATCCTTGTTGTAAACTTCGTCACGGTAGATAAACATGATGATGTCTGCATCTTGCTCAATAGCGCCTGACTCACGAATATCCGACATCACCGGGCGCTTATTTGGTCTGTTCTCTAAAGAGCGGTTTAGCTGAGACAAGGCAAATACAGGGCATCCAAAGTCCTTGGCAATCTTCTTAAGGCCATTCGATATATCCCCAATTTCCTGAACCTTGTTTCCTGACTTCTCAGGCGGTGTCATGATTTGCAAGTAATCAATAACTATCGCATCTAGTTTTCCAAGTGTGCTTTGCTTAACTTTTCGAGCTTCGCGTCTAATGTCTGCCAAACTTGGTTGTGACTTGTCGTTGATGTAGATCGAGCACTTATTCAGGATTTCGGTAGCTTTGTAGATACAGCCTGCACCATCAGAGTCAAAACGCGCCGAACGAACGGACTTCAAAGGAATTTGCCCAAGGCATGAAATTAAGCGTTCTGTGATTTGCTCAGATGACATTTCTCCACTCATGAACAAAACTGTTTTGCCTTGGTTTACCGATAAATTCAGGAAGATGTTTTGAGCAAAAGTAGTTTTACCCATTGATGGACGTGCCCCGATAATGATCAGGTCGGTTGGGTCAATGCGATCCAGCTTGTTATCCAGCTCAATAAATCCAGTCTTCAAAATATTTTCATCAGGATCAATTCCATCGTGTAGCTTTTGGTGACGATCAATCACATTCGATACAACACGTTTTGCCACATCAGCAATCTTGAACGTGCCTTGAGCCTGCACAGTGCTATCCAACCCAGATGCGAGGGATTGAACTCGCTCAATTGCCGATTCAGCCGTGTAGCCCGTTGTATCCCCAGCGATAACCAAAACCTGTTTGCCCAACTCCGCAATTTTTCTTCGTGAAGATAAATCCTTCAGTGTTTTGATATGCGTTGGAAGCAATCTAGGAAGCGCCATAGCGCTTGATAATTCCATGATGTAGGTTTCATCGATTTGTGATGATTCGTTGAAGTTTGAGCGGATTTTCTCCCAAATAACGATCGCATCGTGCCCTTCACCTTTCAAGTGCTGTGACTTGATGTGGTTGAAAATGATTTGATGGCGGGTTGCATGAAAATCAACAACATCCATCTGCTCAATGCTGTCACCCAATTCAGAGAAATCCATGAATGAACATAGAACTGCTTGTTCTGTAGGAATTGAAAATAACTCAGTCATTGTTCATCCCCTTGAATGTGCGTTTGACTCCTTTGAATACAGGTGGTGCTTGCTCTTGAGCTTGCCCCTTCACCTGTGGGTTCTCTAGCTGCTCCAGCTCGGCATTCGTTTCTGCCCAATTCCATGCAGCCTTGAAAGACTCCCAACCACGCAAAACAATGATCTGGAATACACGCTCATTGGTGAGTTGTGCTTCGGTCGCTTGGTTGAAAATGATTTTCAGAGAACGGTCAGTGATGGTTTTACGTTTCTTGTTTTTCAGATCAATAAACTCTTGAGCTGTTTTTTCAGATACACCGTTTTCGATTAAGAATTTTTTAGCAGAGAATTTTTTTGGTTGTTTAGGTGCGGATGCGCCTAATTTAATATCTGTAGTATTCTCTGTAGTATTCTCTGTATTACGTGCCCCTTTTGGCACATTCAATTGCTCCTTTTGGCACACGTGATTGTGCTGTTCGGCACATTCAATTGTTCCATTTGGCACATTCAATTGTTCCGTATGGCACAATTGGGTAGCGGTAGTTGTTTCAGAGTATTCGATCAGTGCCTTATATAGATTTTCACGCTCAACACGAAAGAAAACACGTGGTGGAACTCCGTGTTTTTTCTCAGAAATAAAACCTAGTGACTTGAGTGTTTTTCTAGCAGTGTGCTGCTCTTTGCGTGTTAAGCCTGTTTCTTGCGTCCACTCGTGATGGTCTTTGTAAACCCATCCATCATGGTCTTTTGTTCTTGAAGTCCAGTAGACCAATTGCGAAAGCATAAGCGCGCCATTGATGCCACAGCCCAAGAATACATAGTGCTTGTTAAACGCTATTGGTTGCTCGTTCATGGCTTCGATCAATTTAATTATTGGAATATGTTTAGACATTGCGGCCCCCTCATAACATAAGCGTGTAATTCAGCTTTTGCTCTTGCGAGGTCTGCAGCGTTCTTAAGCGTTGGGTATTTGGCAAAAGTCATAGCGATGCTCTGCACCAGCCATATCTTTCGATTTAGCTCATCATCTGTTAGTATTGGTTTGTTCATATTGACTAGACTCCTTATTGAACATCAGGCTCATCTGTTCCAGCAGATGGGCTTTCTTTTTGGTGTGCTAAAGTGTTCCAGTGTTTACTAGCTCGCTCTTTTGCTTTGCGTGTACGTTCATACTTAGCATCAGCAATAAGTAGAGCTTCAGCTATGGCATTACGCATCCAATCAACATCGCTAATACCTTCTGCTTCTGCATATACAGAAACAGCATCAAGCATCGCATCCATAAACTTGATGGTTTTAGGCGCGATTAATTTCCCGCCCAAGTACCCTTTTTCGATCGCTTCTTGCATGTCATCTACCCCCATCACGCAACATCCTTGTTACGAACTACACTTGAGATATTTGGATTTAAGAAGATATGCGGATACTGGAGTTTCACTTCCGCAGGTATCCCTCTTGTCATCCAATTTTGAACACGCTGTTTGCTTTTCAACCCAAGCATTTCAGCGACCTTTGTTGACCCACCAAGAGCAACAATGATGTCTTTATCAGTGTTGATAGACATTTCACTCTCCATTAAACATTTGTGTATTTGATGGTAAACGCTGTGTTTACTAATGTCAAATCATTTGTTTAACACAATTTGTTTACTGCTGAGATAATAAAACCAAGAACAAAAGGGGTTTGTTATGCACGATTCATTTAAAAGGCTGCTTGAGATAAGTAACGGCCTGAGCCAGGAAGAAATCGCAAGACGTATTGATGAATCACCGCAAACGCTGACCAATTGGAAAAAGCGTGGTGTATCAAAAGCTGGGTCTTTAAAAGCGGCTGCTGAGTTTGGCTGTTCTGCAAACTGGATTTTAAGTGGTGCTGGCGACAACTCTAGTAGTGATGTTTCTCGTGTTGCAGGGTGGGATAGCTCCACTCCACTAGATAGCGATGAGGTTGAAGTGCCGTTTTATAAAGATGTTTTGGTGTCTTGTGGCTCAGGATCGCTTGGTGAAATCATAAATACAGAAACAAGAAAATTGAGACTAAGCGCATCAACATTAAGGCGTTATGGTGTTGATCCAGCAAATGCGCTCGCATTGACAGCATTTGGCAACTCAATGACTCCAGTCATTAATGATGGTGCAACGGTTTATGTCGATATAGGCAGAAAAAATGTTATTGATGGCAAGGTATATGCGGTATGCCATGGTGGTCTTTTTAAGTTTAAGTACCTGTATAGAATGCCAATGGGCGGTATAAGGATTGTTAGCGCCAATAGTGACGAATACAAAGAAGAAGTTTTAACGCAGCAAGAAATTATCGACCAGGAGTTTGAAGTTATTGCTTATGCATTTAATGTGCAAAATTCGCTGCCATAAATAAGTAAACAAAATGAAATTTTAAGACTGCTTATGCGGTCTTTTTTTATGTCTATATAAAACAGTTGTTTATAAAATAAATACACATTTGTTTATTATAAGTGTTGACTACAGTACACATCATGTTTACTATGAACCTCGCAAACACAAAAAAGCCCCGAACAATCTTGGCGGATGCGGGGCGTGTACTACGGGGACCATTATGGATAGTAACAAGAAACAAATCAAGTTTGCTGGTTGTGCTCTTGCACTTGCAGCATTCATCGTTGGTGCATTTTCAATATCACCTGCCTCCACAACCGCACCGATTGACGACAATCAAGTTGTCGTTACAGGCGAAGTAAAACTCAAGCAAAAACTTAAATTTTGTGCTGAACAATGCCCTGCGCTAATCACTATCGGTGATTACGAAGTATTTGTTGAATATGGGCTTGATGGTGAGTCAATTCGCTATATGGAACCAATGAGCGTTTCCAAAGACGGTATCGAAGTAAATGCATACATCGATCAGGTGGATATTCAAAATATTAACGCTGCGATTGTTGGGGGTGTGAAGTGAAAATATTTTCTATTGAGGTTTTTAACCTTGACTGCAATGGCTTGATGCTTGGCTCATGCACGCCAAAAGGCAGTTTAGGTGTGACTGTAGATGATTACAAGTTTGAAGTTTACGAGCGCGTTGGTAATGCAATTTTCTCAAGGTTCGGTGAGTTGATTCATGTTTACGGTCACGCGCCAGGATCAAAAGGGGGTTTTGCAGATAGAGAAATTAAACTCCGCATAAAAGAACCATCAGTGATGTTCCCAAAAATACAAGCAACAAGGCTGCACAAATTTAAAGGTGATTTGTGGTGTAGCGGTAAAGCTGAGAGGCAAGTCGCTAAGCATTTGGGCACAGATTTATATGACATAGGTGTAAAAAGAATTGGGGACCGCATTTCATGTTACTCAGCCATCAAAGCAACTCGCCAATTTATGGAAGTTGTATCTAAGGTTGTGATTATTGGTGCTCCAGTTCAAGGCGACTTTAATGCAGCGATTTTGCGAGGCGATCAATGAACATCAAAACTAACACTTTAATCCTTGCTCCTGTCTTTCCTGATTTTGAAGTGGCAGAGGACATTGTTATTCAAGATGGCAAGGTCGAATTCACGCTTCAGTATCGCTTCGATTTTATCACTGATGCGTCTATCGAATGCAGCATGCCTTTACTTGAATGCACACAAGGTTTTGCAGTTGGTGATTCAGATCCACAGAACTGCCATGAAATCGATATCCCTGCTTTTAAAGCAATTGAAAACACACTGGTAACTGTAATAAAGACTGATGCTGTGGCAACCAAAGAAGGCAATGAATTTGTCTTACTTCCTGAGCAGTTACGTGCGTTGAATGTGTTGATTGTGGATTGGTGTGAAGAGCAGTTTTTAAAGGAATCTGAACAGCAAGCTAATTACGTTGCGGAAGATATTGCAGAGGAGATTTACGGATGAATGCGAAATTAGAATTAGAAATCGCGGATCAAAACATTGTTGTATCTGCATTTCGCACACCAGGCGGTACTGCTGAATTATTCGAGCGCATTGCTCAAGAAGCGCGTTCACATGTTCCTGATGTGACCACTAAAAAAGGACGAGATCAGATTGGCTCACTCGCTCTAAAAATTAGTAAATCCAAGACATTTATTGAGAAGTGTGGCAAGGAGTTGGTTGCCGAGCAAAAGGCTCAAATCAAGCTTATTGATGATGACCGCATTGCGACTGTTAAGAAGTTTGATGAACTGCGTAATGAAATCTTGGCACCGCGTGATGCTTGGGAGCAGGCTGAAAAGGATCGTGTGGCGAAGCATGAGCATCATATTGCAACTATTCGTATGGTTGCCTCTTTAGCTACTGCTGCTGATAGCGAGTGGACAGCTTTTACCGTCAAGGAAGCGATTCAAACGCTTGAAGATAAGGTAATTGATTCTTCTTTTGAGGAATACGAACAAGAAGCAAAACTTGCCAAACTTGAAACACTTGAATCTTTACGCACCGCCCTGACCATTCGTGAAAAATACGAAGCCGAACAGGCTGAATTAGAACGCCTTCGCCTTGCTGAACAGGCTCGATTACAGCGTGAACATGAAGAGCGTATTGCCCGTGAAGCTGCTGAAAAAGCAACACGTGAAGCAGAAGAAAAAGCACGCCTTGAAGCTGAGCGCGTTCAGCGTGAAAAGATTGAATCAGAGCAGCGTGAAGCTCGATTAAAAGCTGAAAAAGAGGCTGCTGAATTGCGTGCTGTGCAAGCTGCTGAGAATGAGCGTAAGCGCATTGAGGCTGAACAGTTTGCTCAGGCTGAGGCTGCACGTAAGGCAGAAGAAGCACGTTTGGCTGACAAAGAGCATCGTCGAGTAATTAATCGTGAAGCTTTTGAGGCAATTCAAGCCCTTTGCTTGGGTATCCCAGAGGCTCAAATCAAAGAATTAATAGGCGCGATTGTTGATAAGAAAATCCCGCATGTTTCAATCAAATACTGAGGGTGAAGAATATGAATGCACCAGCACAACATCAAGGTTTGGTTAATGCTCAAGTGATGCAGCTTGCTGAGGTTTTGGGATTACATAATGTTGATCCACAAGAGCTTAAACAAACGCTTATACAAACAGCTTTTAAGTCTGATAAAGAAATCACTGATGCACAAATGGGTGCGTTAATGATTGTTGCTAGTCAATACAAGCTCAATCCTTGGACTAAAGAAATTTATGCTTTTCCTGATAAAAAAGGGATTATTCCTGTGGTCGGTGTTGATGGTTGGTCGCGCATCATTAACAGTAATTCAAACCTAAATGGCATTGAATTTGCGTTCTCTGAAAACTTGGTTTTACCAAATAAAGCAAAGGTAAAATGCCCTGAGTGGGTTGATTGCATCATCCATCGCAAAGACCGTGACCACCCTACCGTGGTTCGAGAATATTTAGATGAAGTGTACAGAGAACCATTAGGTCAAAATGGATATGCTGGCCCGTGGCAATCACACCCTAAGCGTTTTTTGCGTCACAAAGCTTTAATCCAATGCGCTCGTTTAGCTTTTGGTTATGTCGGCATCTATGACCAAGATGAGGCGGAACGGATTCAGGAAAATAGTTCTGTTAAGACTGTTCAAGGTCACACTGAGAATGCTGTGCCTGATGGTTATATGGAATTTGAGACCGAGCATTTAGCACATTTCAAAAGTGAATCCCAGTATGGATCTGAGCGACTACAAGCTGCCTATATATCTTTACCTAAGGGTGACTGCAAAAAGCACTTTTGGACCACTCATTCAGTAGCCTTAAAACAGGTTGCTGAACTTGCTGACCAAGCATTAGCACGACAAGGGGAAACTTATGACCATTCTCCAGCGTAGTGAAGGTTGGTTTGCAGATCGCTGCGGCAAAGTGACTGCAAGCCGCATTAAAGATATCGGCGCAAAACCTATTAAAGGTAAGAAATACAACGCCCTAACATTAACAATTCTTTCTGAGCGCATTACTGGCGTTCAGGAGGAGACTCCAACCTCAAAAGCAATGCAATGGGGTATAGATCAGGAAGAAAATGCGATTGCCGCTTATGAAAATGAGACGGGTAATTTTGTTAAAGGCACAGGGTTGGTTGATCACCCGGTCATTAAATTAAGCGGTGCATCGCCTGATGGACTAATCAATTTAGATGGTCAAATTGAGGTTAAGTGCCCTGCTACAACAACTCATTTGAACACGTTGCTCACCAAAGAAGTGCCTGCTGAATACATCCCGCAGATTACTTGGCAATTGGCGTGTACTCGTCGCAAATGGTGTGACTTTATTAGCTTTGATCCTCGCCTTCCTGAGCATTTGCAACTTGTGGTTATTCGGGTATTTGCAAAAGATTTGGACATTGCAGGTGTTGAGCAAGCAGTTATTAATTTCAACATTGTCGTTGATAAAGCAATGGCTGAGCTCAGCGCAGAATATGAGGTGGCAGCATGATCTTCCGCATCAAAAATAAACATGCCGACGGCTTCAAAATTTGGTTAGAGAAGCTCGGTTATGTGAAGAAAGTCCTTGCAGATGGTAGCTGCACTTTTAGCGGCAAAGGCACCCGTAAGGCTTTGAGCTATGTGTTTGTAAAGAATGATTTAACTGGTAATTCGGCATGCCAAGCGTTATTTGATGAATATGAAATGCACTTGCGCAGCCCTGCTATATCAGATGAAACGAATGAAAATTTAGCGCGTGTCGTGGCTAATCAAATAATGAAGGTGGCGTGATGGGGCAAATCACAAATAAAGAAATTCGCGCACTGCTTATTGCTGTTGAAACCATTGCGGTTAGACCTGCGCAAGCGACACAAAAAGAGCTAATGATCGCACCTGCTCTTTTTAAAAAATTAATGGAAGATCGCACTCAAGGCGTGATTTCAATTCAGGTGCTTATTGATGGAAAGCATATAAATATTGAGGCGGTGGCGTGATGAATATTAAAAGAAAATGTTTTGAGGAATCAAACAATGTAAATCCAGATTGGTCTTTTAAGTTTGATGAAGAATTGCAGCAATATATTGCGCTAGATAGCGAAATGGAATTGCAAGTAGACGAGTTTAATGAGCATTGGGATACGTTTCGCGCTGGATGGGAAGCCAAAGCCCAAACAGATCAAAAAATTAAGTCGCTACTCTGTGATGAGCACTTAAAAAAATGCGAATCACCTACTGGTGTTTTTAATAGTCAGTATCCAGATGAAGAACCTTGTTTGATTTGCTTGGCGAAGCAAGCCAAAGCCCAAGCGGTGCCTGAAGAAAAAGGTCGATCAGATTTTGAAATTATCGCTCAAACAATTGAATTGGTTGATTTGATTGCTGGTTCAAATTGCTTCCAACGCGACAAATCCATGTCGTTTCCATTTGAGTCCAATAACCCTAGAAATATCGAATGGTGGAGATTGGCTTGTAAAATTCAGGAATTGTTGACTGATACGGATCCAGATAATTGTGACTTTGAGGAATACAAAGCCATGATCGAAGCACAGGAGCAAGGCCAATGAATGGTATCCAGGCGGTTATTGCCGTAAACGAAGGAAAAAGCGTTCAGTACTACGATCATGAGGATGATGCATGGTTAAGTTTCGATAAAAAAACAGGATTTCGGGTGGGTTGTTTGCTCGGCGAGCCCAATCACCATGGCCAAGTTGCAAAGTTTAGAATTAAACCATCGTTTATTTTGCTTAATGGTATAAGGGTTCCAGCACCATTACAGGAAGAACCCACCAGTCCAATTAACTATTGGTGGTTTAACCCCAAAAAACCAAATGGCATTGCTACGGGAAAATGGCTTGATGATGATGAAGATCATGCAATCTTTAATAATATTGGTATTTACCTAGAAGAAGATGATGTTGTTCAGGTTCGGGATGCTTATAGAGAGGTATTAAAGGAGCCAACCAATGACTGAAATTCAATTAACAAAACCCCAATTCGCTCAGCTCCAAATTGACAACTTAACTTCTAAAGACATGCCCTACTTTGAAAATTGGGATGCGCATGAAGTTGGACTGTTTAATGCGATTGTGAACGCAGTCGATTACGACAATGAGTTTACTTTCAATATGCGCGGTTGGTCACGTCAGCGTGTAGTGAATGGCACGGGCGGCATGATTGAAGTAAATGAAATGAATGCGGATGAGCTATACCACTTGTTTAGCTGTTATTTGAGCGGGTTGCCTAGAAATGTGATGGAAAGTTTGAAGGAGGTATCTTGATGAAATCTAATGCTGAACATGAATTGCTTCAAGCTATCTTTAATGAAATGCAAGAGCTAAAAAAAGCTATTCAAAAAAAGGATGAGCGTAGAGTAAATGTGAGAGAGTTTTCCCAAAGATTAAATATCTCAATTCCCTCTCTTTATTCTCGTATTAATGATGGTGTGATTCAAAAACCGAATAAGGATGGAAAACTAAGTTACTGGCTGAATAGCTATGTAAATGAAGTTGTCACACAGCCCTCAAACTCTGATAAAGTAGCCGCTTAAATTAGCGGCTTTTTTAATTGCGCTAAATTTAAGCAAAAATTCTAATGTGAGTAACATTGTGAGTAACAATTAGATAAATTAATTATTACCACAATAAAAATCAGAGGTTTACATCCAAAATGCTTCTAATGATCGACAATTATGACTCTTTTACCTACAACATCGTCCAATATTTTGGCGAGTTAAATCAGGAAGTAAAAGTTGTACGTAACGATGCCGTGACATTGGAAGATATCGAGCGATGGCAACCGAAGTATTTAGTCATTGGTCCTGGCCCTTGTTCGCCAAGTGAAGCAGGCATTTCAATTCCTGCGATTCAACACTTTGCGGGAAAAATTCCTTTACTGGGTGTGTGTTTAGGCCACCAAGCCATAGGACAAGCTTTTGGCGGCGATATTATTCGCGCTAAAAAAGTGATGCACGGTCGTTTATCTGACATGTATCACAGCGATCAAGGTATTTTCAGCAACCTCCCTTCTCCATTTTCCGCAACGCGTTATCACTCTTTGGTGATTGATCAAGCGACTTTGCCTGAATGTTTAGAAGTGACCTGCTGGACCAATGAAGAAGATGGCACGATGGAAGAAATCATGGGCGTTAAACATAAGACATTGCCTGTCGAAGGCGTGCAGTTTCACCCTGAATCAATTCTTAGTGAACATGGCCATCAAATCTTTAAAAACTTCTTAGAAATTTACGTTTAATCGAGTGCAAAAAATATTATGAATATTCAACAAGCTTTAAATAACATCACTAAAAATATTGAACTCACTCAACCTCAAATGGAAGAAGTGATGCGAACCATCATGCAAGGTGAAGCGACCGATGCTCAAATTGGCGCACTGATGATGGGCTTACGCCAAAAAGGTGAAAGTATTGATGAAATCACTGCCGCAGCACGTGTAATGCGTGAGTTTGCGATCAAAATTGATGTCAGTGATTTACCACATTTGGTGGATATCGTTGGTACAGGTGGTGATGGTCAAAACTTATTTAACGTCTCTACTGCGTCTAGTTTTGTTATTGCAGCAGCAGGTGCAACTATTGCTAAACATGGCGGTCGTGGTGTTTCATCAAAATCAGGCTCTTCTGATCTTTTAGAACAAGCTGGAATTAACCTTGACCTTAACATGCAGCAAACTGAACGTTGTATTCGTGAAATGGGCGTGGGTTTCCTCTTTGCACCTAATCATCATAAAGCCATGAAATATGCTGCTGGTCCACGTAAAGAATTGGGCTTCCGTAGTATTTTCAACCTACTTGGCCCGCTTACGAATCCGGCCGGCGTAAAACGTTTTGTGATTGGTGTTTTCTCTACAGAATTATGTCGTCCTATGGCTGAAGTTTTAAAACAGCTTGGTGCAGAACATGTCTTGGTGGTGCATTCTAAAGATGGTTTAGATGAAATTAGCCTTGCATCAAGTACTTATGTTGCAGAACTCAAAGATGGCGAAGTCACTGAATGGGAAATTCAACCGGAAGCTGTAGATATCGAATCGCAAACCTTAACAGGTCTATCTGTAGATAGTGCTGCGGAAAGTCTAAAATTAATTAAAGATGCTTTAGGTAAAAACAAATCTGCGCTCGGTGATAAAGCCGCGAATATGATTGCCCTAAATGCAGGCGCAGGCATTTATGTTTCAGGCTTAACCAAAAGCTATAAACAAGGTGTTGCATTAGCACATGACATTATCTATGGCGGTCAAGCCTTAGAAAAAATGGGCATTTTGTCTGAATTTACTAAAACTTTAAAAGAATACGAAGCTTAAGATTAGGACACAGATCATGGTAGATATCGCCAATACAATTTTGGGTAAAATTGTTGACCGTAAAAAAGAAGAATTTGCAGCCCGTCTTAAACAACGTAGCTATAAAGATGTCGAAGAGCTAGCTCAAGCAGCTACACCTGTTCGAGGTTTTGCACAAAACCTCGGCTCTAAACGTCCGGGGGTGATTGCTGAAATTAAAAAGGCATCACCATCGAAAGGCATCATTCGTGAAAACTTTAACCCTGCTGAAATTGCGCAGCAGTATCAAGATGCTGGTGCGGCATGTTTGTCTGTTCTCACCGATGTGGATTTTTTCCAAGGTGCCGATGAAAACATTCAGATTGCACGTACGAACTGTGACTTACCTGCGCTACGTAAAGATTTTTTAATTGACCCTTATGGTGTAATTGAAGCACGCGCTTTACATGCGGACTGTATTTTATTAATCGTGGCTTGTTTGTCTGATCAACAACTCGAAGAAATGTCGAAAACTGCTTTTGAGCACAATCTCGACGTGTTGGTTGAAGTACATGACGAAGAAGAACTTGAGCGTGCAATGCGTCTTTCTGACAACTGTCTACTAGGCGTCAATAACCGTAATTTAAAAACCTTTGATGTTGACCTCAATACATCATTACGTTTGAAGAAGTTACTTGAGCCTTCTCGCCTACTTGTGACAGAAAGCGGTATTGCAACACCTGCGGATGTTGCCATGATGCAAGAACATGACATTCATGCCTTCTTGGTCGGTGAAAGTTTTATGAAGCAGCCACGCCCTGATCAGGCGTTTAAGGAGCTGTTTGGTGTGCCTGATAAAATATAAATGAAATATGTAGGGTGAGTTCGCTCACCCTTTTTCTACTTTGCATCCATATTAAAAAAATTACACATCTTTTTTATAATTTTTATTCAATTGAGAATTAAAAATAATGAAGTCGATTATTTCTTCTACTCTTCTATTCATTTCATTAATCTTGGTTTCACTACACCAGATAAGTTGGGCAAAAAATATAACTCTTTATACTGGCTCACCGTATCATATTGACCAAAATCATATCCTCTACTTTAATATTTCCAATATGCCCGAAGGCATCATTGCTGCGCAGATTGACCTAAATCAAATTTTTCCAAATATAAATACTAACGTGCTAAAGGGCAAAAATTATGATTTCAATAATAATCAAATTGAAATCATTAGTTATCAAGGCTTACCAATAGTCATTAATTACTCAATCAATACTAAAAACAAGAATATTGAACATTCAACCTATTTTTCTATTTCTAAAGGACATAAAAATTCTTTATCAAAACCAATCAATATTAAATCTCACCCTATTTCCATGGGAAAATTAAATCATTTTGAACAGATTTTTTATAAAGATACCCCTCATTTATTGAAAAAGAATTTAGCTGATGAGCCATATTTAATAAATATATTCATGTTCCATGCAGCAATAAATGATTTTGATGATATGAATGATTTTTTCCAAAATGCGATAAAGAACCTGACACAGAAAAATGATATTGATAATTATGAAAAAGCCAAAAGTTTGTATCTTGAATATTTAAATTTTGGTGAAAACAATGAATTTTATGATACCACCTTAATTATGGCCGCTATCGAGCACACAGATATTTCTTTCATCAAAAAAATGAAGCTGAGAAAAATAAATGAACTTGTAGTAGATGAAGTTGAACCACAAACATATTATTTCACTAGATGCTCCCCATTAGGTAAAGCTATCCGCCTAAATCAATATCAGATAATTTCTTATTTACTTGAAAAAGACGCTTCAACCGAAATCGTGTGTATTTCTAAATTTAATGAAGAACAATCAGCATTAGCTCTTGCAGAACAATATAAAAATAAAAAAGTTATTAAATTAATTAATTCAACTTTGAAGCCCAAATAGGACTTGTAATGAATTAAGAGATCTTCTTTATATAAAGTCTTTCCAGTTCAAATCAGTGCCATTTAAGGCTATAATTGCACTAAATTTTTGTATATTTCCCGTTTTTTCATTATGAGCAAACACGATTCTTCGCTTTCAAAAGATCAGTACAACCTACTGAAATCTTTTAAAAAGCAAATTACGAATCCACATTCCTCAACGATTGCTAAACAGCCTGAGCCAACACCAAAGACTGTTGAACAAGAGCAGGAAGAAGACTTCGCGCTTTTCCAAAAGCAAATGCAAGGTGTTCAAAAAATGAATGCAGGAAATATTGCAAAAATGGAAAAAGTGGGTCGTAAAAAACCTGATGCGCAAACGTTGGCTAAACGTGCTGCTGCAATTGGTCCTATGGAAACAGATGATGCATTACTTTCTGATACGCAAGCGATGCTCAACCCTGTTGCCAGTCAAGCTGCTTTAAGCTATCGCATTGCAACCTTACAACATAAAGTTTTTGAAGATCTGAAAGCTGGTAATCTACGTTGGTTTGAAGCTGTCGACTTACACGGTTGCACTGTTGAAGAAGCCCGTTCTGCCGTGCTGCAAATTATTCAAATGGCGAAAGATGACAATCAAAACGTCATTAAAATTGTGCATGGCAAAGGTCCAGAAGCAATTTTAAAAACTTATGTAAATAGTTGGTTACGTCAACATCGTGATGTATTGGCATTTGTGAGCGCCCCAGAAAAACAAGGCGGCACAGGTGCTGTACTGGTTCTGCTTAAACGTGCAGAAAAAAACCCACAGTTTAAACAATAATCGGATTTAACTCCAAAAGAAGGCATTGTAATAGTTTTCTGCTACAATGCCGTCCTTGTTCAATCTCTCAGTGTAAGTGAACACGTCTTATGTCTATGCAGCAATCCTACGCAAATATCCTAACTGCCGTTGGTGAAGATCTGAATCGCCCGGGTCTTAAAGATACGCCTATGCGTGCTGCTAAAGCTTTTTCATATCTTACTTCTGGTTATAGCCAGACACTTGAAGAAGTGACCAACAATGCGGTTTTCCCATCCGATAACCGTGAAATGGTCTTAGTTAAGAATATTGAATTCTATTCATTGTGTGAGCACCATTTATTACCTTTTTATGGTCGTGTACATATTGCTTATCTCCCAGAAGGCAATGTTTTAGGTTTATCAAAATTCGCACGTATTACAGAAATGTTTGCCCGTCGCTTACAAATTCAGGAAAACCTCACTCAGCAGATCGCTGAAGCTGTGGCTGAAGTGACTGGTGCACGTGGTGTTGCTGTGGTGATTGATTCAGCTCACATGTGCATGATGATGCGTGGTGTAGGTAAACAAGAGTCTACAACACGTACCGTTTCTTTTGTCGGTGACTTTAAAACCAATAAAGAAGAACGCCGTGAATTCTTAAGTGCTGTGCCTGAAAGCTATTAATAGAACATTCAGCGTAAGCTCTTCAAAAAATGCCTCAAACTCTTGAGGCTTTTTTTATTTGTGTTTTAATGTCGAAAATCGTTTGCTTTGATAGCAAAGCACTATTTTCAGGATGAATCATGTCAGATGTATATATTGCCGGTCAGGGTTTAGCACAAGCCGAACACAGCATAGACTTCCCTCGCCCAGACCGTTTGGTTCAAGGCAATCCTAAACGTGAAACCGCAAGCCTGTATGTACACCCCAATATGGACTGCGGGATCTGGCAATGTGAAGTTGGTGCATGGAATATTGTCTTTGCACCGAACAAACAAGAGTTTTTTACAATCCTTGAAGGTTTAGTACGTATTCATGATCAACAAGGCGGATATATCGAAGTTTCTGCTGGCCATGCGGGCATTATTCCCCCATCGTTTCAGGGCAAGTTTGAAGTTGTCGAAGCCGTCAAAAAATACTATGTGGTTGTAGAAGTTTAATCGCCCAAAATATTTATTTTGAAAAAATATCTTTTAAAAATATTGTTTGTAACCGTGCTGTAAGACTTGTAACTCAAAACTACAGCATAAAATTGATATCAATTACTTAATGTATTTCTGTTCATAAATTAAACATTTCATAACATGATTTCACCCCCCATATTCAAGATTAGTCCGTACATTGAAAACAAGATGAATCCTTTAGATTCATTGCTATTTTCTTTTTTTTACTAACTAAGGGTGATCACTATGGTAGCCGCAAAAAAAACAACTGAAAAAGATGAGAAAAAGACAGCGAAAACTACGGCAAAAACTGCAAAAAAGAATGAGGATAAAGTAAAAAAATCAGCTAAAGCATCGAGTAAAGATTCAAACAAAGCAACAAAGAAAACTGCTGAAAAAAAATCTAAGGACAGCACTTCTAAAAAAGAAGCTGCAACTAAAGATGAAAAAGTAAAAGCTAAAAAATCTGCGTCAACTAAAAGTTCGCCGAAATCTAAAGCTGACAAAAAAGAGGCCCCTAAAAAAGCCAGCACATCAAAAACAAGCACTAAAGTTAAAGATGAAAAGCCAAAAGCTGAGAAGAAAGCAACAAAAAAATCTTCAACGGCAAAGAAAACGGATGCTAAGGCAAGCAAGTCTAAGGGAGAAAGAACCAAGACGACCAAAGCCAAATCCACCAGCAAAAAGACAAAATAAAAAGTAGCCCCAACTGGGGCTACTTTTTTAGCTTAAGCTTGAAATAGAGTAAGGTTATAATGGAGTGAATATGAATAATAAATCCATTCCCACACCTAAGCGTGTATCACGCGTTCATTCCAATAGTTTTGATTACAGTTTAGATTTTAAAAAGATAAATTTTCGCGAACACCCTGAACTTTATAGAATTGGACGTGGTGAACAAGGTGTATTACTCGTAGAGCCTTATAAATCTGAAATTTTGCCTTATTGGCGATTTGCTAATGAAGAAAAAGCCATCGAAAGCAGTACCAAAATTTGGCAACTTTTTGAAGAGTATTTAGACGCTGAAGATTTTGTCGGTGCAGATATGGCACGTAAATTTTTGCAGATGGGTTTTACACGTGCACGTCGCTATGCCAACCATAAAGGTGGTAAAAAATATGAGGGTCCAGTCCCTAATGATAAAAAGGGATTAAGTGGTGCACATGGACGCGAAGAGCTTCCAAGACAAAAAGAGGATCCCGTCAAAGCTGCTGCTGCACGAGTATTTAAACAAAAATGGGATGAAGCTAAAGTTCATCCCAAGTATGTAGAGCAAAAAGCAAAATTTTTAGATTTTCTACAAAGCAAAATTAAGTGAATATCCATTTAGGATGAAGATGATGTTGTTTGCTGATCAGTTTTAGCAACGTAAATACGGTTACGACCTGTATTCTTGGCAGCATAGAGTGCCATATCGGCAGCATCTAGTAAACGTTGATAGTCAGGATGACCGTTATACTGCACACAACCAACGCTAACAGTTAAACTAAATTGCTGACCTTGTACTGTTCGGATCACTCCATTTTCAATATATTGGCGAATATTTTCTGCAACTTTCATCGCACGGTTTACATTGGTGTCCACCAAGAGTAACAAGAACTCTTCGCCACCAATACGGAATGCATAATCGCTACCTTGGCTGTAACGCTGCAAAGCTTCGGCAATAAATTTCAGTGCAAGATCACCTGCCGCATGACCAAACTTATCATTGATCATTTTAAAGTAATCCGCGTCAAAGGCTAGCAAAGACAAAGGCGTTTCATTTTGACGTGCAAAAGTAATTTCACGTGAAATAATAGTACTAAGATAACGACGGTTTAGGAGTTGCGTCAAAGAATCATTGCCTGACTCAATATATTCAGCCACCTGAAATAATTGATCGACTAAATGCTGAATTTCACGATTTAAGTCTCGAATCTGTTGAATCAAATGTTGCAGTTGATCTTTATCCGTTATTTGTGTGGTTTGCTGCGTTAGCTCATCTACTTGATAAATTCGATCAATAATTAATTGAACCTGATCTGAACCCGAAAAAGCATATGCCGCTTTATGAATAAACCACAATCCAAATTCTGATTTTGAAAGTAAGGAATGATAAAAACTGACATTTCCCGAAAAGATTTTAAACATCAATTCATTTTCCCAATTGAGCAATGAACCACGTTGTTTATCTTTATGCACTGCAACATCTTGCATCGCTGAAAATAAGCGATAATTATGCTTGGTTTCTTGCTTTTTTTCCGTATTGATCTCATAAGATCGGCACATAATTTCAGTGCTAAATCCCATAATTTGCACAATATAACTACACATATGGAGAATATTTTGAGTTTGGTTTAGCTCTAAAATTTCAAATATTTTACGTTCTATTTCACGTACACCACGCATAATCAACCATGACGGAATGCCGACACGCGCATGCACCATTCCAACTTTTTGCTGCCTTTTAACCGAAATTTCAAAATCATTATTTAGTGCAACATTAAATGTTTCTAATAACCATTTTCTTAAGGTGTCGATGAGCCTTTTTTGAATAATATCGTCTTTAAAAAATTCAGCTGACGCTGGTTCTCGCGACATTTGTTCATAAAAAACAGTAACTAAATGCTCAACATGCTTCTGGATAAATTGCAAAGCTGCAAGATGTTCATTTTCAGTATATTGATCACAAATATCTTTCCAAGTCTGACTTAGACCTGTAATACATTCTTGATTCATTCGGTGACACAAACCACAGCTATTACAAAGCTAGCAATCATACCTTGCTTTACTTACATAAAAAAACAAATTTATTTGATATTTCACATTTTATCTATCTTAAAAATTAATAGAAAAATACATAACTCAATTTCAATTTATTCCAATCTTGATCATCTTGTTGCTGGTATTCGTATCCTAGTCTTAAAGCATTTTGTTGGTTGACGATATATTGTAATTCAGCATCGAGTTTCAGATTCCATTGATGTGTATCTTCCCAATACGGAAGCTCTGCCTGAACCAGACTGTTGAGTTTTTCTGACCAAATATTTTGGCAACCCAGTGTCGGCCCAAGGCCCACTCGCCATCCATCATCTAGAGACTTGCCGCCCTGCACCTGCATTTGAGACTGCACATAACACAAATGTGTACGTTCCTGATTGGCCCAGCTATAACCAGATTGTGCTTTGAATTCAGCAACGCCATGTTGTTTCGTTTCGCTAAATTGACCTGCATCTACAGACACTTGCTGCCAGCCAAAATTAAAACCCCAGCTTAGCGGTGTTTTAAATGGCGTAATGGGGTTGTAAGAATTGACCGATAAAAAATCAAAATGATTGAGTTTGAGTTGGTCGTCTCGATATTGGATCGAGCCATCCCAAAACATCAACTGCGTACCAATCCGAAAGCCACCTTGCGGATCGACCAAATCATGATATGCCTGACGATGCCCGAGTTCGATATATTTTTCACCTTGAACTTCGCCTACTGCGGCTGAAAAATTTCGCGCATGATGTCCATTGACTGGATCTAGACTTGGCTGCTTAGGTTCAGTCCGTTGTTTGGGTTGTGAAGATTGGCTACGTAAGGCCAAGATTTGACGCAATTTAGGCTGCGTTTCTTCCGCACTCACCTTTCTCCCAATCAGTAATAAATACAGATGGTCATACGCCATTTCTAATATTTTCGCTTGCTCTACTTCATTAAACTGAGCGAGTGCAGTCGACATGTTCTCAGGTTCAATTTCAGCGAGCTTATGCGCTTCGCGTGCTAAACGATATCCATGTTGCTGCGCTTGTGACAAAAGCTGCGTTTCTAATGCAGGACGATAAACCGCTGCTTGAATCAGTTGTTCATCATTAATTGCTTTGATCGTCTCAACGGGAATGGAAGCAACTTTAAATTTTTCGGTTAAATTCAGTGTCGGGCGAACCAAATCCATTAAGCCCAATAATCGATATGCACAGTTATCACTGGCGAAATAATAGGGAAAACTGACATTTTGCATTTCCCAAATATGTTTAACCAAATAACTGGTTTCTTGCTGGGTCAGTGCTAGCTCATATTCCCACAAATCACGACTTTCAAAATCACCATATTCTTTCACCTTCCGGTAGTACGGCATTAAGGAATATTCACCAGGATACTGCCCTGTTAAGCCTTTCCATGCATAAGACCAGTTATCTTCTCCAGCAACAGTAGCCGCATAGTTAATGGCATAGGACACCAAATTTAGTTCTTTTTGATCTTTCGGATCGAGACGCAATAAGGTATGTCCAAACATAGAACTTGGATTACCCATAAAGTCTGTGGCGTAGATTAATGTCGCTTTATAAGGCTTAATTTTTCCAAACCATTCATCAAACTCAGGGCAGCTCACCACTGGTAACTGCTCTGAACGGATGGATAACTCTTGCATCAGCCACTGACTACGCGCAGGGAAACGACAACGAAAGGCTTGATTAGGTTCGGCGGTTTGAAATAGTGCAGCGACATCTGCCTCTAATTCAGCTTGAGCACTTTGACGGCCATTTTCAGCTAAAAAATAACCTGTATAGGCAACTTCACTTTGTCCTTTATGATCTGTATATAAAAGTCGTTGCCAACTGATGTGTTCAGACAGTTTTTTTGATTGTGCAAGTTCAATATATCGCTGTAACTCTACGGTTTTAGAGGGAGTAGAATCTACAACTTGCTGAGCATATATGATGCTCGGAATCATAAAAGTACAAAATAAAGCAATTGATTTCATTCAGTTATATTCAAATCCATTTTTATATATTTTAGATAATAAAAAACCCTGCCGAGAGACAGGGTTTTGAAAGCATCGATTAAACGTATGCTTTAAGTACTTCGTCTTTTGCCATTACACTTTGTAATGAAGCAAGTACTTGTAGAGAAGACTGGTTTTCAGCTGAATAGATTTCAGCAAAATTTGCTTTAGATACTGCAAAGAAACGCGCTTTATCTGTCGATTGGATGTTTAAAAGCTCAGCCAAAACATTTAGGCTCTCACCTTGACCAACCGCCATATCACGAGCAAGTGATTCAGCATTTTCATTGGTAAATGTTACCGCTTGAGCAGTTACTGTACCTGTACCGCTACAACCTAAAGTACCAAAGGTAATACCAAGTAACTGGTTAGTAAAAATACCGTTGGTAGTCGCAGCTAAAATTTTAGGAATTTTACCTGATTGACCAGCCCAAACTTGAGAACCAACACCACAACCTACGTCACGGTCAGCAAAAGCAGCTGTAGAACCTAGTGCAACGACTGCAACTAAAGCTAATTTTTTTAACATAGCACTTCTCCAGGGAATTTTATTCCATTGTTTTTAATTATTAAAACATGTGTAATTTTGATTACACACCTGTAGATTAACTTGATCTTTCAGATAAGGCAAAACATTTTCATCTAAAACTTTTGGCTAAAAATAATACGTTCTTTTTCACTATTTTTTGAGCAACCAAGTACCATTTTCATCACGTTTTCCAAGAATTTTGAGCACTAAAACCAAACTGAGTAATAGCAACAAATACCAAGAACCGAGTTTCCCCCAACCGACCATATGCCATGCATCGACCTGACTTGGATATAACCAAATTTGATAGAAAGTACTGATATTTTCTGCGATCCAAATCAAAAATGCCAAAATCAACAGTACTGGTAACATCGGCAACTGAATCACATGATTTTGTAATTGAAAACTGAGCTTGGTTTTCCAAAAGATCACCACACTCCAAGCAAACAAAAATATACGAATATCTGGCACAAAAAATTTGGTCATAAAATTAAGATATGACAAAACGGCTAAGCACAGCATATTGCAAAAACGCGGTAAGTTACTGAACGACACTTGATATAGACGTAGTGAACGTGCAAAGAAACTCCCCACCGCCGAATACATAAAACCTGCAAATAATGGCACTGTCAGCAGTTTAAAAACCGCAGGCTGCGGATATTGCCATGAGGCAATATGTGGATGAGTCAGAAATATTTCCATCCCCATAGCCAGCAGATGAAACAGTGCTATGACTTTAGCTTCCGCCCAAGATTCGAGTTTTAAGTAAAGTAAACACACTTGAATGATCAGTGCATAAAACAATAAATAGTCATAACGGAAAAAGCCAAAATATTCCTGACTTCCCATTGCTGCAGTTAATGCAAAAGCGATCAGCAGTAATATCCCAAATAAGGCAGCCGAAGCTGCCTTATAAGAGAACTCAAAACATGATTTTATTATCTTGACCACGGTTGAATCCTAAACCTACTTCCCTGAAGCCTTATAAATACTTGGCACTATATTCATGTACCGTATCAATAAAGGCTTTCGGATTGGCTGGATCTACCCACTGAGTAATACCATGACCTAAGTTCGCCACATAACCAGTTTTTTCACCGTTGGCATATGCATCATCTAACATGGCACGCGTCGCTTTCGCGATTGCTTCAGGCGAACCATACAATGTTGCTGGGTCTAAGTTACCTTGCAAAGCTGCACGGCCTGCGACTGTTTGACGTGCTACATTTAATGGCGTAGTCCAATCTAAACCAAAAGCATCTGCACCCGTTGCAATCATTGGCTCTAACCATTGACCACCGCCTTTGGTAAACAAAATCACAGGGACTTTGCGTCCATCTTTTTCACGCTGTAAACCTGCAACGATTTTTTGCATGTAGTTTAGTGAAAATTCGATGTATTCACGGTGTGCTAATGCCCCACCCCAACTATCAAAGATTTGTACGGCTTGGGCACCTGCATCAATCTGCGCATTGAGATATTCAGTCACCGCCACAGCCAAACGGTCTAATAAGGCATGCAACACTTCAGGTTGTGCATACATCATTTGTTTCGTAAAACGGAAATCTTTGCTTGAACCGCCTTCCACCATATAGGTTGCCAGTGTCCAAGGACTGCCTGAGAAACCAATCAATGGGACTTGTCCGCCCAATGCTGAACGAATCGTAGTCACTGCATTCATGACATAATCTAAGTCAGATTTGGCATTAAACTTAGGTAAATTCAGTACATCTTGTTCGGTACGTACAGTTTTATGAAACTTCGGACCTTCACCTGCTTCAAAATACAATCCCAAACCCAACGCATCAGGTACAGTCAAAATGTCTGAAAATAAAATGGCTGCGTCTAAGTCATAACGACGCAAAGGTTGTAAAGTAACTTCACAAGCAAATTCTGTATTTTTGCAAAGGGATAGGAAATCACCCGCTTTTGCACGTGTTTCACGATACTCTGGTAAATAACGGCCAGCCTGACGCATCATCCAAACCGGAGTTGCATCTACCGGTTCACGTAATAAGGCACGCAAGAAACGATCATTTTTTAAGGTCGTCATTACTTTCCCAACTTAATTCGATATTGGCATCATCATATCAAAAAGGTTGTAAATATAATAACTTCTCAACCATTTAAAAACCAATCATGTTGAGTGCCAAAAATGATATTTACACAAAACAACTACTGCATCTCCACTTTTTTTCTGTAATACTTAGCCAGTTTTTAATACACAGTATATGAATAATTCTTAAGGTTGAATTACATGTTCGTTCGCACCATGCTCGCACTGAGCCTAAGTTGCATATTTGCTGGTACAGCTATTGCCGCATCTACTGCTGAACAACCATTAACGCCAAAAAAAGTGACTAATGTTGCAGTTCAGGATCCCATTGATCCGTTAGCGACTGAAGCTTCATCTACAACTAGCCAGATTAGCGCTCAAGAACAAGAAGATCTGAACCAAGCATCGCAAACTTTAGACAGCCTGCAACAATCAGAAGATGTTAAAGCCGACATCGGTGCTGCACCTGCTACAGCGACTGCTACAACTCCAACATCAACTTCGCCTGCTGCCAAAGTTGCTTGGGGTTTAAATGACCTAAATAATGCACAGTGGTATGACAACATTGGTAAAGGTCAATTCCCTGTTTATGCACGTGCGCATGTCATGCTCAATAATGCTCATGCTTCACCGGGTGCAATTGATGGGACCAGTGGTAAAAATACCCTAAAGGCGATCGCTTCATTCCAACAAATGAATGGGTTGAAACCTACAGGAACTTTAACCAAAGAAACTTGGGATGCATTGATTGCAAAACAAGGTTCTAAACCTGCATTCATTGAATACACGTTGACTGATGCAGACTTGAAAGGTCCTTATGCTGCATCAATTCCACACGACTATGCATTACAAGCAAAAATGAAAGGCTTGTACTACACACGTGTGACTGAAATGTTAGGTGAAAAATTCCACATGGACGAAGACTTTTTGAAAAAGTTGAATCCAAAAGCGACATTTAAAAAAGCTGGTGAAAAAATCTTAGTGGCGAATATTCGTAACGAAGTTCCTGAAGATATTCACTTAATCGTTGCACATAAAGGCGCGAAACAACTTTACTTGTTTAATAGCCGCAACCAAATGATCGGTTCATTCCCGGCAACGATTGGTAGTTCAGATACTCCATCGCCTACAGGTACATATAAAGTAACAGGTGTTGCACCAAACCCTTGGTACAGCTACTCGCCTTCTAACTTTGTTCAAGGCAACAACAGAAAACCATTGTCTTTACCACCTGGTCCAAATGGTCCTGTTGGTAATATCTGGATTGGCTTGAGCAAAAAATCATTCGGTATTCACGGTACACCGAACCCATCTGCTATTTCTAAAACTGCGTCACACGGTTGTATTCGTTTGACCAACTGGGATGCAAATGACTTAGGTAAGAAAGTGAAATCTGGTGTGACTGTTAAATTTTTAGAATAATTTTAGTCATATTTAAAAAGCCTGCTTCGTGCAGGCTTTTTTTATAGTTGCGCCTTTATGCATAACAAAAGACTCAATCTTGGCTGAGCGTTGCAAAAATAGGATGAATTGTCGCTAAAAAACTATATATCCCTATTTAGTTCAATCCTAAAATAGGCATATGTTCAATAATTAAGATAAGGATGAATGCCATGAATGCTTTTTTACATCCAAGTGAAAACCGTGGTCACGTAAAAATGGGCTGGCTTGAGTCTAAACACAGCTTTTCTTTTGGTAACTGGTATAACCCGAAATACATGGGCGTTAGTGCGCTTCGTGTAATTAATGATGACTTAATTGCAGCACATGAAGGTTTTGGTCAACACCCACATGACAACATGGAAATTTTAACGTGTGTGTTAAAAGGCACCATTACGCATAAAGACAGCATGGGCAACCATGGTGGCATTTCTGCGGGTGAATGGCAGCTCATGAGCGCAGGTACAGGTGTGCGCCATAGCGAAATGAACCAAGGTGATGAAGATGTGCATTTACTACAAATTTGGATCGTTCCAAATGAACGTGATGCTGAACCGACCTATCAACAAATTAAATGTGATCCACGTGATCAACCCAATCAATGGCATTTAATTGTCGGTCCAAATGACAATGCAGCTATGCATATTCGTCAGCAGGCGGAAGTTAAATCTGCATTTTTGACGAAAGGTCAATCTTTAGATATCCATGCAACGCAGCATATCAACTATATTCATGTTATTTCAGGTTCAGTGCAAATTGCTGAACATAAAGTTGAAGCTGGTGGTGCAATTGCGTTCTTAGAAGATAGCCAAATTGAAGCGCTTGAAGATGCTCAAGTGATTTGGTTTGATTTACCCGAAGTAAAATAATTAAAAGCCCTCAAATGTGAGGGCTTTTTTTATGCAGCTTGGCTAAGGCGTTCACTGCGTTTATATAACCATATCAACACTAAAGACGGAATAATAAATCCAGCAGCCACCATGATGCCATGTAGGATTGAGGCATAAGGTTCAGCAAGCATGGCCACATGTTTCATTGGAGATGTCAATGGATGGAATCACTTTAAACATCTCGAAATCAAGCATTTTGAGATGTTTTTAAATGACGCTCAGTAGCTCAACATTTAGATAAAATTCATCAATCAATGGTGACTTTATATTGTTGTATTGCCGATACAGTCTACAGTTTCTGTCTTAAGTTTCCACGCGATAAAAATGATTTCGCATAAAGACGCCAAATATAGAAGCAAATAATTGCCGATCTTGTTCAGCTTGAAAGATGCCCCTGAAATAGTCCCGATCTGTGGTTAAAATTAAATCTAAGAATGTTGCCTGCTTGGGAACGGCACCCTTTCTTTGGCAATATGCAAAATATGCGCTGACATCTTCAAATAAAATCCACCACTCATGTGGACTTCCAATCTGAACGCCACCTAATGAATGCTCTAGATCAAACATCGCATTAAGCAGATATTGAAAATTTTGCTTTGAACTTTGAAATTGAAATCTCGGATAATCTGTTGTTAGATTTAATTCGATCAGATGTAAATGGACGTTCCGAGCATGCTCTAATCGATGTTTAACTTTTACATATTGTTGATAACGACGTCGATCTTTTGCTGTGACCGTTGTTAGGCGGGATAAATCCATATTGTCATATAAATCACTGAGTTTTACTTCACAAGCAATTGCATTTTTAGCAGTACGCTGCGCAGCTTGAAATCGGTTCTCACCTGTTGTTTTAGTCAGTGCCAGTATCGCGTCAATAATATGCGCTTGAAAACCCTTAGCACGAAGCTCATCCGTCGTTGTCGCAGTATCTTCTAAAATGTCATGTAATACAGCTACGATTTTAGCATCGGGATGTTGCACATTTTGCATCACACGAAGTGGATGCTGAATATAAGCTTGACCCGCTTTATCGACTTGTCCGAAATGGCGTTCAGTCGCCAATGAAATCGCGTTTTCTAAAGTTGAAATAAAGAATCTCCCCTTCGTGGTCTTTTTTATTTTTCTCCATCATATTAATCAATGAATACATCTATTTATAGCTCTAAGCACGCCCCTAACGACACAGATTGACTCGTAAAATACATATCTACCGTGAATTATCGTGAGCTAGATCTTTTGCAAATAGTTCTATGCCATTCGCGCCAACATTTCCAAAGTAATTTTTTTCACCTCTTCTTTACTTTGCTGAATATGGCTGCGCATTTTCTCCAATGCCGCTATCACATTATGTCCAAAGATCAATTGTAAAATTTGTTGATGCTCTGCATAAGTGGCTTCAATTCGATAAGCTTTAGAGAAATCTAAACGTCGAATAATACGAATTTTTTCACTCACATCCCGATGCACTTTCGCCATTTCACTATTACCGATTGCCTCAACCAATTGACAGTGAAATGCTTCATCTTGCATCGATAAAGTTTTTAAATCATGCAAAAACTGTTCGGGCTGAATACACCACAAATTCACCAATGTCTGTAAAGCCTGTTTGAGTTGTTCTGTTTCCATTTTGCAGAGCTGCTCAATGGCATAGCATTCCAGCAAAATCCGCAAATCATACAATTCTTCGTAGGCTTTAAAATTGAGTGGTTTCACTTCCCAACCGCTACGAAAATGCACTCGGACATAGCCATCTTGCTGTAAACGGTATAAAGCCTGCCGTACGGGCGTACGGCTCACTTCATACAATTCGGCAATTTCAGATTCGGTAAAACGTGCGCCCGGTTTGAGCTGGAAATCAAAAATATCATTTTTTATTTTTTGGAAAACCAGCTCAGACAAGTTGTCTGAGCTTTTCCCAACAATGGTGGTTGTGGTCATGTTTATTCCATATAAACCAGCGGTTCACCGCTATGTACCGTTTGTCCTGCACGGCAAATAATCGCTTTCACGATACCATCATCATCGGCATAGACTGGAAGCTCCATTTTCATCGCTTCAATAATGGCTACAGTCTCACCTTTCTTCACAGACTGTCCAGCTTCGACAAAAATTTTCCAAATGTTGCCGGTCATCGACGCATTCAAGGCTGCATACTGGCTATAGTCGGTATCATCTTGCAGGATTTCCATTTCCGCAGGTGCATCAAACTCATCTTTCCAACGTTCAACTTCAGTTGTAAATGCCTGTTGCTGCTGCGCTTTAAATTCTGCAATACTGTCCTTTTCTATTTCCAAAAAGGCTTGATAGGCTGCAAAATCAAATTCAGTTTCTTCAATTTTGATTTCCGCCACACCATTGGCAAAGTCAGCACGGAATTGATCGAGTTCAGCTTCGGTTACTTCATAATATTTAATTTGGTCAAAGAAGCGTAAGAACCATTGCTGATCGCCAAACTGCTTGTTCTTTTTAAACTTATTCCAAATGGGCAAGGTACGGCCAATCAATTGATAACCGCCCGGTGAGTCCATGCCATAGATACACATGTACATACCGCCAATACCAACTGTACCTTCGGCAGTAAAGGTACGTGCAGGGTTATATTTCGAGCTGAGCAAACGATGACGTGGATCAATTGGTACAGCACAAGGTGCGGTTAAATACACATCGCCCAAACCTAAAATTAAGTAATTGGCATCAAAAATGATGTCTTTGACTTGCTCACGGCTGTCTAAGCCATTAATACGCTGAATGAAATCGACGTTATTTGGCAACCAAGGCGCTTTGGCACAAACACTTTCTTGATAACGCTCAACCGCGCCTAAAGTTGCCGAATCCTCAAATGCCATCGGCAAGTGAATAATACGAGATGGAATTTTAATTTGGCTCAAATCCCCCATCTCATTTTCGAGACCCAATAAAAACTGGATCAAATTCGTTTGGCTAAAACGCAATCCATCATATTTAATTTGCAGTGAACGCACACCCGGTGAAAGCTCTAAAATGCCATCAATATTCGCTTCACGAATCAGCTGCATCAGTCGATAAACACGTAAGCGCAATACAAGGTCGAGAACGTTTTCGCCATATTCCAGCAAGATATAACTGTCACCTGCCTGACGATAGACCGCTTTTGGCGCATGTGCATCTGCTTCACGAACCGCCAATATCCCTTCAGGCTTGCATTCAAAATTGACCAACGCTGACTTTTCAGGTGCTTGAGCAAAGTTTTGGATATCGGCAATTTGCTGAACTTCCAATGCATTGGCTTGTTCAACACTCATCGGATAGAAACTAATGCTGTCATCTGCCTTAAGTTGACCAATTTTCCAAAGTTCAGCTTTGGCAATCGTCACTGGGCAAACAAAGCCACCGAGGCTTGGGCCATCTTTAGCCAAAATCACGGGGAAATCACCAGTGAAGTTAATTGCCCCAATAGCATATTCACAGTCATGCACATTGGATGGATGCAAACCAGCTTCACCGCCATTTTCACGTGCCCAGCCTGGTGTCGGGCCAGTTAGGCGAATACCTAAACGGTTTGAGTTAAAGTGCACATTCCATGTTGAAGCAAAAAATTCTTCAATATATTCAGGTTTAAAGAAATCTGGTGCGCCATGCGGGCCATAGAGCACACCAATTTTCCATTCTTTGCCATAGCTTGGAATACGCTCTGCAGCTAAAGCTTGTGGTGCTGCTGTTGCAATTTCCAATCCATCTAAAGGCAGACTTGGATTGACCATTTTAATCATGTCACCTGCACGCAGAACTCGCCCTGCATGACCGCCAAAATTACCCAATGCAAAGGTTGAGCGGCTGCCTAGATATTCAGGTACATTTAGTCCGTTGCGGATTGCAAGATAAGTACGACAACCCGACTCAACTTGTCCAAGTACTAATGTTTGCCCTGCTTTGATGCTGATCGGTTGCCAAAAATCGACATTCACACCATCTAGAGTCGCGCTACATGGCGCACCTGCAATGGCTACAATGCTATCGGCATGAAATTTCAGGCTTGGTCCTTGTAAGGTAAACTCAAAACCTGCTGCCGATTTTGGATTACCGACAATTTGATTGGCCAACTGAAATGCATAATCATCCATCGGGCCTGATGGCGGTACGCCGATATCCCAATAGCCTACACGCCCCGGATAGTCTTGAATCGAACTTTGCGTGCCCGGTTGCAGCACTTCAATTACATTTGGCACGTATTTAAAGTCATCCAGCAGACGTGTCCAGATTTGCATATTTTCAAAGCGTGCATCAGACACTACGGTATGCGCATAATCTAAGTTGGTGCTGATGCCATTCAGACGGGTTTCAGCCAAGGCTGTTTTTAACTTAGCAACCGCACTGTCTCGGTCTGCAGCATGCACAATAATTTTGGCAATCATCGGGTCAAAATATTGTGAAATTTCTGTGCCTGTAGATACCCACGTATCCACACGAACGTCTTCAGGGAAATATACATCCGTGAGTACACCCGGACTTGGCTGGAAGTTTTTCACTGGATCTTCCGCATAGATTCGCACTTCAATGGCAGCGCCATTGGGCTGAATATTGCTGAGTTTTTCCCAATCTAAAGCATCACCTGCCGCCACTTTGAGCATGCATTCAATCAAATCTAAGCCAGTCACCATTTCAGTGACTGGATGTTCAACCTGCAAACGGGTATTCACTTCAAGGAAATACACTTCATCACGGGCAGCATCATAGATAAACTCAACTGTACCTGCACTGCGGTATTTCACCAATTGACCGAGCTCTACAGCAGCACGGTGCAATTTTTGACGGGTCGCTTCAGGTAAATGTGGTGCCGGTGTTTCCTCCACCACTTTTTGGTTACGGCGCTGCAATGAACAATCACGCTCACCAAAGGCAACGACTTGACCTAAACCATCACCAAAAATTTGTACTTCTACGTGACGGGCTTTATCGACAAAACGTTCGAGAAACACACCCGCATCTTTAAAGAACTGTTCGCCTAGACGCTTTACACTTTCATACGCATCTTTTAATGATTGTTCATCATCACAGCGGGTTAAACCAATACCGCCACCGCCAGCGGTGCTTTTCAACATGATTGGATAACCAATCTCTGCAGCAGATGTGAGTGCTTCATCCAAATTTGCCAATAAACCTGTACCCGGTGTCATGGGCACATTGGCTGCCGCAGCCAATTCACGTGCACGATGCTTCAAACCAAACTCTAAAATTTGTTCAGCCGTTGGCCCCATAAAGGCAATGTTATTTTCTTCACATGCACGGGCAAAGTCAGCACTCTCTGACAAAAAGCCATAACCAGGAAAAATAGCTTCCGCACCGGTTTGTTTGGCTGCTTGAATCAATTTTTCAATACTTAAATAAGTCTCTGCAGGTTTAACACCTTTAAGTGAAACTGACACATCTGCATCTAAGACATGCTGTGCATAACGGTCTGTCTCTGAATACACGGCAACTGATTGAACACCGAGTTTCTTTAATGTACGAATCGCACGAACAGCAATTTCACCACGGTTTGCAATTAAAACTGTTTTAAACATGATTATTTCCCCGAATTTTTTAATTTGATTTTGCTGTTGTTGCTTGCAGTGATTGGATATAAGCGCGCCAGCCGCCAAATTCACTGATATTTTTTGCACCGTTTAAGCCATAAGGTTCACAAATAAAGCCTTTCACCCAACGTCCATCGGCAAGCTCGATATTGCCCATACCCAGTGGTGTTGGAATTTCGGTGACAAATTCACCAAAGCGTGCTTTTGGAATATCCCAAAGCTCGACAATAATTTTTTGACCCGCTTCCTGACGCGCTAAACCTGGTTTCGGCGGTACAGTGCCCGGCAATGCATAGAGGGCGTAATCGGCAGAAGTGGTTGTGGTTTCGACATGCACGGCTTGACGTGTTGTCAGTTGGAAATTGAGTGGCATACCTGTGAGATGTGCGCCTACAACTGCAACTCGAAAATGCTGCGCGGATGGTGCAGAAATGACTGAAGCTGTTTCAGGCAATGTTTTCGCTACTGCACCGAGGGGTAGTTGCAGATGGTTTTGCCATTTTTCTGCAAATTCAGCTAAAGCCGTATCGTGCCAAGCCGGTGCAATGAATGTGATTCCAAAAGGCAGCCCGTCGGCACGAAAGCCTGCAGGTACAGCGATGGCACTGAGGTCTGCTAAATTGGTAAAGTTGGTATAGGTGCCAAAGTGGCTATTATTTTCAATTGGCGATTCAGCCATTTCTGCAAGTGTGTGAATGGTTGGCGAGCTTGGCACCACTAAGGCATCAAATTGCGCTAAGGTTTGCTGAATGTCTCGAGCCAATTCTTGCTTTAAATATTCGGCGTTATAGGCATCCACCGCAGTGTACTGCTGACCTTTTTGAATAATTTCTAAAACTGTTGGATCAAAGTCTTGTACCGATGTTTCTAATAAATCTGCAACTGCAGCAGTTCGCTCTGCGACCCATGCCCCTTGGTAAAGTTGGCTCGCCAATTGACTAAAAGCACTGAAATCAATTTCTGTCAGATCTGCGCCTAAGTTTTTTAATTCAGTTAATGCATATTGAAATGCATCCGCCGATTGAGCATCGCCAAAAAAATCTAATTGTTTTGGAATGGCTAACTTTAATTGTGCGCTGAACTTTGCAGGCGCTGTAGCAGGATTCACACGTGAATAACTGTCGGTTACATCAAAACCTTCCATAACTTCTGCCACTACAGTTGCATCAGCGACGGTTAAGGCAAAAATTGAAATGCAATCGAGGCTCTTACAGGCAGGCAATAAGCCTGTATTTGAAAAGCGACCTTTGGTTGGCTTTAAACCAACAATATTATTAAATGCTGCGGGTATACGCCCTGAGCCTGCTGTATCTGTACCGAGCGCAATCGGGACTAAACCGCGCGCCACCACACTGCCTGAACCTGAACTTGAACCACCGCTTACAAAGTCAGAATTAAAAGTATTCGGCACTGCACCAAATGGCGAACGTGTACCGACCAATCCTGTGGCAAATTGATCTAGATTAGTTTTGCCTACAATAATCGCACCCGCTTGTTTTAAGCGTTGCACCACATAGGCATCTTCAGTTTTTATGTCCGTAAATAATTTAAATGCAGCCGTCGACGCAAAACCTGCCACATCTATATTGTCTTTAACTGCAATAGGCACACCAAATAAAGGTAAGGCCGCAGCATTTTCGATTTGTTTTAAAGCGTCAATCTGCGCAGTTAATTGTTCTATCGATGCAATGGAAATCCATGCTGGATCTGCATAATCAAATTGCTCAACCAAGGCATATAAGTCTTCGAGTTGAATTGTGTTATTCGTGTAGCCCGCTTTCCATTCCGCTAAAGTCCAGCCTAAAGTTTTTATTGAGTTCATTGATGTGCTCATTCTTGTATCCAAGTTTGAATACTGTTTTGCACACACCATGCCAAAATTAATTTTTTGTTATTTTTTAGTATGTTAATACTAAAGCACCAATCGTTTTCCTATTTTATTTAGGCAATACAAAACGATAAGTGTTCTATTAAGTTTCCAAGCTCCACTATTTTGGTGCATGACTTTTATAATCGTGTTTTCAATAGATTCTTTTCATTTAGATGCAGATATAAATACAGTGAACTTGATATTGCCACTCTTAATAAGCTTTCAATTTAAATGTTTTGTATAACTTGGAATAAATAACCAGCGAAACATTTTAAATTTAATATTTTTGGAAACAGATACATCAATGATGGCGAAAGCAATAATAGTCTTAGAGATTGATAGAAGTGAATAGAAATATAAAAAAAGCAGTTGATTTTCAAAATTTAGTTGGAGAATAAAAACTAAAAAATGGTGCGCTCAGCGGGACTCGAACCCACGCCACAGGCTTCGGAGACCTGTACTCTATCCAGTTGAGCTATGAGCGCTTATTTTGGATTGCGCACATCATAACAAAAAAAACTGTAAGGTAAAGCAACTATATAGATGTTAGGCTTTTTTCTGCTTAAGCTTTATACAACGTTCTATTTATAAAATGCAGAATTCCATACGATTTACTTGGTTTATTTGCCCCGATATCGCACAATACTCACACTATTTATAGAGTGAATTATTTATGACTGATGCACTAACGTTAAAGCAGCTGTCAAAAACCTATAAAAATGGGTTTCAGGCGCTTAAAGGTATTGATTTAACAGTACCCGAAGGTGAATTTTATGCACTGTTAGGTCCCAATGGTGCAGGAAAATCTACCACGATTAGTATTATCAGTTCACTAACCCGTAAAACTTCAGGCACTGTCGAAATTTTTGGGCACAATTTAGATACCCATCCCTCGCATGCAAAGCAGTGTTTGGGCGTTGTACCTCAAGAATTTAACTTTGGTCAATTTGAAAAAACATTTGATATTTTGGTGACTCAAGCTGGTTATTACGGTATTTCCAAAAAGATAGCAGAGAAACGTGCAGAGGAATATTTAGAAAAGCTTGGCCTTTGGGAAAAACGTAGCACCCAAGCACGCATGCTATCGGGCGGTATGAAACGCCGTTTAATGATCGCTCGTGCCATGATGCATGAACCTAAACTGCTGATTTTAGATGAGCCGACTGCTGGTGTTGATATTGAACTACGCCGTTCGATGTGGGATTTCCTCACAGAAATGAACGAAAAAGGCACGTCTATTATTTTAACGACACACTATTTAGAAGAAGCAGAAATGTTGTGCCGTCGAATCGCAATTATTGATCGTGGTGTGATTAAAGAAGACACCAGCATGAAAGGTTTTCTCAGTCAGTTGAATGAAGAAACCTTTATTTTCGATCTAGCCGAACCCATTGAACCGATCCATATAGAAATTATTGGTGTCCGTTTCAACTTAGTAGATCCTATCACCTTAGAAGTCACTATGGATAAAGCCCATACCTTAAATGATTTATTCCAACTCATGGAATCACAAGGTATTCAGGTTCGAAGTATGCGTAATAAATCTAACCGACTAGAAGAACTGTTTGTCCGTATGGTCGAAAAAAATCTTGAAGGTGCAGCACAATGAATTTTAACCAACTGTGTATCGCCCTCTACACCTTAGTGTATAAAGAAATTCGCCGTTTCATGCGTATTTGGCCGCAAACCCTTCTCCCACCGGCAATCACCATGAGTTTGTACTTTGTGATTTTCGGTAATTTAGTCGGTTCACGCATTGGGCAAATGGGTGGTTTTAGCTATATGCAGTTCATCGTGCCCGGCTTAATTATGATGGCGGTCATTACCAACAGCTATGCCAATGTGTCATCAAGTTTCTTTAGTGCAAAATTTCAAAAAAGCATCGAAGAATTAATCATGAGCCCGGTGCCGTTACATATGGTGCTTTGGGGTTATGTGATCGGTGGTGTTTGCCGTGGTGTTTTAGTCGGCTTTATTGTCACTGTGATGAGCCTATTTTTTACTGAATTACACCTGACCAATATCTTCGTAACTATATATACAGTTCTCATTACTTCGCTGCTGTTTTCTCTTGGCGGATTTATTAATGCTGTTTATGCAAAATCTTTTGACGACATTTCGATTATCCCGACTTTCGTCCTGACTCCGCTGACTTATTTAGGCGGTGTTTTCTATGCCATCTCATCACTGAGTCCTTTTTGGCAAAATCTCTCTTTAATCAACCCTGTCGTGTATATGGTCAATGCATTCCGCTACGGTATTTTGGGCCATAGCGATGTGAATGTCGGCATTTCACTGACAGTTATTACTGCATGTTGCGTTGTTCTTTATGGCGTGGCGTATCATTTACTTTCTCGTGGTTCAGGAATGCGTGAATAATGAGTGTAGAACAATCCCTTTTAGGTAAAGACACCAACTACCCAACAGAATATCAACCCGATATTCTGTTTCCGATTGCACGTGCCACTGCACGTGAACAATATGCCCATGTGGAAGGCATCCGCCAAGGTACAGACTGGTGGCATGTTTTTGAAATTTCTTGGTTAAATGCTTCTGGTGTGCCTCAAGTCGCTATTGGCCGTTTAACTTTACCTGCAAGTTCAGACAACCTCATCGAATCGAAATCTTTAAAGCTCTACTTTAATAGTATGAACTTTACCAAATTTGATTCTCAGGCAGCGTTTAAAGCAACCGTTGAAAAAGACTTATCTGCTGCAGCCAATGCCGCTGTGACTGTTGATCTATTTCATGTTGATGAAGTTGAAATTTCAAAACCGCAAGGCATCTGTATTGATGACTTAGAACCCACCCAGTTAGAAAATCATCCAAATGCAGCTTTACTCTCTTTAGATGAAGATGCAGCGCAAGAAGAAGTTGAAATTCAACTTTATTCACATTTATTAAGAAGTAACTGCCCAGTCACGGGTCAACCTGATTGGGGAACGGTATTTATAAGGTATAAAGGTACTAAGCCTTGTTATCGTAGTATTCTGGCTTATATTATTTCTTACCGTCAGCATAATGGTTTCCACGAACAATGTGTGGAGCAAATGTTTGCCGACATTTGGCAACATTTAAAACCAAGTCAGCTGATGGTATATGCTGCCTATACACGCCGTGGTGGATTGGATATCAACCCTTGTCGTGTATCGGATTTAACATGGATGCCTCGCCCCATTCGATTGGCGCGACAATAAAAAAATTGAGGTTAGTGATGCCATTTTTTGGTTTTATTCCTTCTGAGGAACTTCTAAGCAGTATCCAAAATGGTCACGCGAAAAAAAATTCGAGTGAACCCCTTTATCCTTTACGTGATAAAACAGCTTTGCTGATTAATGAAGAAATCATTGGTGCAACTATATTAGCTCCTGTTCATCTGTTTCCTGCAAGCGATAAGCGCGACACAGCAGAAAAACTGGCTGGCTATGTCAAATCAACAGTCGCTGTATTGTTAAAGCAGCTATTGGGTAAATCTCCGAATGATGTGGTGAAACAATCCATTGAATTTTCAGAACGAAGTTTATTTCAAGACGCGACTGGCACTTATCGTGTAGGTCTGAGCTTAGATGCAGGATTGGTCACTAACCTTAAGAACAGTTATGCCGAAATTAAATCGGGTGTAGATATCAATAAAGCTGCTTTTGGTGAACTGTATAAACAGTTTGCTGAAGCTGCAGTGCGTCATTTTATGAATGACTTTAATAAAACACTCGATTTAGGCATGATTAAGCGTAAAGCAGCCGATATCGGTTCTTCTGCCGTGATTAAAGCTATTCATATTGCAATTGATAAGATTTTCCCAAATCTAACCAAAGAAGAGCTAGGTGCCCTTGCAGAAGCACATGATGCGATGTTTAACAAATAAATCGCATTACTCGTCAAAACCTAGCTTCCGCTAGGTTTTTTTTATGGCTAAACGCATAAAATCGAATCCCGATACAATGACTATATATAGTCATGCAAACACAGTTCTAGAATTGAACAGATTTTTATTAAAAGAAAGACAGTACATTGATATCCACAATTTTTAAAAATCTACAAAGAACAGGAAGAACCTGAATATAGATCATATTTTAATGTGAGCCGTCATTTTGGCTTAAATTTCAATGCGTCCATTTTAATATTCAATCTCTTTCTTTTTTATCATTCAGTCTATATTTCTACTATATATAGCGACGTTTTCAACAGCATTGAAGCGCTGGCGAACAAAAACTATGTAATGAATAAACCACTGCTTGCATATGGGTGTTTTAGACCGGTACCTTTTTAATCCTGTCCCTTTATTTTTAGATATAACATTGCAACTTTTGTAGCTTCTAAACAGTATTTCGCAACGCGATAAAGTTTACTCGTTCTGCGTTTTTATGACGCATGAGTTTTAGAGTCATCTTTATTTCAAATGATTTGTGAATATTTGCAAGTTATGTAAATGAATATGTCACTTTTCAATATGTTAACTGCGAAAAAACCCTTTGCTTTGTCTTTTTTTGTATATCTATTTATGAAAGCATGCGCTGTCAGTGGTATCTTAGTTGCTATTGGTAACGTTTACCTTTAATGAGCTATGAAACCAGAAGGTCATCACAATTTTCAGGATCTTTTCCCCTCGAAATTTTGTTCATACTCATCGCTAAAGCAACTGGAAATTTTTTATTTATGCTAAATCGAAATTTTTATAAAAAACTATCACATATTGCCATTATGGCCGGTTCAATTTCACTGACCAGTTTTTGTCAGGCTAACGACTTCCAATCTCATCCGGCATATGCAAGCTTTAAACAAAATGCAATGCAAACCTATGGTCTCAGTGAAAATCAAATTGATTGGGCAATGCAAGGCAGTAAAAACCTACCCAACATTATTAGCATTATGAATAGACCTGGTGAATCAAAGCCTTGGTACCAATACAAAACCAATTTTTTAGCTGAAAGTACAATTCAACGCGGCGTTCGCTTCAAAAATCAATATGCCGACACTTTAAATCGTGCAGAACAACAATTTGGTGTGCCTCAATCCGTGATTTTAGGCATTTTGGGTGTTGAAACAGGCTACGGCAGCAATAAAGGTAATTTTATTACCCGTGATGCTTTGGCGACCCTTGGTTTTGGCTATGAACGTCGTGCGCAATATTTCCAAGATGAACTCGCTGCACTGATTGCTTGGTCATATAAAGATGGTGTTCCAACCAACTCTGTCGTCGGTTCATATGCAGGTGCTGTGGGTTATCCTCAATTTATGCCAAGTAACATTCCAAAATTTGGTGTGGACTACGATGGCAATGGTCATGTTGACCTGCGTAATTCGGCTGTCGATGCCATTGGTTCAATTGCAAATTATTTAGCAAATTATGGTTGGCAGCGTAATCAACCGATTGCTTTTGCTGCTCGCTATAGCGGAAACAACCCAGATGCTATTATTGCAAAGGATTTAAACCAGCCAACACCCTATGGTGTACTCAAGGCTCAAGGTGTAACCCCTATGAATCCATTGGTAAAAATCGATGATCTCGATTTAGTCAATGTCATCCAATTGCAAGATAGTTATGGACCAATTTATTACATCACTTATCCAAATTTTCAGGTCATTACAACCTATAACAAAAGCCGTATGTATGCGACTGCACTATGGCTTTTAGGCACTGAAGTTACCAGTCGATAAGACTGGTTTTTTCTTATAGAGCAAAAAAGTCAACAAATATTTTCATCAAAATGAGCATTTATTCGACATTCTACACACCTTGTTACATTATTGATTATTTTTTAAACAACTATTGTTAATTTTTTAGACATTTTCAAAGTATTTTAATTAAACACTAGACAGCCTATTGATGGCATGAATATTATCCATCTCGTTAAATATAGTTGCAAAAGTGAAATATCAGACGTGTTTACATGGATATCAGCGACTTAGTTGAACCAGTAAATATGCCATTGGGAGATAAACAATGCAGTCATCAATTATTAAATATGCCTTAGCGGTTGCCACGGCAGTTGCGCTAAGTCAGTCACAAGCTGAGATGGTTCAGTCATCATCATTCAATCATGATAATGACAACTCTCGTCTTGCAGCTCGTGTATTGAATAAAGAAGCTCAAAGCTTCAATTCAAACTTTACGAATTTAAGTAGCCTTTCAATCACTGAGCGTTCTGGCGATAAAATTCGTCGTCAAACAATCGCTGCTAAAATCGAAATTCCTGAAGATGAGCCTTCAGTGATTGAAAAGTTAAATACTGTTGCATCGAATACTGTTCGTAAGTTCACTCAAACAGGTACTGCTTCTTGGTACGGTCGTCAATTCCACGGTCGTAAAACAGCAAGCGGTGAAACGTTTGACATGAACGCACTTACAGCAGCACATCGTAGCCTGCCACTTAATTGCTTTATTCGTGTTACGAATCGCAATAATGGTAAAAGCGTCGTGGTGAAAGTAAATGACCGTGGTCCATTCCATGGTAACCGTGTTCTTGATTTATCTTATGGTGCTGCTAAGCAATTGGGTATTACCAGTGCGGGTACTGCAAATGTGAGCATTGAACGCGTAGACGGTCCAAATTCTTAATTCTCCAATGAAGTGACTGCATTTAACAGACCACGCCTAGCGTGGTTTTTTATTTGTAGCCTCTTAGCCTTTCAAATCATCAGTAATCCTGATTTTGACCCTTCCTCCATTCTTGTTTATATTTGAGTCCTTCCCCATGATTAAGGACTATCATGAAAACAATCAACGAATGGTTTGATGAATACGGCGAAAGTCATCAAAATAAAACCAATAAAATGATTCACTGGATTTGCGTACCCACGATTTATTTTTCAATCGTTGGCATATTGGCGCATTTTAGCGCGCTACTTACTGCTGTCTTACTTGCTTTAGCATTTATCTTTTACGCACGTTTAGACATTGTCCTTGCTGTTGCAATGGCCGCGTTAACATTAATCATGGCATGGCTAATTTGGGTGTTACCAGTTAGATATGGCTTTTATATCGCGCTCTTTATATTCGCATGGATTGGTCAATTTTATGGCCATAAAATTGAAGGTAAAAAGCCCTCTTTTTTCAAAGATCTCCAATTCCTCCTCATTGGCCCTATTTGGTGTTTAGATACATTTGCAGGAAAAGTACTTAGTAATTGGAAAACACGCCATAAATCGCAAATAAAGAGCATTTAGAGCACGATTAATTTCATAGATCTCTTTTTCACTTATTCCACATCGGTTTTCTTCATATTCGATGCTTAAAACCCTATTGTTTATAGGTGTATTTATCTCTGGTATTTCCAATCATTTTTTCTATTTATACGACCAAAAAGCCAGTGTTTAAACACTGGCTTTTACTCAATATGATTAATCCAATTTTATGTTGATAGCTTCATCTGAATCATGATCATTTAAATGACTAAAGTTAAAAATGACTACGTGATTTTTATTGATAGGTTTTACCTTGATGCTTTAACCAACCATCCTGATGACGCCCATTCGGATCGTGATGTGTCCAGTGCATCACACCACCCTGATCTGAATATTCATATTCACCGTAAAATTGAACTGTATCGCCTTTTTGCAAGTTATCAATTCGTGGGGCTAGATCGATATTATGTGCAACTAAAAGGGTTTGACCATTATTTAAGGTCAAAATGAACTTTTGATGGCGACTACCTTCATTATCATCTCGAAGTACCGCTTTCACTCGACCTGTACCCTCAACCTGAACATTACTGAGTTTATTTTTAAATGCATGCGCAATAACATCTTCAGCACTCTGCCCTTTTTGTTGAGCATCTACAGGTTGTACTGATTCTATTTGTGGCTGTGCGTTTTGTTCCGCTGTCGTCTGAACTGGTGCAGATTTTTGTTGTTGTAAATCGATTCCGAAATAAGCGGCTGTAAGCGCAACAATAATTCCGCCGATGGTTAAATTTGTTTTGTTTGCCATAAGATAGTTTAAATCTAAATTTTCAACTCATTATAGTCATTAATATGGATAAAAATAGAATCTATGCACAAGAATGCACACAATATAAAGTTTAAATAGCTTTGAAATCAGTAAAGCTACAGCCATAAAAAAAGCCCTCTAAAACGAGGGCTTTTTTCTACAAATAATCAGAGATTATTTTGCAGCAGCTTGAGCAGCAGCAACTTCTTCAGCGAAAGAAAGTTCAGCTTTTTTCTCAATACCTTCACCAACTTCGAAACGTACGAAGTTAGCAACAGTAGTACCAGTTGCTTTAAGAACTTCTGCAACTTTCTTATCGTTGTCGATAACGTACATTTGGTTCTCAAGAACAACTTCGTTCAAGTATTTCTGAACTGAACCAGTTACCATTTTTTCAACGATGTTTGCTGGTTTACCAGATTCAATTGCTTTCGCTTCAGCAATTTCTTTTTCTTTAGCGATAAGTTCAGCAGAAACGCCAGCTTCGTTTACAGCAACTGGGTTGAATGCAGCGATGTGCATAGCCAAACCTTTACCAGTTTCAGCATCACCAGCATATGCAACTACAACACCGATTTTTAAACCATGTTTGTAAACTGCAAGGTTGTCGCCTTCAACGATTTGAGCACGACGTACTTGGATGTTTTCACCGATTTTTTGAACAAGCGCGATACGAGCTTCTTCAACAGTAGCACCATCTTCAAGTTTCAATTCAGCAATTTGAGCAACATCAGTTACACCAGCAGCAAGCGCAGCAGCAGCAACTTTAGCAGAGAAACCAGCAAAGTTTTCGTCTTTAGCAACGAAGTCAGTTTGACAGTTCACTTCTAAAAGGATTGCTTTATTACCTTCTTGAGCGATAGTGATCGCGCCGTCAGCAGCAATGTTACCTGCTTTTTTAGCAGCTTTAGCTTGACCAGATTTACGAAGGTTGTCGATCGCTAATTCGATGTCACCGCCCGCTTCTGTTAATGCTTTTTTACATTCCATCATTGCAAGACCAGTACGATCGCGCAATTCTTTAACCATGCTTGCTGTAACTGCAGTCATGTTAATCTCCTAAATACGGTAGAAAATGAATTCTTTTTAGAACAGAAACGGCCCAGAGCTGTCTCTTGGGCCGTCTGCATACATGACGCTTACTTTGCCACCATCACGTGTCGCAAAAATGACAAGCTTACGTCAAACGCATTAAGCCTCAGAAGCAGGAGCTTCTTCGCCTTTAGCTTGTGCATTTGCTTGTGATTGAGCATATTCTTTACCAGCAAGAATCGCATCAGCCATAGCAGAAGCGTAAAGAGTAACTGCACGGATCGCATCGTCGTTACCAGGAATAACGTAGTCTACGTTGTCTGGGTTAGAGTTTGTATCAACGATACCGATAACAGGAATACCAAGGTTTTTAGCTTCTTTAATTGCAATTGCTTCGTGATCAACATCGATTACGAATAATGCGTCAGGTAAACCACCCATGTTTTTAACGCCGCCAAGAGCGCGTTCAAGTTTTTCCATCTCACGAGTACGTTCTAAAGCTTCACGTTTAGTAAGTTTAGCGAAAGTACCGTCAGTAGATTGAGTTTGAAGGTCTTTTAGACGGTTGATTGACTGGCGAAGAGTTTTCCAGTTAGTCAACATACCACCCAACCAGCGGTGATCAACATATGGTTGACCTGCACGTTGAGCTTGTTCACGGATGATTGCAGAAGCTGCACGTTTTGTACCAACGAACAAAACTTTGTTCTTTTTGCTAGCCAAGTTGTTAGCAAAGTTCAAAGCATCATTTAACGCAGGAACAGTGTGCTCAAGGTTGATGATGTGAATTTTGTTGCGCGCGCCGAAGATGTATTCGCGCATTTTTGGATTCCAAAAACGTGTTTGGTGACCGAAGTGTGCGCCTGCTTGAAGAAGGTCGCGCATGCTTACGTTGTAATCTGCCATTTTCTTTACCTTAAAGTTTGGGTTAGGCCTCCATATACCCGCATTCTCCACCTAAAAAGGCACCCAGAGAAATGTGTCGATATATGTGCGGATTTTATTGCCCCATCGCACAAAGCTCGTGAAAGATATTCACGAAAAAGCATTTGATAAAATGGGCGGCTATTTATACCATAGTCACATACAAATTTCCAAAAGTTTTTAGAGATCATGAACAGTACTTACGAAGCTCCACGTCGATTAATTAAAACGCCTGACGAAATTGAAAAAATGCGCGTCGCGGGTCGACTGGCGGCAGAAGTTTTGGATATGATCAAACCGCATATTGTTCCAGGTGTGACTACCCTAGAACTTGATACGATTTGTCATGACTATATTGTCAATAAACAAGAAGCTATTCCTGCATGTTTAGGTTATGGCGCTGCGCCGGGTCGTCCAGCATTTCAGCACGTTATCTGCACTTCAGTGAACCATGTGGTGTGTCACGGTATTCCATCTGAAAGCAAAAAATTAAAAAAAGGTGACATCTTAAACATCGATGTCACTGTGATCAAAGATGGTTACCATGGTGATACCAACATGATGTATATCGTGGGTGGTGAAACATCTATTTTAGCGAACCGTTTATGCAAAGTTGCCCAAGAAGCCATGTACCGTGGTATGGCGGTGGTAAAACCAGGCGCAACCATGGGTGATATCGGCCATGCGATTCAACAATATGTTGAATCAGAACGTTTTGGTGTTGTACGTGAATATTGTGGTCATGGTATTGGTACCGTTTTCCATGACGAACCACAAGTTTTACACTACGGTCAACCAAATACAGGCATGATCTTAGAAGAAGGCATGACATTCACGATTGAACCAATGGTGAATGGTGGCGACTGGAAAACCAAACTTCTTGGCGATAAATGGACTGTCGTGACTAAAGATCATAGCTTGTCTGCACAGTACGAACACACGCTACTTGTAACAAAAAATGGTGTAGAAGTGCTAACTGCTCGCCCTGAAGAAGATTTATCGCGTTTTGTTCAATAAGCAAAGTATTTGAAGTATAAAATTTAATTAAAAAGGTCACACATATTGTGGCCTTTTTTATGCCTTTTTTTTATCCGTGACTTTAAGATTTTTCCATAAAATTTGATTAAAAATTTAAGTAACTCAATGTAAATTTTCTCAATTATAGGGTTAGGATGGAATATCACACTTTTTTGCACATTGTTGATTTTGCCACTCCCCATTACTGCGCATTTAAGCTAAGATAGTGTGCTTTTTATTTTTTAATCCCTATAAGAAGGAATACTGCCGTGGACGTACGTCTGTCTGATCGTGTAAATAGCATCAAACCGTCCCCTACACTTGCTGTTACTAACAAAGCTGCTGAATTGAAAGCTGCTGGTAAAAACGTAATTGGTTTAGGCGCAGGTGAACCGGATTTCGATACCCCACAACACATCAAAGATGCTGCAATTGCTGCTATCAACAATGGCTTCACTAAATATACAGCTGTTGACGGTACTCCAGGTCTTAAAAAAGCAATTATTGCTAAATTAAAACGCGACAATAACCTTGATTACGCTGCAAACCAAATCTTGGTTTCTTGTGGTGGTAAACAATCTTTCTTTAACTTGACACTTGCTTTGTTAAACAAAGGTGACGAAGTAATTATCCCTGCTCCTTACTGGGTAAGCTACCCAGACATGGTGATCATTGCTGAAGGTACTCCTGTAATCGTGAAATGTGGTGAAGACCAACGTTTCAAAATTACGCCTGCTCAATTAGAAGCTGCAATCACTGACAAAACTCGTTTAGTGGTTCTAAACAGCCCTTCTAACCCAACAGGTATGATCTACACTAAAGAAGAATTGCTTGCTTTAGCTGACGTACTACGTAAATACCCAGAAGTTTTAGTTGCTTCTGATGATATGTACGAACCAATCCGTTGGGACGACGAATTCTACAACATCGCAACAGTTGCACCAGACCTTTACGACCGTGTAATCGTTCTTAACGGTGTATCTAAAGCGTATGCAATGACTGGCTGGCGTATTGGCTACGCAGCGGGCCCTGCTAAACTGATCGGTGCGATGAAAAAAATCCAATCTCAATCAACTTCAAACCCAACTTCTATTTCACAAGTTGCTGCTGAAGCTGCATTAAATGGCCCTCAAGACGTTCTTGAGCCAATGATTGAAGCATTCAAACGCCGTCACGACCTAGTTGTGAAAGGCTTGAACGACATCAACGGTATTACTTGCCTTCCTGCTGACGGTGCATTCTATGCATACGCAAACATCCGTCCTTTAATTCGTGCCAAAGGTTTAAAATCTTGCACAGAATTTTCTGCATGGTTGTTGGAAGAAACTGGTGTTGCAGTAGTTCCTGGCGATGCGTTCGGTCTTGGTGGCTACATGCGTATTTCTTATGCAACTGCAGACGAAGTACTTGTAGATGCGCTTGCACGTATTAAGAAAGCTGCTGATTCAATCGAAGGCGTAGATGCTGCGATTGCTTCAATTGCTGCTGAAAAATAATCTGCTTTTAAAAAGCTAGATTTAAAAAACCCGCGAATATCGCGGGTTTTTTATACTCATCAAAAAAATAAATTAATACGCTTCACTTCTACACGCTTTTGATCAATTTTTTTCGCGGTTCAAACTAAATAACAAAGCTCATCCAGCCCATTTGACTTCCTTCAAATCAACTTAAATATTAAAAAAACCAAACGATAAAACCTAAAACTAACCTTCATATTCAAATCTTTGGTTTGCATTCTTTTTACGTTTTCAGCTATGTTATTTAAATAAGTTCCTTTTTAGAACCCAAAACAACCACAAAACTAACCTATCCAGAGATATACCAATGAACATCAAAGAAATGACTGGACTAGAAATTTTAAAGGCAATGATGCAAGGCCAAATTCCACCTGCAAGCATTAGTGAAATTATTCCAATGCAACCCAAAAAGATTGAGCAAGGTAATGTAGAGTTTGTTGTAAAAGCCGATCAGCGCCATTTAAATCCCCTTGGTGGTGTGCATGGTGGCTTTGCAGCAACAGTCTTAGATACAGTTACAGGGTGTGTCGTACACTCGGCATTAGAAGCTGGTATAGGCTATGGCACCATTGATCTCAATATAAAAATGTGTCGACCTATCCCTAAAAATCAAGATTTAACCGCAATAGGCCATTTAATTAATATCAGCAAAAATTTAGCAATTTCAGAAGGCAGAATTATGGATAACAATGGAAAGATATATGCTCATGCAACAGCGACATGCATGATTATACGTCCTTAATATTTTTATTTTTCTGCTCGCAATTCAATGCGAGCAGATGATGATTCAAACTTAAATTGCTGAATGTAAGGCGCGAATTAATTGGCCTTCGCTTAGATCAATGCGATTACTGCCCTTTTGAAAGCAGTAATATTTTAAAGCACTATCTAACTCAACACGAAGTTCCCGTTGTTCTGAAATAGACCATACTTTAGAACGATTTGAGCCTGATAACGCATTACCTGCCAATTGGTATAAATACAAATCTTGCTTGCGTTGCAAAGGCACACGACGACCATCATCTTGATGTTCAAAACGTAAATGACATGGCGCGTTGATCAACCATTTTTCACTAAACCACAGTTGCAATAGATCTCCCAATGCCAAGTCACGTTTACCCAAAGGCCAAACGTCAACGTACGCACCTTCGACAGGTGTTTGATATCGCTCTTGGTTACTAATAATGGAAAGATAGTTTTCTTGATAAAAAGAAAAGTTTGAAAAAATCTGAGAAATAGTCAGCGTATTCATTCGCTTTCTCCTGTTTAGCCATTTTAGTGCTGGCAAGTTGGGTTTAAATCCACACTGTTTAAACATATGTTTAAACGCTCTGTTGTTGCATTCAGACTATCAATTGAATTTTTTCTTTGCAAGCCTAAGATTCATTTTTTCTAAAAAATCCTTCTTTTTGTTCAAATAAAAAACATCTATCACGCATTTCTCCTCATATTGGTATTTTTAGCTTGACCCTCTTCAAAATCTGCTTATAATCGCATTCAGATTCTCCAATAGCTCAGTCGGTAGAGCGACGGACTGTTAATCCGCAGGTCCCTGGTTCGAGCCCAGGTTGGAGAGCCAAATTCTAAAGCCCATTTATTTAAATGGGCTTTTTTAATGCCTATGATTTACATATAATCTATAAGTCATTGTCATTAAAATAAAAAAAATGTTCATTCAAGTTGATGCTGAATCAAATGAAACTGCCTTAAAACACTACCTCACTGCATTCATTTTTCTTTTAATTATTATCAGCCCATTTGCAATTTATTTGGTGAGCTGCACACCCGAAAGTGAAATTGAGCAACATTTCAAAACACCACCCAATTTATATAATAGTGAATCTAACACCCTTCTTGACAGCAAGCTACAATGGTTGATTCCACCTCAGCAGATTCAAAATCACAATACTATTCCGGAAATATCTGAATCTGTATTGAACGAGATGACAGAAGGACAATATTGGTCAAGCACACCGATTACGCTGCAAAACCAATCAGATCAACTGTATGTCCATATTGATTTTGCAGGTCAGCAACAAACACGAAAAGATCTTGAAATTTCGGTACTGCCGTTATGTATTGTTCACGAAAAAGAAACACCATGTATGAAAGCTGGGTTAAATGCAAGTGGACAACTCTTTAACATCTCAACTCAAAAAAATACGCAATATCACACATTGGAAACCAATAAGTCTTGGATGTTTTATGGCCATGAATTCCAAGAAAATTATATTATCCCACCACAAGCCACTCTCAAATTTTTAGTTAAAGCCAACACCCCTGAACACTTAACCCTTCAATGGCTTAGGCTAAGCATCAGTACTAGCCCCATTGTTGAGAAACAGCAAAATTTTATGCTCATGACGCAAAACAGTATGAAAATAAAATATGCACTTGCTCTATTACCACTCTTCATTTTAGCTTTGATGCACATTTTTCAAGGGTTTGAAAGCCTGCGTAATTTATCTATCGGCGCACTTGCAGCACTTTTATTTACTATCAACACCATCATTTGGGATATCCACTATATGGTCATTGGTTGCCTGATTTTATGTTTTGCAAGTATCTGTTATTGTTTTGAGAGCCGATATTATCGATTGCTTTATTTAACGGGTTATTTACTAATTGCAGGCTATTCGCAGCAATATTATGGTGGTTTTAATAAACACTTCTTCACCCAAACCAGTTTAATTTTATTGATAGGTTTATCGATGTTTTATCTTGAACCTAAAGATAGCTAAATCATTTTCATAAAAAAGCTCTGCAAATCCCAGAGCTTTTTCTCATTTAACTACCCTTAGATTACATTAAAGCTCAAAGTATATTTATATCGTTTTAATGCGTCTCCCTTCATTTCAAAAGGCTGCTGATAGTCAATTTTCAGTAAATACTGACCACGATCTGCTAGGTTTAAATTCAAGTTTCCTTCTTGATCAGTTTTAAGCGTTTTATAAACCTTTCCTTCACGGCTGTAATCCGTCGTTTGCTGCAAAATTTCAATCTGCAAACCCGCAACCGCTTTTTTCTGATCTAGCACTTTCAGTTGTACTGGCTCATTTTGCATAATGGCATTCGGATGGGTTCTAAATTGCACATCAAAACCATCATATAAATGATTCACCACTTGTGTAGACGTTACACGACGTGATACAAAAGTTTCAATGATTTCCTGCGTTTGAATGCTTTTGATTTGCGACTTTTTAGTCAACTCGGCTGTATAAATGACATTTGCATTCGCAGTTTTTTGAGGATCACGCACACCATTGATTAACGCTTTCCACTGCTTTTGATCGTAAGCATAACGCGCTGTACTTCCCTGCTTTTCACCACGAATACGATACGTGCCATCTTGCTTATTCTCTAAACTATAACTGCTGACTGTTTGAGTTTTTGCCCAATCGGCATCCGCTAAATGTAGTTTGTCACCTGATGGTGTATGTACATGGAAATTAAAATTTTTAATTGCAATTTCAGAGACAAACGGATTGTCATAAAAACCAGAAAGTATGGCACTGTGATTATTAAATGTTTGATAGTTTAATGGCGCCACATAAGGATAATGCGCTTGAGCCTGACCAACCGTACACAAAGCCAAACAGAGTAAAGTGAATTGTAATTTCATATAAAATAGGTGAACTTAAATTGCTTTATTCATAGAGATCGTTTCATTTTAGATTCACCCAAGACAATTGTAAATAATTCTTATTATCATTTATTTTAAGTGCATAAAAAATCCCCCATTCTGGAGGATTATTTTATCAAGCTGCTTTGACTGGCACACCGCTATGAAAGCGGAATAACTCATCTGGACTACTAATCAGATTTTTTTCAACTGCGCGAATATGCTCAATACGCATCTGAATATCTTCTTTTGGGTTCTTCAGCTTATTGGTCGTCGCTACGTCCATGGCCAATGCTAAATAGTCCTCATAATGGCGTGATTCAGACTTTAGCAAATAGCGGTAGTAACGCCCCAACTCTTCATCCACATGTGGTGCAAGCGCATAGAAACGCTCGCATGACCGTGCTTCAACGAATGCGCCGATCACTAAGATATCAATTAACGCTTCTGGCTCATAAGTCCGCACTTCTTTGCGTAGACCACCTGCATACCGACCAGCACTGATCGCAGTCCATTCCTGACCACGTTTTGCCATCAGTTCCAGCACTTGCTCATAGTGCAGCATTTCTTCACGTACTAGCTGTGCCAGTTTGATTTGTAAATCCGAGAAAAAACTATAACGAAACATCAAATTCATTGCTGTACTTGCTGCTTTCTTTTCACAATTGGCATGATCCTGCATCAGGATATCCAAATTATTTAAAGCTTCATCTAGCCATGCTTTTGGTGTTTCACACCCCAAGAAGCCAATGACTGGCTTCATTAGGGCATCATAATCAATATTTGACATATACTTTACTTAAAAATTAACGTGCAGATTTAATCGCAGCTTTCATTTGTTTTACAGACTGTGCCAATCCAATAAATACAGCATCAGCAATAATCGAGTGACCAATATTCAATTCATGAATTTGAGCAATGCGCGCAATCGGAGTGACATTGTCAATATTTAAGCCATGACCAGCATTCACAATCAATCCTTTAGATGCCGCATATTCAGCACCTCGAATAATACGTTCCAGCTCTGCTTTCTGCGCTTCAGGTGTTTCAGCATCTGCATATGCACCTGTATGCAACTCAATCGTAGGCGCACCACAGGCAATCGCTGCATCAATTTGAGCAAAGTCAGCATCAATAAATAATGAAACTTCGCAACCAATCGCCGCGAGTGCTTGAGTCGCGTTTTTTACATCTTCAAAATGCCCAACCACATCTAGACCGCCCTCAGTCGTGACTTCTTCACGCTTTTCAGGAACAAAGCATACATGATGCGGCTGAATCTCTTTGGCAAATTCAACCATTTCATTGGTCACTGCCATTTCAAGGTTCATATGGGTTTTTAATACAGAACGCATACGACGTACATCATCATCTTTAATATGGCGACGATCTTCACGTAAATGCAGCGTAATCCCTTCCGCCCCCGCTTGCTCACAAATAATTGCGGCATTCACAGGATCTGGATAAGTTGTCCCACGTGCATTTCGTAGTGTTGCCACATGGTCAATATTTACACCAAGCAAAGCTGCCATAATTCTTTCCTAATGACGTTGAGTTTGATAATTCTGTATCCACAATTGACGACTTTTTAATGGACGATCGCCAAGCAAGGAAGTAATCATTTGTCGGTACAACTTAGACAGTAATTGTAACTGTTCAGAATTAAATTCCCCACCTTTTTCATAATCACACATACTTAAAATATGTTGACCTGACAATGTTGCGCGTGAGGCTTTAATGACAGGTTGAAAACCTTCGTTTAAATGAAATTGATAATTTTCATGAGGCTGAATTTGCTGTTGATTTGCATCAGTTGAAAAATCCAATGCAAAACCCAACTCTTCAAGCAGCACATGCTCAAATTGTCTAAGGATTTGCCGTAAGAATAGATCAGGGTTGGCCTGGACAGACATGCATTGAAGTTGTTCCAAGGTGTGTGCATATTGAGCAAATGTCTCATGCATCTCAACCTCTAACGGACATAGCCTCAATAAGACTTCATTTAGATAAAATCCTGAAAAAAAAGCATCCCCAAAAAAGAAAATCGGTTGATTTACAATTTCGAGTTTACTAAAGTTTTTAAGTTCGGACTTACCAGATGCTTGCAAGCAAATTGGTTGATACTGGGGAGGTGGCGTTTGCCTGAGAATACCATCAATTCGACCATGCTCCTGAGTAAACAAGTGCACAATATGACTTTTTTCACGATATTTACGATGGTGAATTAAATAACCATGCAGTATCTCATTACGCATGATTTGAAATATTAATCCTTGTCTTTCTTTTTCTTGTCGTCTTCATCTTCATCCCCATCTGGAATGACTGCACCCACAACTGCAGCAGTACCTTTAACCACGCCTTTTGTGGTTTTATAAGCCACTTTGACAGGAACAGTAACGATTTTATGAATACACCCTTGTAGAAACAAAACACATGCCACTACAGCTAATACTTTCATCATTACTCTTCCCTCAAAGTTTTAAATCTCTAGCAATTAAATATCGCTATAACCCAAGCTTTTCAATGCACGCTCATCATCAGACCAACCACCTTTAACTTTCACCCAAAGTGTTAGCATGATTTTTTGCTCGAACATTTTTTCCATATCCACACGTGCATCCATACCGATTTTCTTCAGTTTGGCACCTTTCTCACCAATCACAATGGCTTTTTGGCCAGAGCGATCGACAAAAATCGTCGCATCAATATAGGTACACGCCGCTTTAGGACGACCTGTTTTTGGATTAATTGTTGCTTCTTCTGTTTTAAACGACTCAATTTGAACCGTTAAATCATAAGGCAGCTCTTCACCCAATTGACGCATGATTTTTTCACGGATAATTTCAGATGCAAGGAAACGCTCTGAACGATCAGTCAATTGCTCAAGTGAATACAGTGGTGGTTGGAATGGTAAATATTTCTCAATCGTGCTGCGCAAATGATCTAAATTTGCACCACGTAACGCTGATACAGGAACAATTTCTGCAAAATTCATTAATTTTGCACGCTCTTGTATCAATGGTAATGCATGGTTTTTATTCTCTAGTGTATCAATTTTATTGATCACAAGAATCACTGGCATATCGGCATTTTTTAGCTTTTCTAACACTAAATCATCATTCTGTGTCCATTTGTCTGCATCAATCACAAACAAAACTAAGTTCACATCACGAAGTGCAGAATGTGCCGCACGGTTCATCATTTTATTGATGGCACGGACTTCTTTTTTGTGCATCCCCGGGGTATCTACAAATACCGCTTGAGATTTTTCGCGTGAGTCAATACCCACAATTTTATGACGTGTGGTCTGTGGTTTACGAGAGGTAATAGAAAGTTTTTGACCCAAAATATGGTTCATCAATGTTGATTTACCCACGTTTGGACGACCAACAATCGCCACAAACCCACTTTTAAAATCGGCTGGAATTTCAGTGCCTTGTGCACTAAAAAACTGACTAATTAAATCGTTACTGTCGCCTTGCGACTCGTGATCAGCATCTACGTGATCGGAATGAGTAGTCATTAAGACTTTTTCTCCAAAATTTCTAAGATTTCTGCCGCTACTGCCTGTTCAGCAAAGCGACGGCTTGAACCTTCACCGTATTTAACAGGGAGCCCTTCAACTGTACATTCAACTTTAAAATGTTGGTTCGGAGCATCACCCTGAATATCTACAACCTCGTAAACCGGGAGAGGTTTTTTACGTGCTTGTAAATACTCTTGCAAACGTGATTTAGGGTCTTTCAGTTGATCGGTCGGTTCAATATGATCTAAATATGGCACATACCATTTAAGAACAATCGGTTCCAGAATTTTTAAATCCTGACAATCGACATAGATTGCACCAATGATCGATTCAACGGTATCCGCAAGTATAGACTCACGATGATGACCGCCAGATTTCAACTCACCTGTACTCAAGATTAATTCTTGACTGAGTTTTAAGTCATTGGCAATTTTTCCTAGCGCTTCCTGACGAACCAGTGTCGCACGCATACGCGTTAGACGCCCTTCATTTTCATGCGGGTAGGCATGGTACAGATAATTGGCAATTATCATACCCAATAATGAATCGCCCAGATATTCTAGGCGTTCATAATTGTATTTATGGCTCACCGATCGGTGGGTCAAGGCCAGTTGTAACAATTCAGGTTGTTTAAACTGATAACCGATACGACTTGCTAAACGAGCTTCATTTAGCTTGGACTGAGCTTTGATCAAAACTTTTCTCGAACTTCAACACAATATCAATATTCAATAAGAAAGGTTTTCTTATTTCATAATCTGTTTTCACTTGTAGACCATCTACATTAGTGACTTGAGCAATATCTTTAAAATTTAAATCACGTACACCATTCATATCTAAACGCTGTGACATTTGTGACTCAAACTTACTCGGAGCAATATTTTTAGGACTGCTCTTCATCAATTCTTCAATTTCATTGTTGACGAGACGATCGTCAACATACGGTCCCCAAACCGCAATAACAACTTTAGCTAAAAAAGCAAAACCAATCACAGCAATTAAAATTGCAATATAAGACGTTCCCCGTTGATGTCTCATTTTATTTTCCTGATGTAAGACTAATCAATACTGCCATTACGACTAAATGAAGGCAGTTTTAAACCAGGTTCCTTATGCATCCACTTGTAAAAAGCACGTCCAGTGAGGTTTTCTTCAGGCACAAAGCCCCAAAAACGACTGTCCGCACTTTGATCGCGATTATCCCCCATCGCGAAATAGTGACCTTCAGGAACCTTAACTTCCCAATATAAACCATTTTCTGTTGAATATTTACCATTTTCAACATAGTTGATAAATGGTGCTTGGCGCGCAACATTGACGCCTTCAAGCTCACGCATGGTAAACGTATGCTTACCCATGGTTTCTTTATGATAAATCGATGTAGGTGTATCAAGTTGATCTTTTTCACGGCTAAATTCTACAGGAACTTTTGCCACCTTTTGACCATTCACACTCAGTTGACCATGATCGTAAATAATATGATCACCTGGTAAACCGACCACTCGTTTAATATAGCTGATGGTTGGTTGTGGTGGATAACGGAATACAATGACATCACCACGCTCAGGTTCACCGACATCAAGAATTTTTTTATTGACGATAGGTAAACGTACGCCATACTGATATTTATTCACCACAATAAAATCACCTGTTTCTAAGGTTGGAACCATAGAGTCAGATGGAATATTAAATGGCTCATATAAGAATGAACGCATCACCAAAACTATCGCTAGAATCGGCCAGAAATCATAAGCCCATGCGATAACGACATTTTCATTCCCTTTACCTTTGGTCTGCCGTTGCTTCCAGACAAACTTATCCAACAACCAAATTAAGAAAAAAATGACTGTGGCAGGAACAAGGATCAAATTAAAGTCAAAATCCATGAGCTCATAAACCTCTATTTATTATCTTTCTACTTTCAATACCGCAAGGAACGCTTCTTGTGGGATTTCAACACTGCCCACTTGCTTCATACGTTTCTTACCTTCTTTTTGTTTCGCAAGAAGTTTCTTCTTACGTGACACGTCACCACCATAACATTTTGCCAATACGTTTTTACGCATCGCTTTTACAGTTGAACGTGCAATGATTTGTGCACCAATCGCTGCTTGAATAGCCACATCGAACATTTGACGTGGAATTAAATCTTTCATTTTTTCCACAAGTGCAATACCACGATGGCGAGCATCTTGTCGGTGGCAAATCATGGCCAAGGCATCGACCTTTTCACCGTTGATTAACACATCAACCTTAACGAGAGATGAACTCTCAAAACGGACAAAGCTATAGTCAAGCGATGCAAAGCCACGTGAACATGATTTCAATTTATCAAAGAAATCCATAACTACTTCAGCCATTGGGATTTCAAACGTAATGGCCACTTGGTTCGCCATAAACTTCATATTCTTTTGAACGCCGCGACGTTCAACACATAAAGTCATCACATTACCCAAGTATTCTTGCGGTACTAAAATGTGACATTCAGCAATTGGCTCACGTAAATCTTCAACTGTTGAACCATCCGGCATTTTAGAAGGACTATCGATGTAAATAGTTTGACCATTTTTCATCACCGCTTCATAAATTACGGTTGGTGCTGAAGAAATCAGGTCAAGATCATACTCACGCTCTAAACGCTCTTGTACGATTTCCATGTGCAGCATACCCAAGAAGCCACAACGGAAACCAAAACCGAGTGCATCCGAACTTTCAGGTTCAAAGAACAACGCTGAGTCATTAATTTGCAGTTTGTGCAGCGCTTCACGGAAGGGTTCAAATTCACTTGAATCGATTGGGAATAAACCTGCATAGACCTGTGGTTTCACTTTTTTGAAACCCGGTAAGCTTTCAACTTCTGGTGTAGTTGCCAAGGTAATCGTATCACCAACTGGAGCACCAAAAATATCTTTAATACCCGCAATCACGAAACCAACTTCACCTGCTTCGAGCATGTCAGTTTCTGTATGTTTAGGATTAAAAATACCTACTGAGGTGATAATGTGCGTTTGACCAGTTGATTTCATCAACATTTTATCGCCTTTACGCACACAACCTTCTTTAATACGAACTAAAGAAACCACGCCCAAATAGTTGTCGAACCAAGAGTCAACAATTAAGGCTTGTAATGGTGCATTACGATCGCCTTCGGGTGCAGGAATGACATTGACTAGTGTTTCAAGCACCCCTTCAATGCCTAGACCGGTTTTAGCTGAACATGTAGGTGCTTCAGTCGCTTCGATACCAATAATGTCTTCAATTTCTTGAATAACACGCTCTGGCTCTGCTTGCGGCAAATCAATTTTATTTAAAACAGGTAGGACTTCTAAACCTTGTTCAATTGCTGTATAGCAGTTAGCAACAGACTGGGCTTCGACACCTTGTGCAGCATCGACAACCAACAGTGCACCTTCACACGCAGCCAATGAACGTGAAACTTCATAAGAAAAGTCAACGTGCCCAGGTGTGTCAATGAAGTTGAGTTGGTATTCTTCACCGTTAGGATGAGTGTAATACAAAGTCACAGACGTAGCTTTAATCGTGATACCACGCTCACGTTCTAATTCCATAGAATCTAGAACCTGTGCCTGCATTTCACGATCTTGCAGGCCACCACAAGTTTGAATAAATCGGTCGGCAAGCGTCGACTTACCATGGTCGATATGCGCAATGATCGAGAAGTTACGAATGTTTTTTATATCAACAGATTTTTTAGCTTGCGCCATGGGCTACCTTGGAAAAATAAAAGCGCTATGCATGCAATTCTTTATGCATAGCAAAAGCCGAATAGAAATTGCCGAGGATTATAGCAGATGGATTTTTCAAAGTATCGAAAATAATGCATTGCTTTTATGCTAACCACTTATCCTGGCTGTAGAACTTAACTAGTCTTCGCTTTAATATGAGGTTTCAATTAAAAATCAGAAATCATAAGCACTAAAATCAAGCGGATTTATGCTATCTGCGATGGGTTGATAAGCTTGGGTAAATGTTGGCGACATGCGCTTTGGACGGCCTGTAGCAATTTCTATGCATGCCCACTGTGTATTGCCTGTAAATAATATCGCTTTGTCTTTAGGGCGATAAAATACGTACTGCCGAAACGAATACAATGCATTGATATCATTTAGCCAAGTTCGTAAAATAATCTCCTCACCTTCGAGCGCTGCTTTACGATATTGCACATGATGCTCAACAGCGACCATGGCATGCTTCAATTCAATATATTCTTTTAAGCCTAAACCCAAAGCTTCAATATGTGCTGTCGCGACATCTTGCATCCAACTGACGTACACCACGTTATTCACATGATTTAATGTGTCGATATGTTCAGCTTGAACTGTAATTTTTAAATCAAAGATATCGCTCATAGCGTCCTGCAAATTTTAAATTGTGGCCCACAGTCTACCCATTTTTATCTAAGGGTGAATTGCAAAAACGCTAAAGTTAAAAAACCACTCGCTTGGAGTGGTTTTCATTTAGTAACTCATTACTGAATACGCATGCCCACAATCGCACGCTGTCCCTGACGAATCAAAGAAACACGTGCAATGCTACCATTTTTCAACTCAGAAATAACTTTCACAAAATCTTCAGCATTGTTTACGACTTTATTATTAACTTGGGTGACAACATCCCCCGGCTGAATTCGTGCCTGTGAAGCTATACCTCCTGCACGTACATCTTGAATTAAGACACCGCCTTTTAGACTCAGTTGTTTTAATTCATCTGCGTTTAAGTTGCGAATTGACACCCCAATCACTGGACCTTTTTTCACAGATGTCTTTTCAGCTTTTGCAGGCGTATCATCTGGTGCTGTGATCAAGGTTGCTGAAATATTTTGGCGTTTATCATCACGCAGCACTTCAAGCTGAATACTTTGATTTGGACCTGTACGATTAAGATAATTCAGCAGTTCGCCTGTACGTGAAATTGGTGTGCCATTAAATTTCAAAATGACATCACCCACTTTAAAGCCAGCTTTTGCAGCAGGTGAATTTGGTGCAACTTGAGTAATCAAAGAGCCTTCTGGTTTTGAAAGGTTATAAGACTCTGCAAGATTACGATCGATATCTTGTAGCATGACGCCTAAATAAGCACGTGTTACCTTGCCGTTTTTCTTTAATTGGTCTGCAACATCCATTGCAACATCAATGGGAATCGAGAACGATAACCCCATATAACCGCCTGTACCACTAAAGATACGAGAATTTACCCCGACCACTTCACCAGACTGATTAAATAATGGACCACCAGAATTACCCGGGTTCAATGCCACGTCGGTTTGAATGAATGGAACCGAGGTTTCTCCCATCATATTACGCATTTTAGCACTAACGATTCCTGCTGAAGCTGAATAGTCAAAGCCAAATGGTGAACCAATGGCCAACACTGGCTCACCTACACGTAAACGGTCAACATTGCCTGTGCGTAGCTCAGGAAAATTTGAACCTTTGACCTTTAACAAAGCCACGTCAGTCCGCTCATCACTACCCACAACTGTGGCATCAATTTCACGGCGGTCATTCAGTACAATGGTGACTTTCGAGGCATCTTCTACCACATGGTGATTTGTCAATAAATAACCATCTTTACTAATAAAGAATGCGCTTCCATAACCGGTCTTTTCTTGCGGCATTTTTTGCTGCGGAATAACCACCTGATTACCGAAAAAGCGTCGTAATATTTCTGGGACTTGTTGCTGCAAAAGCTCTTCTTGACTAAGCTTTTTAACCACATTCACGCTTACGACAGCTGGGCTGACTTGTTCAACCAAATTGGAAAAATCAACAGGACCCGCTGCCTGAGTCTGCACGCTAGCAACCGTAAACACAGCTGCATAGAGTCCCTTTTGTAAATACGATTTATTCATTGTTAGCATTCACTCAATTGTGCTTATCATTTGAAATACGTTAGTTTTTATCACAATGCAAGTCTAAGCTTCGTAATAAAATGTTTGATGATTATTTATGATAAACAATCTTAAACATTCCTTAAATATTACAGATCTATGAATATTTTTCATTATTTAGTTAATTTATAGTCATTGCGTTTATAAGAAAAAACAGTTGTGATGATCGGACATTTTTTAAAATTAGCTGATGGACATGTCTAATTTAAACACGACACATCAATTTGATGTGATTATTGTGGGAAGTGGCGGTGCAGGCCTAAGTTTAGCCCTATCGCTACCAGATCATTTTAATATTGCTGTTTTAGCTAAATCGACGCTGACGGATGCCAGTACATATTATGCCCAAGGTGGTGTTGCTGCCGTCCTCGATAAAACAGATTCTATTGAACAACATATCAATGACACCATGATTGCCGGTGCACATTTATGTGAAATGGCGGCGGTAAAACAAACCGTTGAAGGTGGTAAATCTTCTGTCGATTTTCTACTGAATCAGGGTGTGCAATTTACCTTAGATGAACAAGCACAATTACACCTTACCCGTGAAGGTGGTCACTCTCAGCGACGCATTATTCATGCAGCAGATGCCACAGGTCGTGCTATTTCCACAACATTGGTTGAACGTGCGCAAGAAAAAGCCAATATTCATATTTTTGAAAATTTTATTGCAATCGATTTAATCACCGCACAAAAATTAAATCCTGAAACTGAAAACCGTGCTCTCGGTCTGTATGCTTTAGATGAAAAAACCGAAAAAGTACATACCTTTTTAGCACCCTTCACTGCCCTTGCCTGTGGTGGTGCCATGAAAGCATATTTATATACATCAAATCCCGACATTGCGACGGGTGATGGTATTGCCATGGCGTATCGTGCAGGCTGCCGTGTTGCCAATATGGAGTTTAACCAATTCCATCCAACCTGTTTATATCATCCTCAAGCTCGCTCTTTCTTAATTACCGAGGCGATGCGTGGCGAAGGTGCCTATTTACGTCTTCCAGATGATGAACGCTTTATGCTGCGCTTTGATGAGCGTGCCGAATTAGCACCACGCGATATCGTAGCGCGCGCGATTGATTATGAAATCAAACGTCTAGGAATCCGTCATGTTTGGCTTGATATCACCCATAAACCTGCAGAATTTGTCAAAGAACATTTCCCAACATTGTATGCACGCTTAATGGAACTCGGTATTGATATTACCAAAGAAATGATTCCGGTGGTTCCGGCAGCACACTACACCTGTGGTGGCGTTGTGGTTGATGAAAACAGTCAGACCGATATTCCAGGCCTATATGCCATTGGGGAAACCTCTTATACCGGCCTACATGGTGCAAACCGTATGGCGAGTAACTCCTTACTGGAATGTTTTGTCTATGGTATGAGTGCTTCAGCACATATCACAGCACAGCATCAAGGAACTTATCAGGCGCCGCATGTCCCAGAATGGGATGACTCGCAAGTGACCAACCCTGATGAAGACGTGGTGATTTTGCAAAATTGGGACGAGCTTCGCCAAACCATGTGGAACTACGTGGGTATTGTCAGAACAACCAAGCGCCTCCAACGTGCCCTACACCGCATTGAAATGCTTAAGCGTGAAATCACCGAGTATTACCAAGATTACCAAGTCAGTAAAAATCTGATTGAACTCCGTAACTTAGTATTGGTATCAGAAATGATTGTGCGCTGTGCAATGGAACGTAAAGAGTCTCGTGGTCTGCATTTCACTTTAGACTATCCTGAACAAGCAGACGAACTACGTAAAACGGTGTTAAGTCCACCCGATTTCACGGTTGATTGCCCTGTAGTTAATACTGAGTTAGTCTCTTAAAACTTTTAAATTAAAAAAGAAGCCGCACATGATGTCGGCTTTTTTTTGATTTTACTACCCATAAATATGTAATGCCGCTTTGAAAGTTTCTAAGTGCAGATTTACAAGATCATTCATATTTTGATAGCCCCCAGCCAATACAAACATCAATGGTATATCTGCACGTTTAGCCAAATTGAAGACCATTTCTTCGCGTTTCTGTATCAAAGCGGTGCTAAACCATGATGAACCAAAAGGGTCAGCTTGATGACAATCCATCCCTGCTTGATAAATAATTAAATCTGCACCCCATGCTTTAGCTTGCTGTATTCCTTCATGTATAGCCAAAGTATATTGTGCAAAATTTCCACGATCTTTATGTACATGCCGAGTTAAAGAACGTTCATAAGTAGGACAACCAAAACGTAGCCCATAAATACTAAAGTTAAAAAGGTTATCTAACCGTCTAGTAAACTCAGCTGTACCATTCCCCCCATGTTGATCGCAATCGAGTACAAAGATTTTCTTATTCGGATTCTGCTGTGCCACCAAAGCCAAACCATTGAAAGTGCAAAATGATCCACCATATTCATACACTGCATGGTGAAAACCTTGTGCAACATTCGCTGCGATACCTTTTTGCAAAGCCAAATCTGCAGCCATCAACTGCCCTGCATTGATTCTCAGCACGGCATCTCTAAGCTGAGTATTCCAAGGCTTAAAACCTGAAAAGGTCGCAAGCTTAGCGGGCTGCCCTGTCATAAAAGCATCCACATAAACAGGATCATGTACTTGGCTTAAAATTTCAGCGTCGATACACTCAGGCTCATGTATTCTGATGTTCTGCCATTGTTCTAAAGCTGTTCCAACCGCCAATAATTTTTCCATACTATTGGTATGAGTATGAGCAAAATATTTTGGCGAAAAGCATACATCTAACATGATGGAAACACTCAAAGTTGCGCTATTGCCACATCAATTAATTGCTGAAGCTCAGTCGTACCTGGGCTATACAGACCATTATCCACTTGCTGCTGAAAATGTGTACTGAAGGCACGCTTTCGATTTTGAGGCGACACTGACAAAGTCGTTAAGCGTAAAAACCACCACCCAGAAATGGCCTGATAAGGAATCACAAAACCTTTAAACTCACGATTTTGTCGTTTTTCAACTAATTGTTCAGCATCATAACTCACGGAAAAAAGTGAACCCGCTGGAATACGAACACCATTCATGAGTACAGGTTTCAAGCTGATACAAGAATGGTTATCCCCCATATTTAATTTTTCCATAAATAAGGGCTGACCGTATTCATCTACAAAAATATTAATTTCACCGCTACGAAATACACGTCGATGTGCAATTTTTAAAAAGAAATTTTCAGCCATTGGACAAGAGCCAACTTTTGGCTTTTTAGCCAGTGCTTGTACTTCAACGATTTGGTTTTCAGTTGACGATTTTGGCAAAATCAGATCTTCAATCAAGGTACAAATAAGCTGACTTTCTTCCAAATTTGCATGTTGCTGAATTTGACGCAAACTTTTTTGAAGATGTAATTCTTTCTGTAAAACCTCGTAAAAGTCTGTAAATTGTTTCAATTGCTGAATGTTTTGATTTAAATTTTGATTTAAATCTAGATGACGCCAACCTGACAAATCTAAATGATAAGCACGACTTTGATCTAAAATTTTGCGTAAACCATGCGTGTCATATTGATCAAAGAGTTTGAGATCTTGAAATTCATGTGATGCACGCGGCAAATTAATATATTCAGCTAATACTCGTGTGGCTTGAGTATATCCACAGCCACGTCGTTCTGTTTGATGTGAGTAATGCTCATTCAGCATTTCTGTCAATTTTTCTGACAAAGGATATGCATGCTCCTGAAAGAGCCGAACAACTTCATGTGCAGTAGCAGTCATGTATTTAACCAATCAAATCTGTGATTCAATTATAGATTTAAAATAACACTTATGAGTTAATTGATTTCTACTAAGCTATTGAAATTATGCAAATAAAAATACACTACGCAGAAAATTCACCAACCAATGCACAATTTATTTAGACAGACTGCTGCATTTTAATCCAATCTAATGGATCAACTGCATATTTTCAGTTCAATGTCGCTGCGGAGGAATCGAATAACTCCCTGTTATATGTGCAACGGGCTCATCCACACCTACTGAATACACCAACACTTCACCATAAATTATACTTTTACCGACTTTAAGTAATCGACATTCTCCCCGCAAATCTTTATTCGCCTCAGGCTTCCTTAAAAAGTTAATATTCATACTTGTGGTGACTGCAAGTCCGACAATTCCAATCTCTGCAAGTATTGCCACATACAATGCAAAGTCCGCCAAAGTCATCATAGTCGGGCCTGAAACAGTATTGCCAGGCCGCAAATCTTTTTCAGTCACATGCCAAATTAAAGTGGCAGCCTTTTCACCAACTTCAACGATAGTGCAATGCTTTAAGCTTGGCGCAAATTCAGTCTTAAGGAAATTGATAATCTCCTGTTTTGTAGCATGCATAAAAAATCATCCATAACTTTTGCTATGAATGATTTTTAAATCAATTACCTAACAAATACTATGGCATTTTAGATCTGCTGTAGTTGCGATAATGCCTGTTGGAATACATGCTCAGGTGTTTGGGTTGCGTCAAGGCGTTTCATTCGTTCAGGGTGCGTTTGATGAATCTCAGCAAAACCTGATCTTACTTTCTCAAAGAAAGTTGCTTTCTCTTGTTCAAAACGGTCTAAAGCACCACGCTCTCTTGCTCTTAACATTCCTGTTTCAATCGGTGCATCAAGCCAAAAAGTAATATCCGGTATACGCGCAACAAAACTTGCATTTAAGACATTGAGCTTGTCACGATCTAAACCACGTCCTGCACATTGATAAGCAAAACTCGAATCAGCAAAACGATCACATAAAACGATTTTACCTTCTGCCAATGCAGGTAAAATCACGCGCGCCAAATGCTGTGCGCGTGCAGCATACATAAGTAACAACTCTGTATCATCACTCATTGCTTCATCATGATTGACGGCTAAAAGTAATGCACGAATTTGTTCAGCCATAGGTGTACCACCCGGCTCACGTGTAAGTACGACATTTTTACCCAAATTTTGGAAATGATCATGTAATTTACGAATGAGTGTAGTTTTACCCACACCTTCCGTGCCTTCAAAGCTAATAAACATGCTCACTCCTTAGTTTTTCGCACGAATTACAGATAAATATTCTTGTACCGCGCGGTTATGGTCTTGCAAATTACTGCTAAATTTATGGCCGCCATTTCCTGTTGCAACAAAATATACATTGTTAGATGAATCAGGATGCATTGCAGCTTCAATGGCTTTTTGACTCGGCAAAGCAATCGGTGTTGGTGGTAAACCATTAATCGTGTAAGTGTTATAGGCTGTTGGTGTACGTAAATCTTGGCGAGTGATATTGCCTTGGTATTTATCGCCCATGCCATAAATCACAGTTGGATCTGTTTGCAAACGCATCCCTTGTTTGAGACGACGCACAAATACACCAGACACTTGTTCAAGCTCACTATCAATACTGGTTTCTTTTTCAATAATCGACGCCATAATTAAGGCTTCATATTTATCTTTATACGGTAAATTTTGAGCTCGATTGTTCCAAGCCTGATCTAAGGCTTTGATTTGTCTGTTATACAAATCTTTTAAAATTTTACGATCAGACTCGCCTTTTGCAAAGAAATAAGTATTCGGAGCAAATAAACCTTCTGGGTGTGAATAAGGAATACCCAGTTCCTGCAAAATCTTTGAATAAGGCAGATTGCTAATGTCATGCGTTACCAATGGGTCATTTTTTAAAGCATCAATGAGTTGCTTAAATGTCGTCCCTTCAATCACTAAAATACGATTCATTTGTGCATTTTCAGAGTTCGAAATCAACTCCATAACTTCTCGCACACTCATGCCTTCATGGATTTCATACACACCTGCTTTTAAGGTGTCATTAATCATGAACTTTTGGTACAACTTCAAAATAATAGGAAAATGAACTTGTTTCTCTTTGGCCAGTCGGTCAATAAAACCTGAATAGGTATCCCCTGCACCAATCGCCAACATTTGCTTTTTGCCTTCCACGGGATAGGCTTTAAATAAACTCGACCACAGTAAAATCGCCACAAGTACAACGATACCAAGTAGCACAACCAAACATGCTTTAAATGGAAAACCTGCTTTGGCAGATTTTTTCTTATTTGTTTTTTTAGACGCGGTGGACATATTAACGAATCTGACTTAATTGAAGTGTTCGGAAAAGTTCAATACAAGCTTGAACATCTAACTCAACCCCATTCAGAGTTGATGCAATTTTCATGGGACTTAAAGCATTGCAGAAAAAAACACTCTGAAAATGCGTAATTTCATCCATATTGACGTGACGTTGATTACATGGAATCTGATGCTGCTGCATCCGTTTTAAAATTTCTGCACGCATGACACCATGCACGCCATTATAACGAAGTTCGGGCGTAATCCATCCTTCATTTGTGCGAATAAAACAATTACTGCTCACACCTTCAACAACTGTACCTTGCACATCCGTCACCAAAGCTTCGCCCCATGGGGTTTGATCCAACTCTGCTTTGAGCATGACTTGTTCTAATCGATTTAAGGACTTTAAGCCCACCAAACTTGGCATGGTTAACCCAATAGCTTGATGTAATACACCACTTTCGACAATTTCGTACTCAAAATCTGCAACGGTTTTGGGGTAATAAAACACCCAAACATCTGCTGGGTGCTCAGGTAAACTATAGCCACGCTGACCAATACCACGACTCAACACAATTTTTAAAGTGCCATTGACGACATCTTGTTTACGTAACAATTTTAAAGTGTCTTCAATAAGGTTTAAATCTGCATTTAGCTTTAATCGCTCATTGCTCAATTTTAATCGTGCAATATGCAAAGCTAAAAGTTCTATTTGTCCTTGGCGAATACGTGCCGTGCTAAAACAGCCATCGCCATAGTGAAAGGCTCGATCAAGTAAATTAACTTGTTCTATTTGCTGCGCATTTTTAAAACACTGCATACGTCGTCATCCCAATTACATCACTTTATTTTAAAAAATAATCGCTCAGCATATATTTCTTTTTTGTTCATATTAAATTCTTTTTTAATTATTTTTTCTGCATTAAAACTACAGATATTCTTGCCTCATCCAACAAAACATGTATAAAAATTGAGGACAACATGAATCTATCGAAATTAAAACTTGGGGTTTTGGCTGCATTCATTTCTGCCACAGCATTTAGTGCATCTGCCAAAGATTTCTTAAATGTGTCATATGATCCAACCCGTGAATTGTATGACAACTTCAATAAAGACTTTAGTGTTTACTGGAAAAAAACCACAGGCCAAGACATTAACTTTAAACAATCTCATGGTGGCTCAGGCAAACAGGCTCGTGCAGTTATTGATGGTCTAGATGCCGATGTTGTTACGTTGGCTTTGGCTGCTGATATTGATGAAATTGCTGCACGTGGTTTAGTTGCAAAAGACTGGCAAAAAAAATTCCCGCAAAACTCAACGCCATATACATCGACCATTGTGTTCTTAGTGCATAAAGGCAACCCGAAAGGCATTAAAGACTGGGGCGATTTAATTAAACCGGGTGTCGACATTATTACCCCGAACCCAAAAACATCGGGTGGTGCGCGCTGGAACTATCTAGCAGCGTGGGCTTGGGCAAAACATCAAGCAGGTGGTAATGATGCAAAAGCCCAAGAATTTGTCCGTCAAATTTATAAGCAAACCAAAGTCCTCGACTCAGGTGCTCGTGGTGCAACAACTACATTCGCTGAACGTGGTATTGGTGACGTGTTATTGGCTTGGGAAAATGAAGCACATTTGGCAGTTCGTGAACAGCCGGGTAAGTTTGAGATTGTGACCCCTTCATTTTCTATCTTGGCCGAGCCGCCTGTTGCGATTGTAGAAAAAAATGCCAAGAAAGATGGCAATGAAAATTTAGCCAAAGCGTATTTAAATTATCTGTACTCACCTGCAGGTCAAACCATTGCTGCACAGAACTATTATCGTCCACGTAATGCGGCAGTTTTAGCAAAATATAAAAATGTTTTTAAACCTTTAAAACTCGTCACGATTGATAAAGAGTTTGGTGGTTGGAGCAAAGTGCAGAAAAAACATTTTGAAAATGGTGGTGTCTTTGATCAAATCGTGAAGATCAATAATTCAAAATAATGCTTTAAATACTGAAATGCATCTTCCTTTCGCATAAGGTCGATGCTTTTTTTCATAGACATGCCTTTTATCTTTTTTATTCATATAAAATTCGTTTTTAATTATTTTTTATGCATAAAGATTGGCGCTATTCTTCACCCATGTTACAGATAAAGTAAAAATTATTGAGGTTCACATGAGTATTTCCGCAAAATTAAAATTGGGTGTTCTTGCTGCCGTCATCTCGACAGTTTCTTTTGGCGCAGCTGCAAAAGACTTTTTAAACGTATCTTACGACCCAACGCGTGAACTCTATGAAAGTGTGAATAAAGACTTCAGTAAATATTGGGAAAGCCGTACAGGTCAAAAAATTAATTTTAAACAATCTCACGGCGGTTCAGGTAAACAAGCGCGTGCCGTCATTGATGGCTTAGATGCCGATGTGGTGACTTTAGCACTGGCAGCAGATATTGATGTGATTGCAGAAAAAGCCAAACTTTTACCTGCAGATTGGCAAAAGAAACTTCCGCAAAACTCAACGCCATATACCTCAACGATTGTATTCTTAGTACGTAAAGGCAACCCAAAAGCGATTAAAGATTGGGGCGATCTAGTTAAACCAGGCGTGGGTATTATCACCCCAAACCCGAAAACCTCAGGCGGTGCACGTTGGAACTATTTAGCTGCATGGGCTTGGGCAAAACATCAAGCGGGTGGGAATGATACAACGGCTCAAGAATTTGTCCGAAAAATTTATAAAAACACCAAAGTGCTCGATTCAGGCGCACGTGGTTCGACTACGACCTTTGCTGAACGTGGTATTGGTGATGTATTGCTGGCTTGGGAAAATGAAGCACATTTAGCGATTCGTGAACAACCGGGTAAATTTGAAATTGTGACCCCTTCACTTTCAATTTTAGCTGAGCCCCCTGTTGCTGTTTTAGAAAAAAACGCAGAGAAAAAAGGTAATCTTTATTTAGCCAAAGGTTATTTAAACTTCCTTTATTCACCACGTGGTCAGCAAATCGCGGCTCAGAACTTTTACCGTCCACGTAACGCTACAACGCTTGCACAATACGCATCAGTCTTTAAGCCACTTAAACTCGTAACCATTGATAAAGAATTTGGTGGTTGGGATAAAGTCCAAAAAGCACACTTTGAAAATGGCGGCGTGTTTGACCAAATCGTCAAAGCCAACAATGGAAAATAAGACCATTCATTGACTGAATCAGGAGAACTTGACATGACACATACAGTAATTGTCCCGGGTGTAGGCGGTAGTGAACACGCACATTGGCAATCTTGGTTACAACGTCAGCTCATGTCTAGCTCTCGTGTTCAGCAAAAAGACTGGAATCATCCTGTACTCAAAGACTGGATTAAACAATTCGTTCAAACCGTACGACCTTTACAGGGTGAAATTCAAATTGTGGCGCATAGCTTTGGTTGTTTAACCACGGTGGCAGCATTGGCCTTGTATCCAGAACTTAATAAAAAAATCAAAAATTTAGTTTTGGTTGCGCCAGCCAATCCAGCACGCTTTGGAGAAAACGGCTTTGCACGCGACAGTACGACGGATTACAAAGCATTTTTTCATCAGTTAAGTATTCGTGTGCCGACAACGATGTTGATTAGTGAAAATGATCCTTGGCTAGCATTTGACGATGCAAAACAACTTGCTGATGCTTGGAAGCTCTACCCTGTAAATATGGGCGCTGTGGGTCACATTAATGTTGCATCAGGTTTTGGACCATTTCCTGAAATTTTCAATTACTTAATTTCAGAAAACCACATGAAACATATCAGCTTTACTGATGAAAACAAGTATTTATTTCAATTTGCTTTTTAAGTACTGAGCATTAAGCTTGTCGCAAAATCATTTATTCAATTTTGCTGACCTTTTAAGTCAGCTTTTCTCATTTTGAGGAGTCATCATGTCGCAGCGATCCCGAGTGCTGCCAGGATTTGGTCTTTCTCTAGGCTTTACCCTAGCGTATTTATCCTTAATTGTGCTCATTCCCCTTTCAGCCGTATTTATTAAGTCTTTAGGTATCGGTTGGGATGGACTATGGGAGATTTTAAGCTCAGAACGTATTTTAAAATCGTTACAACTGAGTTTTAGTGCCGCCATTATTGCTGCGTTAGTTAATGTGGTTTTTGGTTTACTCTTAGCATGGTGCTTGGTTCGTTATACCTTCCCGGGTAAACGTATTGTCGATGCATTGGTTGATTTACCTTTTGCATTGCCAACTGCCGTTGCGGGTATTGCATTAACTTCGTTATATGCACCGACTGGTTGGATCGGTCAGTACCTTGAACCCATTGGCATTAAAGTCGCATATACCCCGATCGGTATTACCTTGGCTCTCATCTTTATTGGTATTCCTTTTGTGGTTCGTACTGTACAGCCTGTACTGAGCGACCTAGAAACTGAACTTGAAGAAGCAGCTTCTGCACTGGGTGCAAATCGCTTTCAGATTGTGACCAAAGTGATCTTACCTATTCTATTTCCTGCGCTGTTAACAGGTTTTGCTTTGGCCTTTGCTCGTGGTGTGGGTGAATATGGATCGGTGATTTTTATCGCAGGTAACCAACCCTTCAAGACTGAAATTGCCCCATTGATGATTATCTCTCGCCTTGAAGAATATGATTATGCAGGTGCGACCACGATTGCTGTTGTGATGCTGGTGATTTCTTTTGCCATTTTATTCTTAATTAACTTGGTTCAAGCATGGGCAAGTCGCCGTACAGGGAGAACTGCACGATGAATACGAACAGTAATGCGCTTGCGGAAAAATTACAGTCGCGTGATGCAACGCGTGAACCGACATGGGTTCGTTATACCCTGATCATCATTGCTTTAATTTTCTTCTTAAGCTGCCTGATTCTGCCATTGGTTTTGGTTTTCGTTGAAGCCTTTAAACAAGGTGTTGGCGTTTACTTCCAAGCACTGGTACATCCAGATACATTATCAGCAGTAAAACTTACGCTACTGACAGCTGTGATTGCCGTACCGTTGAACGTCGTCTTTGGTGTAGCTGCGGCATGGTCTGTTGCCAAGTTTAATTTCCGTGGTAAATCTATTTTAACCACGATTATTGATATGCCATTTTCAGTCTCTCCAGTTATTGCTGGCTTAATGTTGGTATTGATTTTTGGTACTCAAGGTTGGTTAGGCGGCTGGCTGATGGATAACGACATCAAAATTTTATATGCCGTTCCAGCCATTGTCCTTGCTACTGTGTTTATTACCGTTCCTTTTGTGGCACGTGAGTTGATTCCATTAATGGAAGCTCAAGGGACAGAGGAAGAAGAAGCAGCTATCGTATTGGGTGCTTCAGGCTGGCAGACTTTCTGGAAAGTGACACTTCCAAATATCAAATGGGGCTTAATCTACGGCGTGATTCTATGTAATGCACGTGCAATGGGTGAGTTTGGTGCTGTTTCTGTAGTTTCAGGTCACATTCGTGGCGAAACCAACACCTTACCGCTACACGTAGAAATCCTTTATAACGAATATACCTTTAGTGCTGCTTTTGCTGTGTCTTCACTATTAGCGCTCTTGGCGATTGTGACCCTGATTTTAAAAACATGGGTTGAACTAAGTCAGGAACGACAAGACAAGCGTAAAGAAGATTCACAAGTTTCTTAAGGAATGACCTCATGAGTATTCAAGTAAAAAATATTGAAAAACACTTTGGTGCATTCCATGCACTTAAAAATATCTCTTTAGATTTCCCTGATGGCCAGCTCGTTGCGCTGCTTGGCCCATCAGGCTGTGGCAAAACCACCCTGCTCCGTATCATTGCAGGACTTGAATCTGCCGATAGCGGTCAAGTCATTCTAGAAGGTGAAGATGCCACTAAAGTTCATGTCCGTGAACGTGAAGTTGGTTTTGTATTCCAACATTATGCACTGTTCCGTCATATGACCGTATTTGACAACATTGCTTTTGGTTTACGTGTACGCCCACGTGCAACACGCCCATCTGAAGCCGAGATCAAAAAGCGGGTTACTCGTTTGCTTGATCTTGTTCAGCTTGGTTTCTTGGCTGACCGTTACCCTGCTCAACTTTCAGGTGGTCAACGTCAACGTATTGCACTAGCACGTGCTTTAGCGGTTGAACCGCGTGTGTTATTACTGGATGAACCTTTTGGTGCATTGGATGCCAAAGTTCGTAAAGAATTACGCCGCTGGTTACGTACCTTACATGACGAACTCCACATCACCTCTATTTTCGTGACCCATGACCAAGAAGAAGCGCTTGAAGTGGCCGATCAAATCATTGTGATGAACAAAGGCAACGTAGAACAGATTGGCTCGCCACGTGAAGTTTATGAAAAACCTGCAACACCGTTTGTATTTGACTTTTTAGGTCAAGCCAACCGTTTTGAAGGTCAAAATAGCAATGGCCTCATTCAAATTGGTGAAGACCGAATTTTGTTGCCACAAAACGCCAATGCGCCGCAAGGAAATGTCATTGCCTTCGCTCGCCCTGATGAACTGCGTATTCATGCACAGCCGCAAGAAAATGCCATCCAAGCGACTTTTGTACGTGAGCTTTGGATTGCAGGTAAAGTCATTGCTGAACTGCATGACCGTCAAGGCAATCTTATTGAAATTTCATTAACGGCAGATGAAGCGAAAGCGCATCAATTCCGCCCAAATCAAACGGTATGGTTAAGTGCAACGAACTTGCATTTATTTGAAAACCAAGTTGCATAAAACAAAAAAGTTGGGGCCTTCACAAGCCCCACTTGCTTTTAAGGTAAAATAAAATTATGAATTTCCAACAATTAAGAATTATTCGAGAAACAGTACGTCAGAATTTTAATTTAACAGAAGCGTCTGCTGCACTTTACACCTCGCAGTCTGGCGTAAGTAAACACATCAAAGATCTAGAAGATGAACTTGGTGTACAGCTATTTATTCGTAAAGGTAAACGTCTACTCGGTTTAACCGAACCAGGCCAGTCATTATTGGGTATCGTTGAACGCATGCTCGTAGATGCAGATAATATTAAACGTCTGGCAGATGACTTCAACAAAGTAGATGAAGGGACTTTGACGATTGCGACCACACATACGCAAGCGCGTTATGTCTTGCCGCCGATTGTGAACCAATTTAAAAAAGAATTTCCAAAAGTTCATCTAATTTTGCAACAAGCAAGCCCTATTGAAATTACAGAAATGCTCCTTCAAGGTGAAGCGGATATCGGGATCGCAACCGAATCATTAACCAATGAAGATAACTTGGCAAGCGTGCCTTACTACAACTGGCAACACAGCATCATTACGCCTAAAGAGCACCCACTGACCCAAAAATCAAATATCACCATTGAAGATTTATCGAACTATCCAATTATTACCTATCATGGTGGTTTTACAGGTCGTTCAAAAATTGATAAAGCCTTTGAAGATTCAGGCTTTGATGTTGATATCGTGATGTCCGCACTTGATGCAGACGTTATTAAAACCTATGTTGAACTTAATATGGGAGTGGGTATTGTCAACGATGTGGCATATGACCCAGAACGAGATTACCGTTTAAAACAAATTCCTACCGATATTTTTGGTGTTAATACCACTTGGATTGCTGTTCGCAAAGGACATTTACTACGCGGTTATGGCTATGAGTTTATTTCTTTATGTTCACCAGATGCTGACATCAAAGCGTTGAAAAAAGTCGCTTACCCAGAAGACTGATAGGCCAATTAACGAATTAAAGAGGACACCTGCTGTCCTCTTTTTTTGGTAAACACATATTTTATCTAGGTTTTCTTGGCTTTATTTTTAATTGTGATTAAAATACATCCAACACAATAAAAATTAAAACCTCATTACTTCCGACCCATAAGCCAGGACATTATGAAAAATCAATTCGTCGCAGTGGCAGTCGGTATCGTCTGCCCCATACAAATCATGTATGCAGCAGGGATAGAAAACTCGGATCAATCGATCTCGGCCTTTCTTGAACCCGGAAATTATACTGAAGCCAGTTTCGCTTATGTTGATGCTCAAATTGACGGGAAAGTACAGAACCAAGCTTCAATTAGTGAACTAGGCGTAACTGATTTTTCTACAGGGAATCTCGCCCATCAACAATTTTCTGGGAAATTGGCACTCAAAATTCAAGCACATGAAAATATTTCTGCGGGAGTAATTTATGAGCAACCTTTTCATACTGATATCAGTTATCAATATAGTCCTCGCTTACCAGATAGCTCAAATATCGATATTGAAAGCGCCGATATTAACTTTAGAACGCATAACCTAACTGGACTGGTAGGCTATCAACCCAATAATAATTGGAACATTTATAGCGGTTTAAGCCTACAAACATTTAAAGGTGATTTAAAAATTTCTGGACAACAATATGCTGCTCTCAATGGCTACCATGCCGATTTTAAACAAGATGAAGCGCTTGGTTGGCTGCTCGGATTCAGTTATCAAATCCCTGAATATGCTATTAAAACTAGCCTAACCTATCGTTCAAAAATCAAACATGAAAATAAGACCTCTGAATCAACTTTATATTCAAATGGTCCTTTTCAATTAGTACCAGACACCCATACCTCCATTCAAACGCCACAAAGCGTCAATTTTGAATTTCAAACAGCCATTAGCCCATACAATGTTGTATATGGCACAGTTCGGTGGATTAATTGGAAAGATTTCAACATTCAGCCACCGCAGTTTAATGCCGTGCTTCAATACGCAGCACTCGATCCACAATACCGTGATTTAGCTGATATCCAATTGGTGGAATATCAGAAAGATCAATGGTCAGGAAAGTTGGGCATTGCACATCAATTGAATCCGAGTTGGCTCGCTGCTGCAGAATTTATTTGGGACAACGGGACAGGAAATGCGGCGTCTACCTTAAACCCAAGTGATGGCTATCGAGGTTTAGGTTTAGGTATGATGCATAAATTTAACCCGAACAATTTTCTAGCAACTGGCTTGTATTATCTGAAACTCTCAAAACCATCAAATACTGAAACATCTCATATTTCAGGTCTTGCAAGTGTCTCAGACAATGATGCCATGATCTATGGTCTGAAATTTGGTCACAGATTTTAAACGCTTTCAAAAAAAAAAAACGAGCCGAAGCTCGTTTTTTTGTTTCAGTAAGAACTTACCAATGGTAGCTCACACCTACTTTACCTACTGGAAGCCATTCATATTTGTCATCTTGTTCGATGCTACGTTCATGGTCAGCAAGTAATTCGCGGTCAGCAGCAGTACCACCAACAGCCGTTAATTTTGCAGTTGGATTACCAGTGTAATAAGCACCTACTTCACCGAATACGCCCCAGTTTTTATTTAATTTTGGTGCAAAACCAAAACCTAGGTATGGTGCGATATCGTTATCGTAAGACACTTTACCGTTTAGGCGTTCGAAAGAAGTTTCTTTACCATCAATTTCGATTTCACCGCTTTTCGCTGTAGATTTCAAACCATATTCAGTGTCGATATAACCTACACCCGCAGCAACATAAAGGCCTTGAGCCCATGGATTAGCACTTGCACCCCAAGGACGAACTTCTGCATTTAAATAACCAACTTTGTTATCCATATCCATGTCGTATTTTACGCCATCGACAGATAAGTCATCAGACCATGAAATATCACCACCGTTATAACCTAATGCAAGGCCGACGTATGGGTTCGCAGTCCAAAGTAACGCACCACCATAACCAGTCGTACCCACTTCTAGACGAGCGCCAGTTGGGATAAGTTGGTTTTGATCAAATGCATAGCCATCATGAACTACAGAGGTATCTGCCATTGCAGTACCTGCAGCAGTAAGTAGAGCAGCTACTGTTAATAAACGTAATGATTTCATGTGTTTCTCCTCAAAATAAACTCTTATTCAGATTTTACAGACTTGTTATATGGCACATGTTAAAAGGAAACACAGCTCAACATTTATGCAAATTTACTGATTTTTTGTTAACTTTTGATACATTTAGATTTTAATATTGATTAATAAAGAGTTTTTGTTTCATTTTTTTAAATATAATAATGATGTTAAGGAACAATTCTGTATATTTTGCGTATTTTTTATACAAACCTTATGAAAATGCTAAATTCATCACTCTTAATTTCTTGGATTTAGTGCTTGCTTAATAATTAATTCCGATCCTAGGCCGATTTACCATCTATTTTTAACTCGATTTAGTGTAAAATCTTGGAAAATTTTTTTCTGGATGGAAGAACATGTCTCAGCTTTCAACAATCATTGAACAAGCGTTTGAAGACCGTGCTAATTTCACTGCAGCTGACTGTCCTGCTGAAGTACGTACAGCAGTAGAAGAAGTGATCGCTGGCCTAGATAACGGTACATTACGTGTTGCTGAAAAAATTGATGGTGAATGGATTGTTCATCAATGGGTGAAAAAAGCCGTTTTGCTTTCATTCAAATTGAACGACAACAAACCAATGGAAGCTTGTGACTTACGCTTCTATGACAAAGTTGATACTAAGTTCTCTGACTGGACTGAAGAACAATTTAAAGCTGCTGGTGTACGTGTAGTACCACCTGCTGTAGCACGTAAAGGTTCTTTCCAAGCAAAAAATGTTGTATTGATGCCTTCATATGTCAATATTGGTGCATATGTTGACGAAGGTACAATGGTTGATACATGGGCAACCGTTGGTTCATGTGCTCAAATTGGTAAAAATGTTCACTTATCTGGTGGCGTTGGTATTGGTGGCGTTCTTGAACCACTTCAAGCGAATCCAACAATTATTGAAGACAATTGCTTTATCGGCGCGCGTTCTGAGATCGTTGAAGGTGTGATCGTAGAAGAAGGTTCTGTGATTTCAATGGGCGTATTCATTGGTCAGTCGACTAAGATTTATGACCGTGAAACTGGAGAAATCCATTACGGCCGTGTTCCTGCTGGTTCTGTTGTGGTTTCTGGTAGCTTGCCGTCTAAATGCGGTAAATACAGCCTCTACGCTGCAGTAATCGTGAAAAAAGTTGACGCGAAAACTCGTGCGAAAACAAGCTTGAACGAATTATTACGCGAAGACTAAGTCTTTATTTCAGCGGAGCATTCATGTTCCGTGGAGCCTCTATCGCTCCTCGTCTCTACGGTTAGCAATAATCGTAGAGATTTTTTGTTTTTTTATATCTGGTTAATTTTGTTATGAGTACCCTTCGATCTTCCGCTATTCCTGTTTCTGATCCGTCTGCGGGTTTACGTATTACGGAGATTTTTTATTCATTGCAAGGTGAAGCCAATACCGCAGGTTTGCCTACGGTCTTTATCCGCTTAACGGGCTGTCCGTTACGTTGCACTTATTGTGATACAACCTATTCGTTTGAAGGCGGTGAACGCCAATCATTAGAAGAAATTATTCAAACTACTTTAGATTTTAAAACCCCTTATATTTGCGTGACGGGTGGTGAGCCGCTTGCTCAACCGAACGCCCTTCCCCTCATGACTCGTCTGGCCGATTTAGGCTGCGAAGTTTCTTTAGAAACAAGTGGAGCTTTAGACGTGTCTAAAGTTGACCCACGTGTTTCAAAGGTTATGGATTTAAAAACCCCGACATCGGGTGAAGTTGCACGAAACTTGCTTAGCAACTTCGACCATTTAACAGCGCATGATCAGATCAAATTTGTGATTTGTAATCGTGAAGACTATGAATGGTCAAAACAGCAAGTTGAGCGCTATAAGCTAAACGAAAAAGTTAGCACCATTTGGTTCTCTCCGGCCTTTGCCGTTGAAAAAGGTGCTGTTCGTTTGCCTCAGCTTGCACGTGATTTAGCACAATGGATTTTAGAAGACCATCTCCCTGTTCGCTTCCAATTGCAATTACATAAATTGCTTTGGAACGATGAAACTGGTCGTTAAGTTTTAAAGAATTATTGGAGTAATGCATATGCGCCCTCGTGCCATAGTTTTATTGTCTGGCGGCTTAGACTCAACCACTTGTTTAGCTTGGGCTCAAGCACGTTATGAATGTATTGCCTTAAGTTTTATGTATGGTCAACGTTCTACGACAGAACTGGATGCTGCTCGTGAGTTAACTAAGCAGGCTGGTGTAGAACATCGTGTCATTAATATCGATTTAGGTAACTTAGGTGGCTCTGCGTTAACTGACCATAGCATTGAAGTTCCTGATCATGAACAAGCCGGTATTCCTGTAACTTATGTACCAGCGCGTAACACGATTTTCTTGTCATATGCTTTAGCTGCGGCGGAAGTTTTTGGTGCAGAAGCAATTGTCATTGGTATTAATGCAGTTGATTACTCAGGCTATCCAGACTGTCGTCCAGAGTTTATCGAAGCATTTGCCAACATGGCTCGCCTTGCAACAAAGGTTGGCGTTGAAGGAAAACCACTTAAATTTGAAACACCTCTGTTACATTTATCCAAAGCAAATATCATTCGCTTAGGTATAGAACATGGCGTAGACTACAGTCAAACGGTGTCTTGCTATCAAGCAGATGACCAAGGTCGTGCTTGCGGTAAATGCGATAGCTGCCGTCTTCGTAAACAAGGTTTCGTTGACGCAGGTGTTGAAGATCCGACACGTTACATACCGAAATAACAAGGTAGGGTTTATGAAAAATTTAAAATCAAACATTATTCTTTCTGCTGCTTTCTCTGCAGCTGCATTGTTTGCTTCAGTTGCACACGCTGACAACGACAAGCTTCAACAAGCATATAAGAGCACTAACGTAAAATCTTCGTTAATTAATGTTTGTAAAGAAGAAACCGGCAAAGGTAAAAAACTAACTGCCGCTGAAGTTAGCAAATACTGTACTTGTGCTGTTGAAGCAGATGGTCGTTTAACCAATGCTCAAAAATGGGAAATCCAAAGCACAATCAACCAGAAGAAAAGCCCTGCAACACTCGCTTTTGTTCAAAAACAAAATAAAGACCTTCAAGCATGTTTCGGTCCTCAGTTAACAGGTAAATTAAAAAATTTAACTGAAGAAGCAATGAAATCTGCTCAAGCGAAAAAATAATTTTCGTCTTAAAAAAGCCTGCAAATGCAGGCTTTTTTATTGCTTTAAGTTCAAAGTAAATTCTGTATGATGGTCATATTTCACATACTTTGTTTAAGCCCCTTTAGGGATAAGACACGAAAAAGGAAATCTTCATGACTGAAATTAGCTTACCAAATCAAACCTTTCCAACTACCTCAGGTGAAGTCAACCTTGCGGAACTTAACAATGACTGGCTGATTGTTTACTTCTACCCTAAAGATTCAACACCGGGATGTACGACGCAAGCCATTGGGTTTTCATGCTTAAAAGATCAGTTTGATGCGCTTAATACACCAATCTACGGCATTTCTCGTGACTCGGTTAAAGCCCATCAAAACTTCACTGAAAAGCAAAATCTAAGCATTGATTTAATCAGTGATAAAGAAGAAGTGCTATGTCAGCATTTTGATGTAATTAAAGAAAAAAATATGTATGGCAAAAAGGTTATGGGCATCGAACGCTCAACCTTTATTTTCCATCATGGCAAACTGGTAAAAGAATATCGTAAAGTCAAAGCCGCAGGCCATGCAGAACAAGTCCTAGAAGATTTAAAAGCATTACAAGCAGCATAACAGTAATGATTTGAGCCTGCTCCTATAGGATTGGGCTCAAATTTAATGAGGACATCTAACTAGAGCAATAATGAAATTGCAATTCCCCACATTACAACGCCAATAATAAAGTCTAAAACCTTCCATGCCTTTGCACTTTGGAAGAGCGGTAATAAATAGCGCGCACCAAATCCAAGGACAAAGAAGAATACCCATGAAGCTGTAATTGCCCCAGTCGCAAAATATACAGCAGTCGACTCAAACTTCGTTGAAATAGACCCAATCAGCACAACCGTATCGAGATATACATGCGGATTTAACCACGTTAAAGCCAAGCAAATCAGCACCAACTTCAATAATTTGGTTTCATTCTTCTCACTGGGCGCTAAACTGCTCGAAGTTTTAAAGGCTTGCAGAAAATGCTGTGCCCCATAAACTGTTAAAAACGTTGCACCTAAATATTTCGCTCCACTCACAATTTCCGGATGACTTTCAACCAATTGGGAGAATCCGAGCACTCCCAATAAGATGAGTATCGAATCAGAAGCTGCGCAAATAGCACAAAGCCAAAAGACATACTGCTTTTTTAACCCTTGCTTAAGAATAAACGCATTTTGCGCACCAATCGCGATAATTAGGCTAAATCCAATTGCGAGCCCTTGCATATAACTGTGCAACATTTTTTAACTACACTTTCAAAGCATTAAATGAATGTTGCTATTATCCAAGCTTATTGTTAAAAATAAGTATTTATAAACAAATATCATTATAACTAAGTTTTTCTTAGTTTATGGAATCTCTAATGCTCATAGGTGACTCATGTTACAAAGCAAACATAGTGAAGCATTTCTTGCAGTTGCTGAAACAGGAAGCTTTGAACAAGCTGCACTACGTTTAAATATTACGGCATCTGCGGTCACGCTCAGGCTGCAAACTTTAGAAAAGAAATTAGGTCATGTACTTATTGTGCGTGAACGTCCGTGCCGCCCAACACTCGCAGGCCAATCTTTATTGCATTATTTACAACACAGCAAATTACTAGAACATAATTTTCTGCAAAATCTAACAGGACAAACGGCGAATGCTTTCTATCAAGTCAATATTGCAACCAATGCTGACTCACTTGCGACATGGTTGCTTCCGCTAATCAAAGATCTCTTAATTGAAGAAAAAATCGTGATTCATTTTCAGGTCGATGATCAGTCACAAACACATCATTTATTAGAAGCAGGACTAGTCAATGCCTGTGTCACAACAGAATCGGAAGCCATGAAGGGCTGCGTTGCAGAATATCTGGGTGAAATGCATTATCGATTTGTAGCAACCCCTGATTTTATCCAAAGATGGTTCGGTCAAGGCGTGACGCGAAATGCCTTAAGGGCTGCGCCTGCACTGATTTTTAATGAGAAAGATGACCTACATACGCAATCGATTCAGAAGAATTTCGGGCTCAATCCTTCACAATATCCGCATCATTTCATTCCCTCTTCAACTGCATTTTTTGATGCCATTACGATGGGATTGGGCTATGGATGGTTACCCGACTATCAAAGCAAAGACTTATTAGCATCGGGAAAATTGATAGAGCTTTCAACAGAACTCAGTATTGATTTAGCCTTGTATTGGCATCACTGGAACCAACAATCTGTTCAATTACAAAAATTGACTGCTGTTGTGCTGCAACATGCCAAAGATCATATGTGTTAAACCCAGTAAGACTGCGGTTATTCAATCCGCCATTGGCCTTTGAGTTGTATTAATACTTGCTCCCCTACACCACCAAGTGCTTTACGCATACCAAAATCACTACGTTTAATGGTTGCTAAAGATTGAACATCCAACACTTTTGGATTTTGTGGACTAGGGGCAAGTGTGGTATCAAAGATCACAGGTTTAGTGATGCCACGAATGGTGAGATCCCCTCGAATCATATACTTGGCATAAGCGACTGGTTCGATTTGTTTACTGACAAACTTCACTTGCTTAAATTCAGCGGCATCAAAATATTCACTGCCCAAGATTAATCCTTTCAAGCTTGGGTTACTAAAACTGATGCTATCCACATCTAACACTAAATGCGCTGAACCTTTATGCGGAATTTCAGGATCAAATTTTAGGTTCGATTGAACCTTATTAAAGCGGCCTTCTACAATAGACAGCCCCACAGATTTAATACCAAAAGTGACCTGACTATTAGGCGTTAGCGTCCATTCAGCAGCATGTAGGGGAAATACGCAACATAAAGCGAAGGCTCCCATATATTTTGCAAACGTTCCCTGACGCAAACTCATGTTTTTCTCCTGAATAAAACACAGCCTAAAATCACTACAATGTTTATTTTTTTACTCCATTGTGGTGCTAGAAATTTAGCGTTTTTTTATAGCAGATTTGTTTTATCCTGAGTCATAAATTTGTGTTGAAGTTGTTTATAAATGTCTGTCTGTTGAAATTTTTGCAAAAAATCAATGGTACCTTGAGGAAAGGCATCTCGTTCAATTTCACCACGAAAATACGCTTCACGTACTGGTGTCGCAGAAATCGCCCCTTCTAGACTATCCAGCTCAACCATTTCCCACTCGGGGAAGAATTTTAAATAATAAGAAGAATCATCTTTAAAATGTCCAATCAAACCGACTTTTGCATTCGTTTCAACCACGTCACTTACTAAAGATTTGACCAACTTTTGCCATTTTTCATCGTTATATACATCTATCACATGCACAAACTTGATTCGCTTCTGATCTTGCTCTGAAAAATTCGATAAGATCATTCGCTCACGTTCTGTCGCTAAAAATGGATTTTTGATATTACGTTCATTTTGCGCCGAACCCAGTGCTAAAAGCACATATTGACTTTGTTGTAAGGCAATTTTAATGGTTTGCAAATGCGCTAAATGGAACGGCTGAAAACGCCCAATGAAAACCAAATAATCAAATGTATATTTCATATCAAATCAAACTTTTTATGAACTGAGCAGTTGTGCCACAGGCTGAAATATGCGACATAATGTCGAGCATAAAATCAAAACGAAACTTTTACGCAAGGATAGTACGATGACACTGAGCTGTATTCAACAACCCCATGAACATTTGAATGCGAATTTGGACAATGGCGTACTGACCTTAGCCATTAACCGACCTCAGGCGAAGAACGCGCTGTATACAGAATTATATCTGTGGATTGCAAAAGCATTAGATGAAGCTGATCAAGATACTTCAGTGCGTGTAGTAGTACTCCGTGGTCAAGATGCGGACTTCAGTGCGGGCAATGACATGCAAGATTTTATGAAATCTGCTGCTCAAAAAGGGCAAGCTCCAGCTTCTGAAGGCGCACCGTTCATTTTATTAAAATCTGCTGCTCAATTTTCTAAGCCGCTGATTGCTGCGGTTCGCGGTGTTGCCATTGGGATTGGTGTTACGATTCTGCTTCATTGCGATCTTGTCTACAGCGACAATACTGCCCTATTCCAAATTCCGTTTGTGAGCCTTGGTCTATCGCCTGAAGGTGCATCGAGCAAGCTATTGGTTCAACAAGCCGGCTACCATAAAGCGGCGGAATTACTGTTAACTGCTCAGAAGTTTGATAGTGCGACAGCGCTTTCAGCAAATTTGGTCAATAGCATTGAAGAAGATGCTTATGCGACAGCTGCGAAAAAAGCAGCACAGTTATCTGCACTTCCACTAGCATCTTTGGTTCAATCAAAAGCATTAATGAAACATAATGTAGATGAAATCGTGGCATGGATTGACCATGAAGCTGAAATTTTCATGGATCGAGTTGGCTCTCCAGAAATGATGGAAGCTGTTGCCGCCTTTATGCAAAAACGCAAACCTGACTTCTCTCAGTTCAATTAATGTTTTAATGGAACTAAAAAACCACTCATATTTGGGTGGTTTTTTTCATCTCAGCCCCAATCTATTTTCTAAATTAAAAAACTGGATGTTTCCACATGACTGCAGTATCACAAACTGAAACTAAACCTGAAAAGAAACGATACTACGAGCCTGCGCCTGAAGGCATCGATATCGAGAATTTTAAAAAAGTTGTACAAAGCCGTCGTTCTGTACGTAAGTTTACCGACAAGGCCATTCCAAACGACGTTTTAGATGAATGCTTAGACCTCGCCTTGCTTGCACCGAATTCATCGAATTTACAACCGTGGACATTCTATGTCGTTCAGAACCCTGCAAAGAAAAAACAATTGGTGAAAGCTTGCTTAGGGCAACTAGCTGCAAAAACTGCTGCTGAATTGATTGTCTGTGTCGCGCGTACCGACCGTGTAGATGAAATGGCAAAACGGAATATTTCGGAATTTCCATTTCCTGAAGCACCTGCAGCGGTACAGAAGTATTACAAGTTTATTCCTTATAACTATAAAACTGGTTACTTCAACGCCCTAGGTAACTTTAAGAAAGTTGCTTTCAAAGTTGCACGTACACTGGATAAACAATTGCCTGTAACAGCTTTTAATGAAGCAGATGCAAAACTTTGGGCGAGCAAAACCACAGCATTGGCTTGTGAAAACTTAGTTTTGGCTTTACGTGCCTATGGTTTTGACAGTTGTATGATGGAAGGTTTTGATGAACCTTTGGTGAAGAAGATTTTAGGATTAAATGCTCAGCAATACCCAGTGATGGTGATTGGTGCAGGTGAACGGGCTAAAGATGGTGTATTCTTCCCGCAGTATCGTTTTGACCGTGATTTATTTATTCAGAAGGTTTAACTTGCTTTCAATTGAATACTCACAACCACAATTAGCTACGTGACTTTAGTTTATAACGCGTAGGTATTACGTTACTTTGAAGGATCAAAGTAACCAAAATCCCTTGTTAGACAGAAGATTCATCCTTGAATCTCTGTCTAACGGGTGACATCCATGTCACCCTTCGTGTATCTACTTTTTTCTATAACTTAAAAATTTAAAAGCATCATTAAAATTGAATATCCACCATTTGAATAAACTCAAATGCCGGCTCTTCATAAGGATGACTTGCTTTTAAAGCCCTCGCTACCGCACTTGCCTTTTCTTCAGGCACGATGGTTTCCACGCGCCATTCAGGGATAGACTCTAGCTGCTCCAACTCACCAATAAATGGATTTGCACCTTTTACAGGTTTAAATTGCCCCTTCCCTAAAACTTGCCAAGCACAGTGTTCATAGTTTCCTATACCACCTGCTCCTGCTTCAAATACGGCCAGTTTAGTCGACTCTAGGTGAGACTCAGGTACATAATAAATCAGTTTTAACATTGGTTATTCCAGACGCTATTGTGCAGTTACATTATTTAAAGCACTGTAAATCATTTTCAATGCAACATTATTCGATGCATTCGGATAGGTTGCATATAAACCTAGTTTCGGTAATTCCACATCTGTTTGAATGACTTTGACCGAATCATTTAAAAATTTGAGTAAATATTCGGGCACAAAACTCAGGCCCATGCCCATATTAATCAAATTTAAATGCTGCATGACATTTGTTACCCACAGCATATGATCATGTTGATGCTGATCAAAAGGAATCAAGGCATTTAAGGTATCGTAAAACACAGGAGAAGCATTTTGCTCACACATAATAATGGTGTGATTTTTTAATTCTTGAAGTTTTAAGATTCGATCTGATGGATGCAGATGCGCTGCACCGACTAGATAGATCTGCTCACTTAAAACCTGAATATTGGTAAAGTCGTCATGACTTAAGTGATAACGAGTAAAGCTAATATCCAATTCAGTATTTTTGAGTTTTTGAATCTGCTCTGTACACGTCAAGCTATGTAAATGAATTTTCAAATCAGGGATATGTTGTTTTAATTGCGCCAAAATACTCGGCATAATTTTCAATTCTGCGACATTTAAAAAGCCAATATGTATTTGATTATTTTTGGCTTGCGCCACGTGGCGAGCTGCAGCTACAGCTTGTTTGGCATTTTCAAGCGCTTGCTCTGCATATTTCAGAAAAGCCTGCCCCTCATCGGTCAGCAAGACTTTTCGGGCAGAACGTTCAAATAATTGCACCCCAACCTCTTGCTCTAAGTCTTTAATTTGCTGACTGAGCGATGGTTGTGCTGTAAATAGTTTTTCCGCTGCCTTAGTGAAACTCTGTTCTTTCGCCACCGTCACAAAATAACGTAAATGTCGTAATTCCATTCGCTTCACTCCACACACTCACTACATCACCTGTGTCATGCAGTCAAAATACCAATAGATCTATAGTTTATATGAATATCCATTCTACTCGGAAAATCATTTGCCTAGACTGCGGACTATTCCAAGTTTGCGCTTCACATACACATGGAGTTTTGTATGACACAGCAATACGATACCGATGTTCTGATTATTGGCACAGGGCCTGCAGGTTCTACTTTAGGTTTAGCCTTGGCAAATTACGGTATTCAGGTTCAGCTTTTTACCCAATTTAATTGGTTAGCCAATAGTCCTCGTGCCCATATTACCAACCAACGTGCGATGGAAGTGTTACGTGACTTAGGTATCGAAGAACAGGTCAAAAAAATTGCAACGCCTTGGGAACAGATGGGTGAAAGCCTCATTACCACCAGTCTTGTCGGTGAAGAAATTGCCCGCATGAGTGCTTGGGGAACCGGTGATGAACGTCATGGCGATTATATTAAAGGCAGTCCTTGTCCATTGGTCGATCTCATTCAGCCGAAAATGGAAGCTTTGTTGGTAAAAAATGCGGCTGAACGTGGTGCAATTTATAATTTTAATACTGAATATTTGTCCCATGTGCAAGATGAGCATGGTGTAACAGCAACCTTTTTAAATCGTATTACAAATACTGAATTCAGCTTACGTGCCAAATATTTGGTCGGTATGGATGGGGCAAAATCCAGAGTCCTTGAACAGCTTGATTTACCCCTTGAAGGGGTGATGTCTCGTGCAGGTACAGTCTATGTAACCTTTAAAGCTGATCTTTCCAAATACGTGAAACACCGCCCTGCTATTTTGCAATGGATTGTTAACCCTGAAGCCAACTTTGGTGATCTGGGTATGGGCTTACTCCGTGCCATTACACCTTGGAATGAATGGATCATGGGTTGGGGTTTTGATATTTCCAAAGGCGAACCACAAGTCACCGAAGAACAAGTTCGTGCTCGACTTAATACCTTTGTCGGTGCTGAAATTGAAAATGTCGAGATTCAAAAATTGTCTTATTGGTATGTGAACCAAACATGGGCAACCGAATATTCAAAAGGTCGTGTATTCTGCGGCGGTGATGCGGTACATCGTCATCCACCATCAAGTGGCTTAGGTTCAAATACCTGTATGCAAGATGCTTTTAACCTCGGTTGGAAATTGGCATATGCCATTAAAGGTTGGGCTGCTCCTACTCTACTTGATTCTTATACATTAGAGCGTGCGCCTGTTGGCAAGCAAATCGTGGCGCGTGCCAATCAATCTCGCTTTGACTATAAGCATCTCAAAGAGGTATTTGGTTTTGACCAAGGCATCACAACTCAAGCTCGAATGATGCAACGTATTTTTGCAGAAGATGAACAAGCTGCAGAAATACGTCAAAAGCTTTATCAAGCCTTAGAAATTAAAAACTTTGAGTTTAATGCCCAAGGTGTAGAGCTGAATCAGCGTTATACATCCAATGCCATGATTGCTGAATCTGAAGCGGAAGTCTTTGAGAAAGATCAACAGCTTTACTTGCAAGCGACCACACGTCCGGGAGCAAAAGTTCCGCATACATGGTTGATTAATACCAAAGGCCAAAAAATTTCAACCTTAGACATCACAGGCAAAGGGCGTTTTACCTTAATTACTGGCTTGTCTGGCAAAGGCTGGAAGCAAGCTACAGAAGCTTTGGATTTGCCTTATTTGGATGTTATTCAAGTTGGTTCTCGTGAATACCGTGACGTTTATGGTACATGGAATGCGAAATCTGAAATTCATGAATCAGGCGCTGTCTTAGTTCGTCCAGATGGTTATGTCGCTTGGCGATACCAAGACAGTACTAATGCTGCTTTTGATTATGAAAATACGTTGAAGGCGGTGTTAAAACAGATTCAATTGGCTGTTTAATCAAAAAAACCACCTTCGGGTGGTTTTATTAATTCAATATTTTAGGATTTTTCTTTCCAACAATGTTGTTTTTTTTCTACACCTATTTCAGCTTTATCTAACAACAATACTAAATTTTGTGTTCGATTATTTGAACTTTTTGGCACAAAACTATTTTGACTATATCCATTTTTATAAACGCAAATCGACCAACTATATTTTGCTGGAAATATATGAATAAATTGCAAACTTTTCTCTGCAGAAAATGTAGCAATTCCGTCCTGTGTTTTTTTTAATGTAGATTCAGTAAAAGACTTGCCTTGCCATGTTGTAAGATTTAAAAATACTTCTGCATCGTCCAACTTTTCATTTTGATCATTGATAACAGTTATATTAATTTTCGGATGCTTCGTTTTTAAAATAGGAAAGCACCCACTTAACAATGTTGACGGAAACATAAAGCCTAAAAGTAAAAATATTTTTATATCTTTTAATAATACAAATTGTTTAAAGCTCATTATTAATTTTTGCAGTTTTTTAATTATGCATTAGTTTACATAAAAAACCGCCTCACGGCGGTTTCAATTGTTCAAATATTACATCTGCAAAGCATAACCCAAAACTAAAAACACCAACTGCAAACACACGACTGCACTAAAAAGCTTCCAGCCCTTTTTACGCAGCGCAGACTTATCCACTGCCGAATATTCTACTATTTTAATCATGTCATCACCTCATCATGAGTGTTGATACTGAACTCGTTTACTTATCCATCTTTCTTTTATCTTGCTAGTCTTTAATCTTACATAGTTATTGTGCATAAATTACACACTAGCATGTTTCCACAAATATAAAAGCAAAATCTAAACCAAGTTCAGTGGGAGAAATAAAAATTTAAAACCAACAAAAAACCACCCGCAGGTGGTTAAAAATCGAAAGCGATTATATGTGTAAAAATAAGCATTCACAATAATTAATATATCTTTTGGTAAATTTTAAACATAAAAAAAGCCACCCGAAGGCGGCTCTTTTCTATTATTCATCTATCTAAGATTAACCAATAAATTTACGTGCATTACGGAACATACGTAACCAAGCACCGTCTTGATCCCAATCTTCTGGTTTCCAAGAATGCTGAATCGCACGGAAGTTACGTTCAGGGTGCGGCATCATAATCGTTGCACGACCGTCTTTAGACGTTACACCTGAAATCGCTTCTGGCGAACCATTCGGGTTCATTGGGTAATGCTGCGTTGGGTTGCCTTGGCTGTCTACATAACGCAAGATCACTTGATCGCCTGCATTCAATGCTGCAATGTTTTCCGCGCTAGCAACTACACGGCCTTCACCATGTGCTACAGCGATAGGAAGAATCGAACCTTCCATACCTTCTAACAATACAGAGTTCGATTTTTCAACGCGTACGTTGACAGCACGTGCTTCAAACATCTCTGAAGTATTGCGGTGGAAACGAGGCCAAGCTTCTGCACCCGGAATTAATGGTGCAAGCTGAGACAGCATTTGACAGCCGTTACAAATACCTAGAGAGAAAGTTTCATCACGGTTGAAGAATTTCTCAAATTGGTCACGAAGTTTCGGGTTAAACAATACAGATTTAGCCCAACCGCCGCCTGCACCCAATACGTCACCGTAAGAGAAACCGCCACATGCAACTAAACCTTCAAAGTCATCAAGACTGATACGGCCAGCAAGCAAGTCGCTCATGTGTACGTCTACAGTGTTGAAGCCGACTTTATCGAATGCAGCAGCCATTTCTACATGACCGTTTACACCCTGTTCACGCAGAATCACCATGTTTGGACGGCGTTCATTGATGTACGGTGCTTCGATAGGCTCGTTCAAATCAAATGTTGGTTTTGCAATTAAACCTGCATGTGATTTGTCAGCAATCAGCGCATATTCTTGATCCGCAGTTTCTACGTTGTCACGTAAACGTTGGATTTGATGTGACACTTCTGTCCATGCTTGCTGTAATTCAGCACGGTCTAAGCACAAACCATTTACAGTTAAAATATCTGTATCATTTACAGTACCTACAACCGCAATTGCATCTTTAAGGCTAGACGCTGCAACTTCAGCTTCTAAGGCAGCCCAATCCGCTTTGCTGATTTGAAGTACTGCACCAATTTCTTCTGCAAACAAGCTTGCAGTAGATTGATCTTCAAGTGCTACACCTAGGCGTGAAGCAAACATCATTTCTGCAACAGTTGCCAGCAGACCGCCATCACCGATGTCATGGTAAGCCTTGATTAGACCACGGTTGTTCCAGTCTTGAACCAATGCAAAGAATGCTTTGAAGTCATCGAAGCTGTCTACGTCAGGTGTTACAGAACCAATTGCTTTATAAACCTGAGCAAGGATCGAACCGCCAAGACGGAATTGACCTTTAGACAAATCAATACGTACCAGTACAGACTCGATATTTTTCAATTCAGGTGTCAATGTTTTGCGAACATCAGTCACAGGTGCAAATGCAGTGATCACGCCTGACATTGGAGAAGTTACAGATTTATCGATGCCTTCGTCATTCCACGTTGTACGCATAGACAATGAGTCTTTACCTACTGGAATTGCAATACCTAGTGCAGGACACATTTCCATACCGATGGCTTTAACACCTTCGAATAATGCTTGGTCTTCACCTTGTTGACCTGCAGCAGCCATCCAGTTTGCAGACAATTTAATGTCGCTGATCTGGTCGATTTTTGCAGACATGATGTTTGAAATGGATTCTGCTACTGATAAACGTGCAGACGCAGCAGGATTTAACAATGCAACTGGCGGACGTTCACCCATTGCCATTGCTTCACCTGTATAACCTACAAGGCTAGTCGTTGTTACTGCAGCATCCGCTACAGGCACTTGCCACTTACCGACGAACTGATCACGTGCAACCATACCTGTAATCGAACGGTCACCAATCGTGATCAAGAACGATTTAGATGCAACAGTTGGATTTTTAAGAACGCGGTAAATCGCATCTTTCAAATCTGTTACTGTTTCAGCAGTGAAGTCATCGCCTTTACGTTCAATGGTTTCGTATGAACGGCTCATGCGCGGTGTACCGCCAAGCATCACTTGCATTGGCATATCCACAGCTTTGTTGCCGAATAATGGATCTTCAACAGTCAAATGACGCGCTTCAGTCGCTTCACCTAGTACGGCGAATGGACAGCGTTCACGTGCACATAGTGATTCAAAGAGTTCTAAAGATGATGGACGGATTGCCAATACATAGCGTTCTTGCGCTTCATTGGACCAGATCTCCATCGGAGACATGCCTTTTTCAAGCGATGGAATTTTACGCAGATCAAGTACCGCACCTAACTCGTGATCGTTCACAAGTTCAGGCATTGCATTTGAGATACCGCCCGCGCCTACGTCATGTACAGACACGATTGGGTTATGATCTTCCATGCGCCAGCAAGCATCAATCACTTCTTGGCAACGGCGTTCCATTTCTGGGTTTTCACGCTGTACAGATGCGAAGTCTAGGTTTTCACCCAACTTACCGCTGTCTACAGAAGACGCTGCACCGCCACCTAGACCGATCAGCATGGCAGGACCACCTAGTACGATGAGTAAATCGCCTGGTTGAATCGCATCTTTTTCTACATGATCAGGACGGATGTTACCGTAACCACCGGCAATCATAATTGGCTTATGGAAGCCTTTTACATCACCATTGACATTTTGTTCAAATGTACGGAAGTAACCGTTTAACGCAGGACGACCAAATTCGTTGTTAAAGGCTGCACCGCCCAATGGGCCTTCAATCATAATTTGAAGTGGAGATGCCATACGAGATGGTTTGCCGTAGTTTTCTTCCCAAGGCTGTTCAAAGCCCGGAATGTTCAAGTTAGATACGGTAAAACCTGTTAAACCAGCTTTTGGCTTACCACCACGACCTGTTGCGCCTTCGTCACGGATTTCACCGCCCGAACCTGTTGCTGCACCAGCAAATGGTGCAATCGCTGTCGGATGGTTATGGGTTTCCACTTTCATCAAGATGTGAGCGGCTTGACTCTTGTATTTATAAACATGGTGACCTGTTTCAGCATCTTGCTTTGGATAGAAGCGTTGTGTGTCAAAACCAACAATTACAGAAGCGTTGTCTTTATATGCCGACAATACATCTGTAGGTGATTCTTTATAGGTGTTTTTAATCATTTGGAACAATGACAATGGTTGAACTTCACCATCAATTGTCCATTCAGAACCGAAGATTTTGTGACGGCAATGCTCTGAGTTCGCTTGAGCAAACATCATCAATTCGATGTCATGCGGGTTGCGACCCATTTTTGTGAATGCATCGGTTAAATAATCGATTTCTTCATCAGAAAGCGCAAAACCAAATTCAGAGTTAGCTTTCACCAACGCTTCTTTACCTTGACCCAAAATATCAATTGAGTTTAAAGGCTTTGGTTCAGTTTCAGAGAAAAGTGCCGCAGCATCCTCAATAGCATTGAAAACGCTTTCTGTCATGCGATCATGTAATGCTAGTTTTACTTCATCAGAAACAGCATTTACACCCTTCAAAGTAAATAAAACACCGCGTTCAAGGCGATGAACCGGTGTATTACAGTTGGCAAAAATGTCTGTTGCCTTAGACGACCACGGAGAGATGGTTCCAACACGTGGCGTCACTAAAATTTGGACTTCGTCACTTGCTGCTTGGTGCAATTCAAAAGATTGACCATCGTTGAGAAGCTGTAAAGCGGATTGCTGTTGTTGCTCGTTGAGCGCTTGGTCAAAAAGGTAAACCCATTGACTTTCAATTGATTGAACAGAACTAATTGACGTTAAACGTGATAATAGTTGAGTTTTCTTAAATGAAGAATGTGCAGGTGCACCGGCAACGATAAACATGCTGATTTTGGCTCCACGGGATGATCGAAAAGACCATGCCACAATGTGACTTGAGAGAGCGCATATTCTACTGTGTATTAGTTAAATCAGCTAGATGTGAAAGTGAAATTGTAGTGCTTATATCGGGAAGTTTAGGCAATAATGCTTTTATTTTTAAATAATAAAATTGAATTTAGTCGCACAGATTAACACAAAATTATCTGATTTTTTCATTTCACCCTAAGAATAATATTCAAACTATAAAAATGTTTTATTTTTCAACAACAACTCACTTTTTAATCAAGCGTTCAAACCATATTTGAAAATGAATTTCAGGTCTAAATGTGTGAGATTTAAACCTGAAATTCATAAAGACTAAAATCAATTCACATTTGAAATTGAAACATTTTATTTATTCAAATCTGACAATAGATGTTGAATAACATTAAGGGCTAAGTTCAGTGAGTTTACATCTACACCATCAATCGTATCGCAAGCCTTGTGGTAGCACGGTGCAAATTCGAGTTCATCACCTTTCATTTGCTCATTAAATAAAATTAGTGAAGTAACGGGAACTTTCCCTAAAAATGGCAAAGTATCGCTTGCTGTTAAAGTCGTTACATCATCTTTAATCTGAATATTATTGGTTTTAAAATATTGACGCATGCTTTGTTCTAATGCAGCATCCTGCGGGTGCTTAGGTAATTGGCTCATGCTGTCTAAGATTGGCTGATAATCACTTTGTGCAAGTCCATTGGCTTTAAACTGTGCCGCCATTTCTGCAATTGATGAATGGTCTCCATCGGCAATCATGATATTCGGATTCTTTGTTCCCACCATATCAACATTGATATAGGCTTGAATGCCTTGAAGCTGTTTCTCACTGAGTGATTTCACAAAAGCTTGTGAACCTGCAATACCAACCTCTTCCGAATCCCAAAAGGCAAGATATAGTGTGTGTTTAGGTTTTACCTTTTGCTTCGCATAGTCTTGTAATAATGCTAACAATACTGCAACGCCTGAAGCATTATCATTAATCCCAGGCCCCATTTTCACCGAATCATAGTGTGCGCCGACAATCACAGCAGTATCTTTGGACTGCCCTTCAATCTCAATCACAATATTTTGCCCAACGGTCTTTTCTCGATTTTCAAATGGCAACATTTGCGCGTGCAAGCCTGCTTTCTTGGCTTGTTCAAGAATATATTGTGCAGAAGCCAATCCACCTGCTGTACCTACTGCACGATTGCCACCATTTTGTTCCGCAATTTCTTCAAATGTTTGTAAATGATGCATCATGCTATTTTCTGATGCAGCAACATTTTGGTTTGGCTGCACTTTCGTTATATTTTTTTCTGTGTTGAAACTTGTACAACCTGACAAAAAAAATGTCACGCCCAAACTTAGTGCAGTCAACGTAGGAAGAAATTGTTTTCTATACATTTAAATTATTCTCATTAAAAATTAAAAAATGGGATAAAAGGTAAAATTTGCCCATCTATACTAACAGCCCATTTTTAAATTTCTGTTTTGTTTTACATTTCATTAAGGCAAATCACTCATACATCTTTTAAGACAAGTTGTGTCGTCCCACACTAGTGCTTTTCTGCTAAGTTTGGCATTATTCAATTCAAGTAATAATTGAATAATGATAAATGACTCAAATGCGTTGGCTTGAACTTCTTTCTACAGTTCGTATTGGTAGCAATAAACACAGTTCTGAACAGGCACGTAGCCCCTTCCACAAAGACTATGACCGCATTATATTTTCGCAGAGTTTTCGACAGCTTAATCGCAAGACCCAAGTCCATCCATTAACCCAACATGATGGCATTCATACTCGCCTGACGCACTCTTTAGAAGTGTCTTGTATTGGACGTTCATTGGGGATGTTGGCTGCGGAAAAAATTAAAGATGAACTCCCGATGTGGATTTCGCCTGCCGATGTTGGCGCGATTATTCAAGCCGCTTGTTTAGCACATGATATTGGCAACCCGCCTTTTGGGCATGCTGGTGAATATGCCATTCGCGAATGGTTTGATGATGCATCACATACAGACTTTTTACAGGACTTAAGCCCTGAAGAAGAAGCCGATGTTCGTCAGTTTGAAGGTAATGCACAAGGCTTACGTTTACTGACTAAAATTGACTATCACCCGAATGATGGTGGTATGCGCCTAACTTACGCAACCTTAGGGGCTTACTTAAAGTACCCATGGCTATCCAAAACCATTGCATCACAAGGAAATACGCCTGCCAGTCAGCGTGCCAAGTTTGGCTGTTACCAAGCCGAAAAAGACATCTTGCAGCAAATTGCAGAACAACTCGGCTTAATTCAACTCGGTGAATATCATTATTGCCGTCATCCTCTGACTTATTTATTAGAAGCAGCGGATGATATGTGCTATGCCCTGATTGATTTGGAAGATGGCATTATTCTCAATATATTGAGTTATAACGAAGTTGAGCCAATTTTCCTTGACCTGATTGGTGATTATGGTATTCCTGCCGAACTTGCAATGACCGATACCACATGGCAGCAGAAAATTGCCGCTTTGCGTGGCCGTGTGATGAAGCGTTTGGTTGAAGAAGTAACTACAGCTTTTGCACGTCATCATAATGAAATTTTGACTGGCCAACTAAAAGGCAGTTTATTGCAATATTGCAGTGAAGATATTGAAATCGGGATTAACCGTGCCAAAGAACTGGCTCGTGATAAAATCTTTGAACATCCACATAAAGCAGGTTTGGAAATTATTGCACACCAAAGTTTGCAAAATATTTTGGATGCCTTTATTCCACTGACCACGCCAAATAAAACTTTGAGCTTTAAAGAGCAACGATTGATGTCTATTTTACATCGTTCAGGAGCACATTTTGGTATGTCGCATTATGAAAACATCATGCAAGTACTCGATATCATCTCTAAGTTTTCAGATCATCAGGCTTATAACCTTGCACAAGAACTTCAAGGTAATAAAGTTGGTTTCTTTTAAAGCTGAAAAAATGTGAAGGCTAGTAATTCGCTGGCCTTCACGCTAATCTGACAACAAATTGAAATTGAGCAAATAGCTCAGACTAAACTGAAATAAAGTGAATAAATGACATGATCGGATGCTTAATTGGCGAAGTGCTAGCATTGGAAGCACCAACAGTATTACTTAATGTAAATGGCGTAGGCTACGAAATTGACACTCCGCTTTCTACATTTTGCCAACTACAAAAAGGTCAAAAAATTACCCTGTGGACACATCTGGCTGTTCGTGAAGATGCACAACTGCTGTATGGATTTAGCAATGCTCAAGAAAAACTGATTTTTCGCACACTATTAAAAGTCAACGGCGTAGGCCCTAAAATGGCACTGGGCATTTTATCAACATTAAGTGTTGAAATGCTGATTCATACGGTTGAACATGAAGATGTAAACACTTTAGTCAAAGTTCCGGGTGTAGGCAAAAAGACCGCTGAACGCCTCATGATTGAGTTACGTGATCGCTTTAAAGCCATGGCTTCAGGGACTGCACCAACCAATTCAACTGTTGAACAAATTCAATTTACAGGCAACTCTGCTGTGGCTGAAGCTGAAGCGGCATTGCAATCATTAGGTTACAAACCAATTGAAGCACAAAAATTAGTGAATGCTGCCAAAGGTGACTTTACTGAAGCCAGCGACATTATCCGTGCAGCACTTAAGTCGATGAATAAATAATTTTTAGTTTCTAATGAGCACTGCATCCTTTGCCTTTTAGGGTTATAGACAGTATGTGAATCACGCAGGCGACAAGGATGTCGCCGTTAAACTGTGCTACAAGGACGTAGCATCAGTTTAACAAATGGGTTTTGTCACTTTTGCCCAGTCAAAAGTGAGAATCGCCTATACAATGGCATTTAAAGTTCAATCGCTTTTTGAGGCTGTGATTCTTCCACAACGATATAGAGATTAGTTAAATAATTATGCAAGACCGTCTTATCAGTGGTTCAGAAAAACCCGAAGACCACTTCGACCGTGCCATCCGTCCAACATCCCTCGATGACTACATCGGGCAGCCTGTCGTCCGTGAACAAATGGAAATCTTTATTGGTGCTGCACGTGGCCGTGAAGAAGCGCTGGATCACACCTTAATTTTTGGCCCTCCGGGTTTAGGTAAAACCACACTAGCCAATATTATTGCCCGTGAAATGGGTGGCAACTTAAAATCGACATCAGGCCCAGTCCTTGAGCGTGCAGGCGATTTGGCCGCAATGCTGACCAACCTTGAAGAAGGTGATGTTTTATTTATTGATGAGATCCATCGTCTTTCACCTGTCATCGAGGAAATTCTCTATCCAGCGATGGAGGATTACCAACTGGATATCATGATTGGTGAAGGCCCTGCTGCCCGTTCGATCAAACTGGATTTACCACCTTTTACCCTTGTGGCAGCGACGACTCGTGCAGGCCTACTGACCTCTCCTTTACGTGACCGTTTCGGTATCGTACAACGTTTAGAGTTTTATTCTGTCAAAGACTTAACGCATATTGTGACTCGTTCAGCCAACTTAATGGATGTACCGATTACTGAAGATGGCGCACTGGAAGTTGCACGTCGTGCACGTGGTACGCCACGTATTGCCAACCGTTTATTACGCCGTGTTCGAGATTATGCCCAAGTCAAAGGTACAGGCGAAGTGACCCAAGAAATGGCGCAACGTGCTTTAGATATGTTGAATGTGGATAAAGATGGTTTAGACACTTTAGACCGTCGTTATCTTTCAATGTTATTAGAACGTTTTGACGGCGGCCCTGCAGGTGTTGAAGCTTTGGCTGCAGCTATGGCAGAAGACTCAGGGACGCTAGAAGATGTGATCGAGCCTTACCTCATTCAGCAAGGTTATGTCATGCGTACTGCACGTGGACGTATTGCCACCAATATGGCTTATTTACAGTTTGGGATGACACCACCAGAGCCGAAAGATAAATAGACGATTATTCACTGAACGACTTCAGGGAGTTAAATTCTCCCTGAATGTTTATTTAAATTTTAAAATAAATTCAATCCACTACAAACAGCAAACTAAAATGATAAATCTTGAGAATAGAATAATTAACAAAATTAATAGCGAATACATTCAAAACCTTCCATTAGACAGTGCCATTGAAAACATTCCCAGAGAACAACCCATCAGTTCATTTAGCCCTAAACAAATGAGTGATTTTGAAAGCTTATTCCACACCGAATACAATTATTTTATCACTGTCGAATGTGAAAACATTCTTAGCAAAGAAACCATAGAAGTAAGTGAAGATAATATCTTAACTATTAAACAATCGCCTTCTGCATATCGTATAAAAAACCTGAGCTTCAACTATACTTCTGCCCTCATTTTTATTGGGACGTACTATCACGACGACGTACAAGTTTTGGTCAAGGAAAACTTTAAGCCAGCAAAAATTAATACATTTTATTTCAGCCTCTCATTCTTTGCTTTAGTCATACTCGTTTATGTGTTTTTCTGGATAGATCTAGCTAATAAACTTTTACTTATGTTAGTTATTGGCCTTGGCTTTTGCTGCTTAACGTATATGTATGAATCTTTAAAGGCATTACTTCCAAAGCAACAGAAAAAGAAAATGGAAGAAACTCACTTTCATATTGCGGGATATTTAGCAGCTCATCTACAGGATTTTGTCGATGCAAAATTTAAATTAGATGAACAAACAAATTAAAAGTAGTCTCTTTTTTAACCAATAATGACAACTACGAAAGTTAAAGATTTACGTGAGTTGAAACCTTGTGCCATTGGACTGATGACTCACGGTGCTAAACTGCCCGTCATTGAAGCACTTGACGAATCATTGAATTATCGCCATTTTTAAATGCTCTAATTCTATGCTGAAGTGCAGAACAATATTTTTCAGATTTTATAAAGACGGAACACTCTCATGGCGAATAAATTCGAATTCAACATTCGTGTATATATTGAAGATACAGATGCAGGTGGCATTGTTTACCACGCAAATCATATTCGCTTTATGGAACGTACCCGCACAGAATGGCTGCGCGCTTCAGGTGTAGACCATTATTGGCATCAAAAAGATTACAACTTTGTCGTTCATAAAATTAATGTGAAATATTCACGTCCTATATTAATGGATGACCTGATTACTGTTACAGCAAGTGTAGTTTCGTGTAAGGCTACGTCATTTGTGTTGCAACAAAATATTTATCGTGGTGATATTATGCTGGCATCAGGTGAGGTAGAATTGGCATGTATCAGTGCAGAGATGAAACCCCGTCGCCTTCCTGATGAAATACGTGAACTGATTCTGAAAGAATTGGAACAAGATTAAAAAAATTATTTGGCACATGTAGTAACTATGGCAACTCAACTAGAATCAACACTCAAAGTTTCAGACCTCATCTTACAAGCAAGTCCTGTCGTACAACTGGTAATGCTCCTGCTGCTCTTAGCTTCGTTATTCAGTTGGTATCTGATTGCCAAGTTACACATGAGTTATAAAAAAGCGCAGGCCGATGATGAACATTTCCAAAAAATCTTTTGGTCTGGCGCCGAATTCAACACTTTATACAACAATGCTCAACTCAACTCGAAACGTGTTGGCCTTGAAGATGTTTTCTATCAAGGTTTAGGCGAGTTTTTCAAACTTAAAAAGCGTAATGCCAGCGCAGAACAATCCATTGAAGGTACAGAACGTATTCTTCGTGTGGGTTTAAGCCGTGACCAAGGACATTTAGAAAATGGTTTAGGCGCGCTTGCGAGTATTGGATCGGTTGCACCCTATGTTGGTTTATTCGGTACCGTTTGGGGCATTATGAACGCTTTTATTGGTTTGGCAGATGTTGACCAAGTCACCCTTGCTACGGTTGCTCCGGGTATTGCAGAAGCATTGATTGCAACGGCCATTGGTCTTTTTGCAGCGATTCCTGCTGTACTTGCATTTAACCATTTCACAGCCAAAGGTGAAGCCATTTATAACGATCGTGCGCTTTTTGCCGAAGAAATGGTTGCGTTATTACAACGCCAGTCTGTAGGTTCAACTCAGGACAATGACTAGTGGCTATTCAACGTTATGGACGCTTTGAGCGCATCAAAAAACCATTAAAAAGTGACATGAACGTCGTACCTTATATTGATGTCATGTTGGTTTTATTGGTGATTTTCATGGTCACTGCACCTATGATCACCACAGGTGTCAAAGTCGACTTACCACAGGCGAATGGCACGCCTATGCAAGCGGAAGATCGCCCTGCGATTGTTACACTTGAGTCGGATGGTACGATCAAACTCGAAGATAAAAATCATCAGAATGATGTACTCACACTTGATGAACTAAAATCTGTTTTAACTGCTTCACAAAATGAAGCGAACGAACAGAAAAAGCAAATGAGTGTCCTGATTAACGGCAGTGAATCTCGTCCTTATGGTGAAGTCATGAAACTCATGTCTGCCCTTCAAGATGCAGGTTTAACACAAGTAGGTTTACTGACTGAGCCATTAAAATAATTTATGAAAGATTTCAACAAGCCGCCTTTTAAACAAAAAGCCGTTGCGATTGGTTTCACACTAGGTGTGCATATCGTCGCTGTGGTTGGCTTACTTTATCTTGGCATGAGTAAACCACCTGAGCCCCCTAAAAAAATAACCACTGTTTTGGTAAAACCGGAAGATTTAAAACCTGTAACACGTGAAGTCACTGAGTTTGATGAAACCGCGCATGAAAATGTAGCTGAACAAATCACGCAAACAGCAGAACCTAGCGTTGAACCAGCACCCGAGATTCCAACGGCTGCACCACCTAAACCAGCAGAACCACCTAAGGCAGATCCACAGGTTGCTGCTCAACAGGCACTCGCTGCGGCAAAAGCACAGCAGCTTGCTGAACAAAAAGCTGCGGACAATGCAAAGCGTGCTCAAGAACAAGCTAAAGCGGCTGAAGCTGCAAAACTAAAAGCACAACAAGAAGCCAAAGCGGATGCGGCTAAGGCAAAAGCAGATGCTACGGCGAAAGCCAATGCTGAAGCAGCAAAACGTAAAGCAGATGCTGATGCCAAAACCAAGGCTGAAAAAATCCGTGCCGATGCTTTAAGAAAAGCAGAAGCTGACAAAGCCAAAGCTGCAGCAACGGCAAAAGCCAAGGCCAATGCGGATGCTGCAAAACGTAAAGCAGATGCAGACGCGAAAGCTAAAGCCAATGCGGAAGCTGCAAAACGTAAAGCAGATGCTGATGCGAAAGCCAAGGCCAATGCAGAAGCTGCAAAACGTAAAGCAGATGCTGATGCAAAAGCTAAGGCCAATGCAGAAGCTGCAAAACGTAAAGCAGACGCCGATGCAAAAGCTAAAGCCAATGCGGAAGCTGCAAAACGTAAAGCAGATGCTGATGCCAAAGCTAAGGCCAATGCGGAAGCTGCAAAACGTAAAGCAGATGCTGATGCGAAAGCCAAGGCCAATGCAGAAGCTGCAAAACGTAAAGCAGATGCCGATGCAAAAGCCAAGGCAGATGCAAAGGCTAAAGCCGATGCCGAAGCACGCGAACGTGCAGCCGAAGAAGCCAAAGCTTCATCAGCTAAAAAAGCAGCTGAAGAAGCCGCACAGAAAAAGGCTGAAGCGAAGAAGATTGCATCTACTGCAAAGAAAGATTTTGAAAATAAAATCCGTCGTGCATGGGACACACCTTCTGACTCTGCGGGTAAATCGGCAACTGCTCGGGTGACATTATCAGAAAGTGGTTCAGTCCGATCAGTTATTGTGAACTCTAGTGACCCTGATATGAAAGCCAGTATTGAAGCCGCGGTTCGTGCTGCAGCACCGTACCCAATGCCAAGCGACCCTGATGCTAGACGTGAAGCACAAAGCTTTACCTCTACATTTAGATCTTCAAATTAAGTTTGATAAATCCCTGCATTGATTGCGGGGATTTTTTTATATTTCTTCTGAATATGGCAAACTTTGGAAAATTTATTGATTAGATGGGTTCATTCACTGATTTTTTGAATGAAACAAATTCTATTTGGTCGACACTTTTCATAAAATGACATATATATAAGTTTTACTAACTCAGCCTAATCAAGAGCTACTTATTTCTTCTAAACATTTGATTCAAAAATTAAATTTCAACTATATAGAATTATCATTTCCAATTCAAAATGTGATGTTGTCTGCACCAATTTTAAGATAAACTTCAGTGAACTCGAATAAAATCTCTGCATTTTTCACAGTGTTATAACAGTTCAGTCATATTTTCATGCTTTTAATAATCCAAAATCATGCCATTATGTGACACAACCTAATACAGACAATAACTCACATTTTTAGAGTAGTTAGCGAATGATGGAAATGACGCGTAAACATCTTCTTTGCTTAGCAATTATGACCGCTTTGAGTCCAGTTTTAATCACTCAAACACATGCACAGCTTCATCTTGAAATCACCAAGGCGCCTGAAGAGGCACCTAAAATTGCGATCGTGCCTTTTAGTAATGACTCAAATATTTATCCAGTGGTTGAAAATGACTTGAACCGCTCAGGTAAATTTACCAGTGCCTCTAAAAACTTACCTGCAACTGCAACAATAAATTCACCTAATGCAGAAGCATGGAAAGCTGCGGGCGTACCCTATGTCGTGACAGGCACATCAAAAACAACAGCAGATGGCTCTTATGAAATTCACTACCAACTGTATGATGTTGAAAAAAAACAATACCTGTTAAATGAACTACTCACTGTACCTGCTTCACGTTACCGTCAAGCAGCGCATATGATCAGTGATGCAATCTATCAAGCTTTAACTGGCATTCCAGGTGACTTCAGCGGCCGTATTGCCTATGTATTGCGTAATGCAGCAACACCAGATCAGCGCTATACCCTACAAATTGCAGATACGGATGGTGAACAACCCCGTACCATTTTGACTTCACGTGATCCAATCTTGTCCCCTGCTTGGACACCTGATGCTAAAAAGCTAGCTTATGTTTCTTTTGAAACCAAACGCCCTGCAATTTACATCCAAGACTTAGCAAGTGGTAACCGTGAAAAAGTTGCAAGTTTCCGTGGTTTAAATGGTGCTCCAAGCTTCTCACCTGACGGTAAATCTATGTTGTTTACCGCTTCAATGCATGGCAATCCTGAAATCTATCAAATGGATTTACAGACTCGCCAATTAAAACGCATGACCAATGACACAGCGATTGATACAGAAGCACGTTATGCCCCTGACGGTAAATCATTTATTTTTACCTCTGACCGTGGTGGCTCTCCACAAATTTATACCTACAACTTAAGTACTGAAAGCGTAAAACGTTTGACTTTCCGTGGCGCTTTCAATGCCCGTGGCACTTTAAGTGCTGATGGTAAAAAATTAGCTTTGGTGCATCGTCCTAGCGGTAGTAACTATAAAGTTGCGGTTCAAGACATTGGTTCTGGTGTAACCAATATTTTAACACCAACAAGTTTAGATGAATCCCCAAGCTTCTCTCCAAATGGTCAAATGGTGGTGTATGCAACACGTGAAGCAAACCGTGGTTTGCTCTCGATCATGTCTTTAGATGGTCGTTTCCGCATGAACTTACCAAGTGAACAAGGTGAAGTTCGTGAACCAGCTTGGGCACCGAAATAAACACTGCATGATTTATTCAACAATAACTTTTTAATGAAACATCATAAATAACCGTCATGGAGATCAATATGAAAGCAATGAAACTGATTGCGCTACCTGTTTTAGCTACAGCACTAGTAATGACTGGTTGTGCCAGCCGTAAACCTGCAGCAGACGTACAAGCAGGACAAAACCCAAATAGCTCAACCACTGTAAACACTTCTGGTTTAAGTGAAGATGCAGCACTCAATGCACAAAACTTAGCGGGTGCATCATCGAAAGGTGTAACTGAAGCGAATAAAGCATTTTTAGCGAAGCGCGTAGTACACTTTGACTACGACAGTACAGAGCTTAGCAATGAAGACTTACAAACCCTTCAAGCTCATGCACAGTTTCTTGTTGCTAATGCAAACTCACGCGTGGCTTTAACAGGTCATACCGATGAACGTGGTACTCGTGAATACAACATGGCGCTTGGTGAGCGTCGTGCCAAAGCTGTTGAAAGCTTTCTGATTACAACAGGCGTAAGTCCAAATCAGCTTGAAGCAGTTAGTTATGGTAAAGAAATGCCAATCAATGCGGGTCATGATGAAAATGCATGGAAAGAAAACCGCCGTGTAGAAATTAACTACGAAGCGGTTCCTCCACTACTTAAATAAGACTTGAATAAGTCTGAGCTAAAAAAAGCACTCATTAATGAGTGCTTTTTTGATTTAACCTATATCATTTAATTTATATCATTTCATTTGCACCGTTCTATTGCAATGTTCTTTGCTTTAACTCAATTTAGCCCTTTAACTCAGGATAAATTCGATTAGCGGCTTTAGAACTTAAAAAAATATCCAATTAAAAATGCAAATGAACGACTTTTAAAACGATATCCTTAGCTTTACCAACTAGAAAATTAGCTTAACAATCCAAATCATTATGCTTCTGCTTCCGGATGTTCAGCATTTTCTTTTTCTGTTTGCATCGACTCAATGAGGTCATGTTTATTGAACTTTTTATACTCTGCTTTTGCTTCGTAACTGCTCCATGCAGCTTTAACGGTATCCGCAGAAATATCGTCTAAATTCAATCCCTCAGTTGCAGTCGGAGTCGCATCAAATTTTTGTGTGGTCATTGTTGTGCTCCCTGTCTTTCGATTTATACATTAGATTCAACATAGCATGTTATTCAGGACATGCAAGGGTAAAATCACGACAAATAGTCTAGTTTAATTTTTCTTTTCCTTCGTTCTCATCTAAAATGTTGCACAATCACATTTTTATCATTTTTGATAAATTAATATTTGGAGTTTTCCGGTTATGTCAAATCTCACCCTTTCCCAATTTCTACAACAACAAAGTGGTAATCTTACTCCTGCATTAGCACAAGTTATTGAAACAATTGGTAATACATGCAAAGACATCGACCTTCTTTTACAAAAAGGTGCTTTGGCTGGTGTATTGGGTAGCGCGCAACACGAAAACGTTCAAGGTGAAGAACAAAAGAAACTTGATGTCATTTCAAATGATTACCTCATTGATGCATTAAAAGTTCATCCACATGTTGGTGGCTTGGCTTCTGAAGAATTAGATGAATTCACACCAGCTCAAGAAAATGGCGATTATCTTGTCTTGTTCGACCCATTAGATGGTTCAAGCAACATCGATATCAACATGTGTGTTGGCACAATTTTCTCAATTCTTCCTGCAAAAAATGCGGTAACGCAAGCTGAAGATTTCATGCAAGCGGGTGTTAACCAAGCGGCTGCAGGTTATGTACTGTATGGCCCATCAACAATGATGGCTCTAACTGTCGGTGCTGGCGTAGTCTTCTTTACTTTTGATCCAGAAAGCAAAGAATTCTTATTAACCAAAGATGCGATTGCGGTTGCAGCAGATACTAAAGAATATGCAATTAATGCATCAAACCAGCGTCACTGGGAAGAGCCTGTAAAACGTTATATCGACGAACTTCTTGCAGGTAAAACTGGCCCGCGTGAAAAAGACTTCAATATGCGTTGGGTTGCATGCATGGTGGGTGATATTCATCGTATTCTTTGCCGTAGCGGTATCTTCATGTATCCATACGACTTCAAAGATCCGAAAAAAGCAGGCCGTCTACGTTTAATGTACGAAGCAAACCCAATGAGTATGTTGATGGAACAAGCTGGCGGTGCTTCTACAACAGGCCGTGTCCGCATTCTAGACATCCAACCAACAGAACTTCATCAACGTGTACCTGTGATTATTGGTTCTAAAAACGAAGTTGACCTAGTTACGTCATACCATAATTAATTTCTTATAACGAAAGTCAGAATTTTTGCTGACTTTCGTGGATATCTCCCTCATGGCTCTGATTTATCTCGAATCAAAAGACAACCCGAAAATTAAGCACCTCCGTGGCTTAATCGAACAAAATGCCTACCGTAAAAAACAAGGTCAAACTGTTTTGGAAGGCACACACTTGGTGTTGTCATGGTTAGACTCAAAACGTCCAATCAAATCGATTTTCACCACTGAACAAGCAATTAATCATGCCGACTTCGACCGCATTGCGGAACAATATCAAGGTGCTGTGTTCATTCTAAGTGAATCTTTATACAAAGATATCAGTACACTTGGAACATCTATTGCTTGCTTAGCGATTGTGGATTTACCAAGTTCAAGTGAAGCACTTAACTACAGTGAAGACACCTTAATTTTAGACAATATTCAAGACCCCGGTAATGTAGGCACCCTACTCCGTTCTGCTGCCGCAGCAGGTATTGAACAAGTTGTTTGTACCAAAGGCTCTGCATCGCTCTGGTCACCGCGTGTATTACGCGCAGGTATGGGCGCACATTTTTCATTAAATACCTTTGAAAATATTGCCCTTGAAGATATTTTGACGAAATTCAAAATTCCAGTGTATGCAACAAGCTCACATCAGTCTGAAAACCTATATAGCAAAAATTTACGCAAACAATGTGTGTGGATTTTAGGCAATGAAGGTCAAGGTGTTTCTGAATATGCATTACAACATGCAGAAGCCGTTGCGATTCCTCAACCGGGTGGTCAAGAATCATTAAACGTAGCCATTGCTGGCTCGATCTGTTTTTTTGAAATGGTACGTCAGCGTCAGTAAAATCGTTATTTTATTGTATTTAGCGCTTAAGCCTGAAAAAAATAGACTACACTAGAAAAAATAATAATTCTTTTTGTCAACCTAACCGTTATTTCCATCGTTATTTGTATATGAATATGGAAATAATGGTGGGTATCCGATGACAGGATTTTCCATCTCTATGGATTTAGCACCCAAAAAGTCCGAGACGCAAGACAGCAGTGTTTTAAAAAGCACGGCTGAGTCTCGCCTGAAAAACTTCATGAATGAAGTGACGGGGCGTGCTTTAGTAATGATGGAAAGTGCAACGCACGGTCAACATGGCATTGCCATGGACTTGGTGCAAGAAGCCTTTATTTCCTTACATAAAGCTTATGCTGAAAAGTCCACAGAGGAATGGTATCCCCTGTTTTACACCATTTTAAATAACAAGCTGCAAGACTGGCGTCGAAAAGAAGCACGTCGTTCGCAGCCGTTTTCCTTATTTAGAAAAGTTAGCCTAGATGACGACGATGTCGAGATACAGGATGTGGTAGATGAATCTACACCAAACCCTTTCGACTTTCTGGATCAGGCTGTCACTGCAGAGGAAATACAAGATGCTATCGCAGAACTTCCAGTCCGCCAGCAACAAGCATTTATGTTGCGAGCTTGGGAAGGCTTTGATACGCATACAACTGCAGAAATTATGAATTGTTCCGAAGGCAGTGTGAAAACACATTACCACCGTGCCATTCAAGGTTTACGTACCGCTTTGGCACATTTGAATCCACATATGGGAGGATCATCCGAATGAAACAAGATGATTTCTTAAAGCAAGTAACTTCCAAACTTGATGGACTCGCACAGCACCATAAAGACAAAGCAACTGTCATGAATAACGTGCTTGAAGATATTCATCAGCGCGAAACTTCTCGTTATGGTTTCTGGAAAATGTCTGGCTTTGCACTTGCAGCAGCAATTGCAGGTTTCGTCATTTTACCGAATGCGACTGTACTGGATGACAAACCACAAAATCAGGTGATTTCAACCCCTAAGCTCTCCCCTCAAATGGTAGAAGATCTTGAAATGTTGATGGTTCTGGGTGAGGACAAAGTTCCACATGGCAGCTAAAAAATTAGCAATTGCATTCTGTGCTTTTAGTTTTTTGCAAACCAGTTTTGCTGGCTTTGATCGCTTTTGGATATTTTCAAAAGATGCAGATACTCAAGTCAATGAAACTTGGGATTCGCTATCTGAAGCAGAACAACAGGCTTTAATTAAAAAGTATCAGGCACTCAAAGAGATTCCTGCAGATCAACGTGTCAGCTTGCAACAGCGCATGGATTGGTTCACTCAACTTCCAGATAGTGAAAAGCAACGTATGCGCGAAACTTGGCAAAAAATGAGTACTTTAGAACGTAAAGAACTCGCGACACGTATGCAAAAAGCTAGTCCTGATGAACGACCTGCTATTCGCGATGAGTATATCAACAAATATTTACAGCCTATCGCTGTCGCTCACTAATCTAAAACAGCAGCATGTTGCGAAAATCAAATCAATTACATTAGTTAAGCCATAAAAAAAGCCTCTTATCGAGGCTTTTTTATTGTATTACTTGCTCAACCGACGTTGACGATACACACCTAAACCAATTAATGCCAACAGTCCAAATACTCCCATTGAGCCACCGCCGCTAGAAGAAGAGTTGGTGTTTTTCGCGGTATTCTTAAGAGTCAGAATTGCATTGCTTGATGCAATGCCATCACTATCGACAACGCTATATTCAACAGGATAGTCAAACTGACTAAAGCCATTTTTTACTGAGAAGGTAATCTTGCCACCGTAGCAAGTTTCCTTTAAATAACTTGCTGGGCAACTGCCACTATACTCAGCTTCAAAGTTTAAACCTGCTGGGATTTTCGTAAAACGAATTGGGATAATTTGACCTTCTTCATTTTTATGCCATACCGATTTACCCGTTGGCATAGATGTAACTGGACCATCACCATCATCATTAGCATTTTCTAATAAATTATTGACGGTAACAGACAAATTATTTGACGGACTAATTGTGTATTGAGCAGCTTTGGCCACTGGGGTCATATTTTTAAATGCCACACGTACTATACCAGAGGATTCCGCCTGACTCCCTGTCTTTTGTTTTAGCGTATATTTACAAAAACCGTATTCGGTAGGCGCTGTTGTTGCCCCACTGGTGCGATATATAACGATTTGTTTTATTCCAGCATCCCAATCACAGTGCAGGTCATGTGGTGGATTACCCACAATACTTGCTTCGCCTGTACTAGACACCGTAATTTCACTACCAATGCCGATTGGTGAAGTCGTCACGGTATAGTTGTCAGCATTTAAGGCAATTTGTCGTGTTTCAGCACTTCCGTTCACAGACTCTTCCTGAGGTAATGATGCTGGGAATGGATCAAAATAAACCGCACGATATTTGAGGTTATTTTTTAATGCACTTAATACCGCTTCGTATTTTGTTAAATCATCCTGATTGGCAACTTTGTATTCTGCATAATCTGGATCGTCGATATCCTTTTTCAAAGCATCAATTGTATTTTGATACTTATCTTGCAGAGCTGTTAAAGACTCATTGGTAATATCTGCCATATCTGCTGCGGTTAAATTCATTAACTCAACCGAACCAATATCACATGTGTTTCTTTGCGTAGGTGATAACTGTAAAGTACCATCTGTGATCCGCAAAATGCCCCGTTGATCCGCATCACTACAGCCGTCTAAGCCAAGATTGATTAAGTCAAAACCACTGCCGATCGCTTTCGGATAATACAACGGTAAATACAAATTATAAGCAGATTTTGTTTGTAGGGCGCTTAACAAAGTCCCCATAGCATAGCTACTTACATCATAGTTTTGCAGAAAGCTTTCCGTACTATTCAGCACACTTTCTGGTAAATCACACTGTGCGGCTGCCAGTTCAAATGCATTATTACTTGCCACAAATTTTTGACCATTATCAGGTACTGCATTATTCAGATAACGACAAGATTTTCCACCAGTATTGTAGGCCAATACATTGAAATACCAAGCCTTTGTACCATTGTTATCATAATAATAGGTACTCGCCGCATTGTTCTCGACTATTGTATTACTGGTTAAAACGAAGCTAGAAAAAGCACTTAAACGATCCGTTCCCTGAGAAATGGCACGGATAATACTACCCGTACTTGGATTTGCTTGGTTTTTTGCAATCGTATTTGCTGTCAGTTCAACCTTGGCATTTCCACAGAAGTCCATCACACTATTGCTCGTCGATGAACCATTTTGAATAATACTGCTTTGCTGGAACACAATTTCAGGCTGGGTATCCCCCAAGTTCCCGATACAGTCCATAGCGATAACACTACCTTTAGGTGCGACGTTACCCTGAACTAAACTGCTCACCAATAATGTTTTTTTCGACATATTATGCGCAACGGAGTAGATAGCACCGCCAGCAACTTTGGCTTGAGAGTTTTCAATTGCACCATTATTTAAGGTAAATGCTCCCCCTAAATACAAGGCACCACCACGGTCTTCTGCCATCCCGCCAGTAAGGCGTACATTATTGACGATAAAGTTGGCTTCTGAGCGTGAAGTATTAAAAATACGCGATTTGCCTTGGGCATTAATCGTCGTTCTAATATCCTCATAGGCAGGAAATTTCTGCGTCAGTAAATTTTTTGAATCATAGTTAAAGCGGCTTTTCCCCTCAATCACGATCTGATTTAGAGGAACTAACTCACCTTTAGTCAGAAGATATTCACCTGCTTCAAGTTGAATATAATCGGTCTGCCCATTATTTGGATTACCGACATTACATCCACCAAAAGATTTGTTTTTACGTGCAGTTTCAATCGCTTCACGTAAAGAACATTGATTGAGATTTTCACCATTTTCATCCTCAAAGGTCGTAACTTTGATGATATTACTTGTCGCTGCCATAGATGACATAGCCGCAAGGACCATGACCGCCAGCAATCCTTTTTTATAATTTTTCATGTGCTGTCCTTAATTCTATCCAGACTATTTTTTAAAGCGACGAAATCCAACTAAGCCAAGCAGCGCAAAAATACTCGCCCAGCCTAGAGCACCACCCGAAGTTTTAACGGTTTTACTTTCCATTTCATTGTTTGGTTCTTGGAAAATACGCACTTCTGCAGCTAAATAATTTTTTGCCGAAGTATTAAAACGGGTTGAAGACGTCACCACACGCAATTCAAAAATATCTGCGCCATGCCAATTTCCATTTGGCGTGTATTCAAAATCACCATTCAAATTCAGTGTAAATTTACCTTTTGATTCGGTGCTTTGTACAACTATTGGACAACCATCTTGCCATGGCTCACCTGTTGGATTTGCTATACCCATCACTTTTGTACATTCTTCTTTTGGAATTAAATCACTGTCACCTAAAGCATCTAAGATATTAAACTTCGCCACTTCACCTGTACGTATGTCTTTACCTAAGCGAGGCATGCTCACAGGAACCACAATTTCGATAGCCCCACGATCACACCAAACATCATCCAAATTACGATTTTTTCCACGCTGATCAGAAGACTCACAATACACATGATGCTCATTGCCATCTGCTGTGGTCTTCCCCTTATTTAATATCGGGCTAGAGAAAATCGTTTCGTAATCTAATAAAATACGAGGACGTAAATAACCAATAAATGCGTTGTTTGCTGTGGTAAATGGACAGAAAAGTGCATTACGATCTTCTGTTAAGGTTTTACAGCTACCTTCATCTTCACCCGCGATTAAACTTGTCCCATACCACACATCATTTAAATTTGCAACAGGCCCAACAGGACAACTCGCAGCCACTAAGTTGTTATAAAAAACAGATTTGTCTGTTCCTGAGTTCACAACTTTACAATCTTGAGCGGTGCCACTGAGCGCATTACCAATCACCACACTATTGGCTAAATAAGCATGCTCAGAGGTACTATTTAGTTCAATACCACCACTGTTCTTCAGTACTGTAATATTATTGAGTGCTAAACCATCACGTAAATTGACAGCAAAACCTTTGTTTTTGAAAAAGGTACTATTGGCAATGATATTTTGAGGGTTACTGAACACCAACTTGCTGATGTCTGCGAGCCCATTTTGATTATAAACAATCGCTCGACCAGAAGTGCTTACATTATTTTTGAACAAAGATGTATAGATTTCATAAGCCGGTGCTTCTGAGTAAATTGCACCCCCATCTACCGCTTTGTTGTTTTGAAAAATCGTGGTTCGTATATATAGACGGCTTGCTACAGCTGCGCCATCTTCTGAAAATCCAACATTGTAGATTGCACCACCAAGTCGTGCATAGCCATCTTCAAACTTTACATTTTCAAGTGTGAGTTTTTCATTATTAAAAATGATGCCGCCTTTATCAGCACATTGATCTTGCTTACATCCTTTAAATGAAATTTCTTTAAAATTGATCGCAAGTAGTTCTTTTTCGCCATCATTAATATTAAAAATTTGATCCTTACCCGTCATTTCAATGACGGCATTATTAAGACCGAGTACGACATCTTCATTGACGTTACTGTCATATGCCGTTTTCAGATTCAGTTCTGCTTTAATATCAATTTTTTTAGTGAGTTTATAAACTTCATTTTTTTTCAGAGAAATTGAGGCATAGGCGTCTTTACCCCCGCAACCATTATATCCGGCTTCTGGCATACCATTATTGATATATTCTATGGCTTCACGAAGTGAACATTCCTTGTCATCCTTTACAACATCTTCAGTGGTTGTAACGGTAATTTCTGCGCTAAATGCATGACCTGCCATGAGAAGCATGCCAATGCCTATGCTCTGTTTGAGCATATCCATCTCCTTAAATATTTTTTATCTTTTTATTCTTAAGTTGCACAATCCTTGCAACATTAAAATATTTTTATGTACTTTGTCACAGCTTGAGTAATTACTCAAGAATTTTTATTGCTTACCGATATTCATCAATTAGGGCAAAAATTTGTCTTAAATTGGCATGACTCAATTTGACTTTTTCACCTTTTAACATCTGAATCAGTTGTTCTAAAGAACGAAGTAAAATGGATGCCTGATGTGGCCCATGTGCCAACAAATAATCTACAATTTGTTGATCCATATGGATGCCACGTCGCGCCAAAACAGAGTTTACGAGTGCTTGTCGGTCTGCGTATAAACTACCATTTGGTACTTTTACACTGACAGCCTGAGTTAATCGAGACTGTAAATCTGGCAGTTCAAGTTTGAGTTCAATGGGCGCCAGCCGAGATGAAAAGACCAATTGACCACCTTCTTCGTTATTATAATTAATCAGGTGAAAAACAGCTTTTTGCCAATGTGGAACTCCGCTAATCGCTTCAATATCGTCTAAAGCCACCAAGTCATAGCGATCGAGCGAAGTAATCGCTTCAGTGGGAGCATCTAGCAATTCAAGCAATGAAACTTGAATTGCTGATTTGCCAATTTCTAAATAGGAGTCACATATTGCAGACAGTAAATGGCTTTTTCCTGTGCCAGCTCCACCATAGATATAAAAACGATTCATTAAACCAGCATGTAACTGACGAACACCATCGATTACATGCCCCCAACTCGGCCCAGAAAAATCACTAATTCGGGCATCGAGTTGTGGTTCTATATCTAGCTGCAATTGACGCATATCTATATTTTGGCCTTATCAATCTTTATGTTCTGATCTTTCAATGTTACTCGAAATTTCAGGATCTTGCAGCGAATTTGCAGACTGATTTTTGAGCTCAATATCAACAGCAACTTGATTGGTTTCTACGTTTAAAGTGCCACTTGCAGCATCATTTACGACAAGTACATCATTTCGGTATAAATTACTTTTCTCGTAATTTTCGCGTGCATGACGTAATAAGACCACAATAATCGCTGCAACGGGTAATGCAATGAGCATTCCGAGGAGTCCTGCCAATTGCGCGCCTGCAAGGACTGCAAATACCACTGCCACAGGAGACAAACCAATTTTGTCGCCTAATAAGAAAGGCTGTAAAATATAACCTTCTATTGCCTGCCCTACCATGAATACCACCAGTACTAAGGCCAAATGCACCCAATCCAAACCGAATTGGAACAGGCAAGCCACAATTGCCGAAATAATACCAACCGCAAAACCCAAATACGGAATAATACTGGCTAGACCCGCAATCATCCCGATAATGATGCCGACCTCAATACCCACCAATTGAAGTCCAACCGCATATACAACGCCCAATAAGAACATTACCAAGAACTGGCCTTTTACAAACGCGCCTAGAACTTCATGACATTCGCCTACGATGGTTAATGTGCTTTTTTCGTATTTGCGTGGAATAAGGCGACGCATGTTTTCTAACATTCGTTCCCAATCTAATAAGAAATAGAAAGCTATGATTGGAATTAAGACAATCGTGCCACCAATCTGTATGAAATTCAGACCCGATTGTGCCACTTTTAACAACATGGCTTGGATACTGTCTGCACTATAGTTGGTTTGAATATACTCCATGATCGCTGCTGACATTTGCTCTGTATCAATTTCCATCGGTACAAGATTAAATGTCTCTGATAACCACGGCAGGAATGTATAGTTGACCCAATGAATATTGCTTGGAATATTGTTTTTCGCATACATCAACTGTTCCCATACCAGTGGTACGAGGAACCACATTGAAAGGAATATAGCGACACCAATTCCAATAAAGACCAAACTGATAGATAACCAGCGCGGCAAGCCAATATTATGTAATTTATCGACTAAAGGGCTAAATAAATATGCAATTAGAAATGCGCCGATAAAAGGAACAACTACAGGCTTTAATAAGTATAAAACCCATATGATCAATGCTATCCCAGCAAGAATAAATATTCGGCGCAAGGTGCGATCACCCATATAAAGTCACCTTTTTTCAATGTAATCGTTATAGAAAGGAAAATATTTTAATAAAGATAACATTTTAGTGCGAAATAGCATAAGAGTTTTGCATATTCAGGTTATAATCCCCGCGCGAATGCGGAGACTTCATTATGAGCAACTCAACTTCTACCCCAAACACTGGTTTAAGCTACAAAGATGCAGGTGTCGACATTGAAGCGGGCGACGCGTTAGTCGATCGTATCAAATCTGTCGCGAAACGTACTGCACGTCCTGAAGTAATGGGCGGCCTAGGCGGCTTCGGCGCTCTTTGTAAAATTCCTAAAGGTTATGAAGAACCTGTTCTCGTATCTGGCACAGATGGTGTTGGTACAAAATTGCGTTTAGCATTGAATTTGAACCGTCATGACACAATTGGTCAAGACTTGGTTGCAATGTGCGTAAACGATCTTCTTGTATGTGGTGCTGAACCACTGTTCTTCCTTGACTACTATGCAACTGGCCACCTCAACGTCGACGTTGCAGCAAATGTTGTGAGTGGTATCGGTGCGGGTTGTGAACTTGCAGGTTGTGCATTGGTTGGCGGTGAAACTGCTGAAATGCCAGGTATGTATGAAGGCGAAGACTATGACCTTGCAGGTTTCTGCGTAGGTGTAGTTGAGCAAAGTAAAATTATTGATGGCTCTAAAGTTAAAGCGGGTGACGTTTTAGTTGGTGTTGCATCTTCTGGAGCACACTCAAACGGTTACTCACTTCTTCGTAAAATTTTAGATGTGAAAAACGTTGACCTTACTCAAATCGTTGATGGTCGTCCACTTGCAGATACAGCAATGGAACCAACACGTATTTATGTAAAACCAATTCTTCAGTTATTGAAAGAAGTGGATGTACACGCTATGGCGCACATCACAGGCGGCGGTTTACCGGGTAACTTACCTCGTGTACTTCCAAATGGTGCTCAAGCGGTAGTCAATGAAGCATCTTGGGAATGGCCAGAATTATTCAAACTACTTCAAAAAGAAGGTGGTGTTGAACAATTTGAAATGTACCGCACATTTAACTGTGGCGTAGGTATGGTTCTCGTGGTTGATGCAGCCGATGCTGACAAAACTGTTGAATTACTCAATAGCCTTGGCGAAAAAGCATTCACAATGGGTCACATTGCAGATAATGCTGAATCTGTTGAAGGCGCTGACGAAAAAATCCGTGTAGTTTTCGCATAAGCAACGTTCATGATTAAAATTGCTGTACTTGTTTCAGGCAGTGGATCTAACCTGCAAGCCCTGATCGATGCCAATCTATCAGGTCAAATCGTTGGGGTGATTTCCAATAGACCTGACGCTTTTGCACTGCAACGTGCAAGAAAAGCAAATATTGCAAATGCAGTCATTGAACATAAGCAATATCCAAGTCGTGAAGCTTTTGATGATGTGATGCATCAACAACTGCTCGACTGGGATGTTGATTTGGTCATTTTGGCAGGCTTTATGCGCATTTTAAGCGCAAAATTTGTCAAAGCATGGGAAGGAAAAATGATTAACATCCACCCTTCTCTGCTGCCAAATTATAAAGGAATGCATACTCATCAACGTGTTTTAAACACCGGTGATGTCTTCCATGGCTGTACAGTTCACTATGTAACTGCAGAGCTGGATGCTGGTCAAGCGCTTGCTCAAGGCGTACTTAAAGTCAATGTGCATGATCATGCTGAAAGTCTGGCAGATCGGGTTCACGTGCTTGAGCATGTGATTTACCCTCAAGTGGCAGAATGGATTTGTAATGGCACCATTCAACACACTGAAAACGGTGTTTTATATCGTGGCGAGCCTTTGCAACAACCTGTTCAATTCTGTAAGTTCTAAGCAACTGTATAACTTAACAATCAACGCATCTTAGGGTGCGTTTTGTTTTTTCAGTGCCAAATAAAACTCTATTTATTACTAAAATCTAAAATCTAAAATCTAAAATCTAAAATCTAAAATCTAAAATCTAAAATCTAAAATCCATTTTTGCAGAATGTTCAACTTTATGATCAATATGTAGTTTTTAGTTAAATTAAAGCTTTTAGCATCATTAAAATAATAAGCTTATATTGCAATTAGTAAACCTTATAAATCTAGAAATATTACATCCTTCAAAAAAAAGTGGAGAAAATCACATGTTAAAATCCATCACACTGGCGACTTGTGCATGTATAACACTGGGTATGATTGGTTGTGCTACGACATCAAATCCGGCTACTGATCGTAATTTAGATAAATTACAAAACAAAAATTGGGTTGTGAGTGAAATTCAAGGCGTTAAGCTTGAAGCTGACCCTAACAATTCGAACGTACCCACCATCACTTTCGACGATACTCGTGTAAGTGGTTCTGATGGTTGTAATCGATTCATGGGTGGTTACGCTGTGCAAAACACAAAAATCCAATTTTCAAACCTTGCTACAACGCAAAGAGCTTGTTTGACTGCGACAAATATTCCTCAACATTTTTCGCAGGCATTGAGCCAAGTTACTCATTATGATGCCTCTAAAGATCATTTGAAATTTTTAGATGCCAACAACAAAGTTGTTTTACAATTTGAAAATGCGAAATAAATCTCAAAAGTAGAAAGTAGAATGTTTCATTCATAAAAAAAGCACTCTATAGAGTGCTTTTTTTGTGTTGTCGTTTTTAAGGTTCAATGATGACGCTTAGACGATTTAAGTAAATCTTTGATCAATTCCACAGTTTCTACAGGATGTTCTAAGGGGAACATATGACTCCCCGCAGCAACTTTAAATGGAATCGCAAATTTTTTCTCTACCATTTGTGGAAAGTGCCGAGCTAAAAATGGTCCCTGCTCTGCAATTAACTGCTGTACAGGTACTTGCGGTTGAGCATGAGGTAACCACCACAGTGAAGGATTGGTTCGAAAAATATGAACTTCATCATCACGTGAAATCGTCAATTCCACCCCACCACGCAGTTTATCGTCCATCAAGGCATGATCAATATAAGCTTGATAACAGTCTGGATCGAAATCTTTGTAAAAACCTTTCGGCCTTAAAAGCTCTGCTGCTTGTTCACGGCTGTCCCAATGATCACGACGACGCTTCGACAATCCTGCTGGGGACATTTTATCGAGGACTTTAAGTTTGAGGAGTTTTGCGATGTGCAAAGCAAAAGACTCTTTCCCCATGATCATAGGCGGATCAATCATTAACACTTGTTCAAACAATTCTGGGCGTTGTAAAGCAGCCTGAAATGTTAAAACCGAACCTAATGAGTGACCTAATCCAATCACCTTACGACCATTGGCCTGACGTACAATACTGTCAATGACTTGCTGTGTTAAGCTTTTCCAATGGTTATCGATTGGGTAACGCTTATCTGGCCCAAGTAACGGCACATAGATCACATCATATTCATCACTCAGTAAATCAAACAATTTTTGATAAACCCGTGATGGCACGCCATTGGCGTGCGCAAAGTGAATTAATGGCTTCATTGTAACTTCGTGGTATTTTCAGATTGGACTTGCTGAGAAATTGACGTTGCAAAACCTTGACCAAATGAACTTCCCATACGACCTAGTACAGAATCAAACGGACTATTTTCAATGGTGTAGTTCACGGCTTTTTCAGTTTTCAATTCACGTTTCAGGCTATTTAAACTACCTGTACGGTCAGCAATACCTAGCTTCACAGCCTGATCACCCGTCCAAAATAAACCTGAGAAAATAGCTGGATCATTTGATTTTAATTTCTTACCGCGACCTTCCTTCACTGCATTAATGAAATGCGCATGAACATTATCAAGTACACCTTGAACATGTGCTTTTTGTGCTACATCTACAGGTTGAGTCATGGATAAAATGGCTTTGTTCTCACCCGAAGTCATGGTGCGATCTTCTACACCGAATTTTTGCATCAAACCACTAACACCATAATTCGGCATGATCACGCCAATCGAACCCACTAAACTTGAAGGATTGACAATAATTTCATCTGCCGCAGACGCAATATAGTACGCACCTGAAGCGCCTGTATCACCAATAATGGCATACAGTTTTTTATCGGTATGGGCTTTTTTCAAGTACTGAATTTCTTGCCAAATTTCATCAGACTGAACAGGTGAACCACCTGGTGAATTAATATTTAAAACAATCGCTTTGCTTTGTTTGTTTTCATATGCTTTTTTCAAAGCTTTGATGGTATTTGCGCTGTTTACACTTTGCTTGTCCGCTGCAATGGTCCCAATGATATCAACCACGGCAATATGTGAACCCGCTGTCGCTGCTTGATCAGATGACGACATGCTGCAACTTTTTGCCATCGCAATGATAATAAATAACAAATAAGCAAAGGTTAAAAATTTAAAAAATATACCCCATCTACGTGCTCTACGTTGTTCTTCAACGGAAGAAAGCACGGCTTTTTCTAATATTTTCCATTCATTTCCAGTTGGCTGCTGAATATTGTTTGAAGAACTTTGCTGTTTTTCTTCAGGTTTTGGTGGCCATTCGGACATAAAAAAACCCATTTGATCGTTAATTTGTAGTCATTATATACACGCTAATCGCTATAACTGTCTAATCAATTCATTTTCCCCTATAATTATTTTAAATTTTCTTTCATTTCTTTCAGACTTAAATAAGATGACCGACCAAAATTCACAGGACACCACATATCACCTGTTAAAATTTATCAGCCGTCAACCTATTCAAATTTCAAGATTAATTGCAAAAGGTTTGGCTGGGTTAGTCAATGTTTTAAAAATCTCTAAAACCTACTCTACAATTCAACGCAATCTTAAAATTGCATTGCCTGAATTATCAGAGTCAGCTCGCATTCAACTCACTAAACAGGCGATTCGAAACGAACTTTGTTCTTATTTTGAATTTTTTAACATTTGGGGTGCAAGTACAGAAAAAAATATTCAACGAATTCATCACGTACATGGCGCTGAATATTTACATGAAGCGCTCGCCCTACAAAAAGGCGTTGTACTCGTAGTACCACATTTTGGTACTTGGGAAATCATGAATGCATGGGTTGCGCAGTACACTCAAATGACCATCATGTACAAGCCGGTAAAAAGCGAATCTGCCAACAATTTTGTCCGTGCTGCTCGAAGCCGTGAGCAAGCAATATTGGTTCCTACGGATGAATCAGGTGTACGTCAGATTTTCAAAGCCTTAAAACAAGGTGGGACGACTGTGATCTTGCCAGACCATACCCCCAATGCCGGCGGCGAAATGATTCCATACTTTGGTATTCCACTAAAAACCAGCAACTTAAGTGCAAAACTAATTCAAAAAACCAAAGCACGTGCGCTCTTACTATATGCCATTCGTAACGATAATCATGGTTTTGATATGCATATCGAACCTATCGATGAGAACATTTATCAAGGCAATGCAGATGATGGCTCAATAGTTATCTTTAAAGCAGTGGAAGATTTAATTCATCGTTATCCAGAGCATTATCACTGGAGCTATAAACGCTTTAAAGCCAATCCAAAATTGAGAAATCTATACAATATTAGTGATGAAGAAGCCGCTCAACGCATTCGTGATATTCGTGAGGAATATCAACAGCAGCAAACAATGACAGTGGCTGAATAACATCTTCACGCCTTGCCCTTGAGCGAGTTTCTTTATTCGGCTTCTTTAGATAGCCTGCGATATAGATCGAGCCATTTATACTTTGTCCGCTCTTCAATTAGTTCAATTTGCTGTTTATTTTGCTTGAAATGGATACTTCCACTTTGTGCAGTTTGCAAAAGTGGAATGTCTAATTGTTTGAGACGTGTTTGGGTCATCTTTGCAGGATGTCCATAACGATTAAATCGCCCCGCAGAAGCAATCGCCAACTTGGGCTTAAAATGGTTTAAAAACGCATAGGATGAACTGTGCCGACTACCATGGTGTCCGAGCACCAAGACATCGACTTTTAGGTCTGGATAATCACTTAATATTTGATATTCAGTCTCCCAACCCGCATCCCCCATCAATAGAAAATGTCGTGGGCCATTGACGTCTTTGACCGTGACATATAGAACACAAGAACGTTCATTGGCATTCCATTTGGCATCTGTCAGATCTTCAGGCTTTGGCGAGAGTATTTCAAAATAGACTTGCTGATCCCAATTCCACTGCTGACCACGCTGACATAAGCGCTGTGGAGCTTGGTTTATGGTTTGTACCCGCTCATTACTTGAAAGCTGCCCAATATCAAGCTGTTGCTCCAATGAGAAAAAGCCACCACTATGGTCTTGATCTAAATGAGTCAATAACACCCGATCTAGTCGATGGACACCATTCACACTCAAAAATGGCCGGATGATATTTTGCCCGACACTAAATTGACTTTCATCATAGTTTCCACCGAAGTCTACCATCATATGATGATCTACAGAACGGATATAGATCGCCTGCCCTTGCCCCACATCTAAAATTGAAAGTTGAAAATTTGCTGAATTTTTCCATGGAATAAACAGAGCAAAAAAGGCAATGACCGACCAATATTTTGGCAAGATACCTTCAGGTAAAAATAAGATTACTATAACGAGTATCAACAGTATGATTTGAGTTGACGTCAATGCGACATCGTGCATTTTTGGTGCAAAGAGTCGATCTAAGCCATAGAGAAACACATGCAATATTTCCAAACACAGATCATTGAATAAAAAAACCAAATGCGCCAAAGGTGTAGAAATATAAGAAAGTGCCCCTCCGATGATATCTAAAGGAACCACCACAGCCCCTAACCACGGGATGGCGAATAAATTACTTAATGGGCTAATCCAAGTCACTTGCTTGAAAAAAATCACCATCAATGGAAATAAGGCGACAAAGATTTTCCATTGTGATTCCACCATCAACCACATTGAATGCTTTAACTTTTGCCAAAAACTGGCGTCCGTTTGAGCCAGTAAATGCTTCCTTAAGGTTTGATAAATCCGCAGTAAAATAAAGCAGGCGCCATAAGACAACCAAAATGCCGCGGATAAAATACTAAAGGGATCCACGAGCAATAAAATAGCTGCACTAAAAACCAGCAGTTGAAAAGGCTGAATGGTTTGCCGTAACAAAAGCATGCTACTGGCAACTAGGCAGATCGTCAGCGTTCTCAGTGCAGGTATTTCAAAGCCAGTAAATGCGCAATATAGAAGGACACAGAAGATAAAGGGCACGACCAATACATATTGTTTAGGCCATTTGAGATAAATTTTGGGACAATATTTACGGATACCCAACTGCATCGCCCAACAGAACATACTGGCAAAAACCAGTACATGCGGTCCAGAAATCGCCAGTAAATGACTCATGCCAAAACGTTGAAATAATTCACTGGTTCCATCAGTCAGTAAACTTTTATCACCTGTAAGCAATGCTAGCAGTAAGCCATGATTCCGCAGCGGCTGTTGGTATATAAATGCTCTTAAATATAAACGCTGCTGTTCGACTTTTATTTTGAACTGATGCAACACACCTTGATGTCGTTGATACTGCTGTCCATAGCCCATCGCAGTCATATGTTGAGGTGGTATCAATTCAACCGACTTCACCTTTAAACTGGCATGTATATTTTGCTTTATGCTCCACCTTTCTTGGTCAAATGCACCTTCGGTAACATAGCTTTGGGTAGGTCGTAACTCACCATACATACGATAGTATTGTCCAGGGACCAACTGAATCGTCTGTTCATTATTTTGTAAAATTGAATTGGGTAAATACGCCATAAAATATTGAATCTGCTGATTCATATTTAGCACTTCAATTTTTTGCTGAATTGCTTGGTCTTTGAGTTGGCTGATCTGTGGAATATACGCAATAAATTCGCCTTGTCTGCTCTGATGTTCAACCAATGCCAAACGCTGATCGAGTTGAGTATTGGCAAAACTAAAGCCGAGAATTGCGCCCATGCATAAATTTGTACTGAGCTGTAAGATCTTCGAAAAGATACTTTTTAGTTTTGGTGAAATACCAAGCTGTAAACCTAGCCAAATCAGGACAATAAAAAGCAACTGAGCTGTCGAGAGTTGTGGATTCCAAAACATGAAACCCATAAAAGAAATACCTAAAATCCAGCCAATACAAAAACTTTGTAACATGAGTCGTCATTATTTTTATTATGTGCTGGCAATAATAAAGCCCACCGAGGTGAGCTTCAATCAAACAATCTTAATCCACTAATTTTTTACAAAATCAATTTAGCGCTTAGTCATCTACCCATAAACCATCTTGCATATGCAAAATCGCATCAGCAGATTGAGCTAAATATTCATCATGGGTCACAATTAGCATTGCCATGTTAAATTCTTTACGTAACTCAGACAGCAACTCAAAAATCTTTACTGCGGTTTTGCGGTCTAAGTTCCCTGTTGGCTCATCAGCCATCATCAACTTAGGTTTTGCTACCAATGCACGAGCCAAAGCCACACGTTGACGTTCACCGCCTGAAAGCTCACCAGGTTTGTGCGTCATGCGGTGGGAAAGTCCAACGCGTTCCAAAAGATATTCAGCTTGCTGCTTCACTTCTTTGAAGTTACTCGACTTACGTAACATCAATGGCATTGCCACATTTTCAAAGGCGGTAAATTCAGGCAACAAGTGATGGAATTGATACACAAAACCTAAATGCTCATTACGGATATAGCCACGCTCTGCTTCACCTAAAGTGTCAAAGCGTTGACCATTAATCATAACTTGACCCGATGTTGGACGATCTAAGCCACCCAATACATGCAACAACGTACTTTTACCAGAACCACTTGAACCCACAATCGAAACAAACTCACCTGCTTTGACTTGTAATGAAAGTCCACGAATCACATCGACTGTAGACTTCCCATCGGTAAAAGATTTGGTAATGTTTTGGGCATCTAAAACTAAATTACTCATAGCGTAGAGCCTCTGCAGGTTGAACTTTAGCTGCACGTAATGCCGGATAAATAGTCGCGATAAAGCTAAGACCCAATGATAAAGATACAATCACCACAACATCTTGCCATCTTAAATAAGACGGTAAATAGTTAATGAAGTAAGCATCAAACATATTTAAGCCGAGTGTAGTATTCAACCAGCCAACTAAATTACTAATACTAGAAGCAGCGATAATCCCTAAAATCGCCCCTGACACCGTACCAATCACCCCAATCACTGTACCTTGCACCATGAAGATCCGTGTGATTGTAGCCGGTGAAGCGCCTAGTGTACGCAAAATGGCAATATCGGATTTTTTATCAGTGACCACCATCACCAATGAAGACACGATATTAAATGCTGCAACCAATACAATCAGGAACAGCAATAAACTTACCATTGCCTTTTCCATTTGAATTGCACTGAACAGGTTGCCGTGTGTATAAGTCCAATCTGAAGCATAGAAGTTTGCTGGTAGATCACGCACAATTTCTTGAGAGACTTGTGGTGCTGCAAAAATATCATCCAACTTCATACGGATGCCTTGTGCACCATCTGGCAGTCTTAATAAAGTTGACGCATCGTTCAGGGCCACATAGCCCATCATCGAATCAACCTCTGCACCAATACTGAAAATACCCACAATTTTAAATCGTTTAAAACGCGGAACGACCCCAGCCGGCGAAGGAGTTGCTTCAGGAAGCACTAAGGTCACACTGTCATTTAAACCTAAGCCCAAGGCATCTGTCATTTGCTTGCCAAGCACAATACCAAACTCACCTTTTTTCAGGTTATCGATACTGCCTTCCACCATATGGTCTTGGATAATTGATACTTTTTTTTCATACTGCGGTTCAATCCCACTGACCATAATGCCAGACACTTGACCTTGTGCCGTCAACATTCCCTGTAATTGGGTGAATGGTGCGACCCCTTGAACATGCTCATGTTGCTCAATTTTTTTTGCAAGTTCAGGCCAATTTGTTAAAATTTGTGTTGAAGAAACAGTGGCTTGAGGTATCATTCCTAAGACACGAGTTTTCAGCTCACGATCGAAACCATTCATCACAGATAAAACTGTAATAAGGACTGCCACACCAAGCGTGAGGCCGATCATGGATACCAGAGCAATAAAAGAAATAAAGTGGTTACTGCGCCGAGCGCGAGTGTATCTCAACCCTATATACAGCGAGATTGGTTTAAACATAACCATCTAGTCCGAGGTAATATATATTATGGAAAACTTACAGCATCAAAGCGTTCAAACTGAACGCCGTGTAATGTCGCGTATCGATGCTGCTTTGCGCATCAACTATCAGATTATCTCTGATGATGTTGCACTGAATGATCCTTACGATCCTAATTTTGTATTGCCGCGCTATTTTCTACTACTTGCTGAATTAGATCAATTTGATCATGCACTCAACTACGAATTAGAACAATTAGCTGAGAAAGATCAACAAATTGCTCGAATCTTATCCTTATTTAACCAAAAGTTAAACCTTATTACGGGTTCTTTATACGACGCAATTGTACAAAGCATGTTACCAGTGCCTGAGCATGTGAATTTTTCAGAGACTGGTTTGAGCTTTTTTAGCGAACGCGCGATTAAAGAAGGTACTTATATCCATGTGACCTTAAGCCACCCTGAAAATTTCTTCCATATTGCGGCAACTGCGCAAGTGGTTTATAGCCGTGAAGAAGAAAGCAACTTATACCGTACGGGTGCCTATTTTATCACACTGCTCCCTCAAGACCGCGTCAAACTTGCAGAGTGTATTGCACTGACCCAAAACAAAGAGTGATTTTTAATCAATGTTTTAATTTGTGGGCGAGCTCTCTGTTCGCCCGAAAATCTTTATAAAAATAAACAAACAAGCCTGATAATAGAATCACAGCACCAAGTAAAACCATCAATGATAATTTTTCATCATTCAGTAAAGCACCAAAGAGCATAGCAAGCATGGGTGTGAGTACCGTTGTTAAAGACAAAGTTGTCGCCTTGATGTTTTGTACCAGTTTGAAATAACAAAACATGGCAATCAATGAAGCCATAATCACTGCATAAAATAAGCCGATGAGCGCTTTAGTTGAAGGCATCTGTGTAGGTGCATACTGCCAAATAAAAGGTAGCATTGCAGCAGAAAATAGGGCTGAGATAAGAATCGAACCTGTGGCTTGAGACATGGGCTGCAATGGCGCATTGACTTTTTTCACCCAAAAAATCGACATACAGTAGACGAATACGCTCATTAACATTAAGACGATGCCAACAGGCTGTACGTGCTGATCACTGCCGCCTAAGCAAATAATGGCTAAACCACAGACGGCAATCAACATCCCAATCCATTGCAAGCGATGCAGATAGGTATGAAAGAAGAAACGACCAATCAGCCCCGTCATAACTGGCGCTAAACCAAACATCAGGGCAATAATACCTGAGCTGAGATAGGCCGTTGCCATATAGGTAAAAATCTGAGAACCAATAAAACTAAATGCCCCCGCCAAATAACTGTGCAGGGAGGTTTTATCCATCGGAAGTTTATGTTTAAAAATAAACAATAATGCGACAGCCAAGGGTAATGCGATAAAAAAGCGTAATGTCAGTGCCCAAAACGCATTGATATCACTGACACTCCAAACGATGGCAAGTGGCGTGGTCGACCAAATGAACACCAACAACGCATAGGTCGTCGCTAGATTTGTTTTAGATGGCATGGTTTTTACTTCTGCGCCGTTTTACGTTTTTGCTTTTGAATAGTTTGATCTAAGCTACTAGAAAATTCGCGCTTATCACGTTCTGAAATCGGGGCTGGACCACCGGTTTGCACACCTGCGCCCCGTAAAGTATCCATAAAGTCGCGTAAGTGTAGACGTGCTTTGACATTTGCTGTGGTATAAATCTCACCCCGAGGATGTATCGCTATACCGCCCCGCTCAATCACTTCAGCAGCAAGTGGAATATCCTGTGTCATCACGATGTCGTGCTCTTTCATGCGCTGAATAATTTCTTTATCCGCTGCATCTGCCCCACTCATGACTTGAATCGAGTTAATTCGCACCGAAGGCGTTATCCCAACATTTTGATTGGCGACAAAAGTGACTTCTAACTGGTAACGATCAGAAGCACGAATAATTACATCACGTAAAATGCGTGGTAACGCATCTGCATCCACCCATAATTTAAATGGTAGCACTGATTTTCCATTCACTTTTAAACATAACTCATAGTAACAAATCTACATGACAATTTGGGGATCTGCATCCGCTGAATGGATCTACATTTCTCTAATCATGAGAATCGAAAAGCTGCAAAATGAGCCAAAGTTGAGCCTATTTTCCAATGCTTTAACGTTTAAATCCTACTGAAAACATTTTTTATGCATGATTTCATGATAAATATGACGTCGGTGACTTGAAAATTTCAAATAACCCTCGATTTATTAATTATGAAACCAACCCAATATCAATTGTGCATATGAAAAAACAAAATAGCCCTGAAATTATCACTATTGAAGATCAAACTTTTGGTAGTCATGTTGAACATTGGAATTTGCTTACAGGCAACCCGACAACGGATGTACCAGTTTGGCTGGGTCAGGCATTGGATGCACCCATTATGCCGATGGGCTTATGTGTACAAGAATCTGATATGGATCAAAGTACATGGCTGATTCAAGGTCCATCTCAAGCGTCTATTCAACTTTGCCAAGTGATTGCTGTAGAAAATAATAAACCTAAAGCCGTTAAAACTGCATTTCCAAGTTTTGATAGCCCATATAAAACCAAAGCCACCATTGAACGTATTATTACCTGTAAATCCAATACGCAAGCTGTGCTTTGCCTCGACTTAGGCGCAAATACCAGTGTGTATGCTTTTGATAGTTTATATAGCGTCAATCACAACCAATATGAAAAAGATGTAACCTACAGTGTGCAACTCAATGCTTGGGCCTATGAACTCGAAGCTGTCGCAGAACATGAACAGCTTGTTGTTGATGATCCTGCATCGATTAAACATCATCGTGCTTTAAACGATATATTGGCAGCAAATAATGGTGTTGCCCCTGCAGACTTACACGAACAGATTAAAGCGTGGCAACCGAAGTCTGAAGATGACAAAGCACCAGTCACAGTCGATTTTTCTAAAATGGTTGCATACCTATATGGTGAAAATCTTGGACAAGAAGATGAAGCATGGTTCCAAGGGCATATAGTTGGCAAAACCGCCATGCAATTTAAAGAGCAAGACTATACGCTGTATGATGTGACTTTAATCCACGAAGAAAACCAAGAAGCGGTGATTGTTCGTGTTGCAACACGAAATCCGGCGCATAAAAATTTCAATGTTGGGCAATATATTCGTGGCAACCTGTGGATACAAGCCAATATTTACGCAAAATCAGCCTAATTTAAATTGAAAAAACCAATTTCACATAAAAAAAGCCGCCTCAGTGCGGTTTTTTTATTTCTCGCTAATCATGTGTATTCGCTGAATATTTAAATGATTGAATATTTCTTATCCATAAACCAGTCAATATATTCTATTTTTAAATTCAAATTAAAATAACTTATCCACATATTAAATTCAAAATAATGCTGCTAAATAAATCCATCTGCAAAGGATAAAATATAAAAATCTAATATAAATAAATAAGATAGGAAATTTATGAAACTTAATTTATCAATTCAGTTACTTATTTTTAAATAAACTAAATAGTTTAGTAAGTTTACGGCAGATAGTACTTTATTTAATCAAATAATTATGTTAAAAATGCGTTTAAGAAATAGTAATTAACGATAAATAGATCGGAAAGAATATCTATGAAAGTCGTGCAAGAAGAAAACTTATCGCAAGTTGACCATCACATGGAATCTCGATATCAAATCGAGCCAATGTCCTGCTTATTTTTTATGTTAGGTATGCTGATTTGTGCATACGTTTTACATACGTTTATTTTTTAATCTATTCAATAAAAAAACCGGCATTTGCCGGTTTTTTTATGTCTTTAGGATTATGCGTTGCGTTTTGCAAAGTCATCCATAAAGTTAACCAGTGCTTGAACGCCTTCTAGCGGAACAGCATTATAAATACTTGCACGCATACCACCCACTGAACGGTGACCGGCTAAATTCAGCAAGTGGTTTTCTTCAGCTTCTTTTAAGAATTGTTTTTCCAATTCTGGATTTGCCAAAGTAAATGGTACGTTCATGATTGAACGGAATTCTTTTGCAATTGGATTTGCATAAAAATCGCTTGAATCGATATAACCATAAAGCAATTCAGCTTTTGCCATATTCGCTTTATAAATTGCGTCTACACCGCCCTGCTCAAGTAACCATTCAAAAACCAGGCCAGATAAGTACCATGCGTAAGTTGATGGTGTATTCACCATTGAACCATTTTTCGCTTGAGCTGAATATTTCAAGATACTTGGAATCTCTGCTTTCGCTTGATCCAATAAATCATCACGAATAATCACTAAAGTTAAACCAGCCGGACCAATATTTTTCTGAGCGCCTGCATAGATTAAACCGAACTTAGAGACGTCTAATGGTGCAGATAAAATGCTTGATGAAAAATCGGCAACCAATGGCTTGTCTGTTTCAGGAATGTTGGCAAACTGAAGACCTCCAATGGTTTCATTATCTGCATAATGCACATAAGCCGCATCATCAGATAAGTTCCAAGTGCTTTGATCAGTAATCGCAAGTTTACCGTCAATGGTGGTACCCGCTTCAACGACATTAATGTCGCCATAACGCTGTGCTTCTTTCAACGCTTTTTCAGACCAAATACCAGTGTGGATATAGTCTGCTTTGCTGTTTTTACCCAATAGGTTTAATGGGATCGCAGAGAATTGCAGTGATGCGCCACCTTGAAGGAATAACACTTTATAGTTGTCTGGAATATTCATCAGCTTACGAAGATCAGCTTCTGCTTTCTCTGCCACAGCAACATAGTCTTTACTACGGTGGCTCATTTCCATGATCGAAAGGCCTTTGCCTTGCCAGTCAAGCATTTCAGCTTGAGCTTTTTCTAAAACGGCAGTAGGTAATGCAGCAGGACCAGCACAGAAGTTGTACGCGCGCATGAGTTTTCCTTTCAAAGTGAAACACAATAAAATGATGGCATTTAACCATATCTGACGCGTGCTTGCAGTAGTTAAAGCTGAAAATATTCCAATGCTGTCTGACATTTGAAGTCAAAATTTCAATAAAGATCAAAATTAATTCTTCTTAATTCAAATTATTAGATTTACTGATATTTTTTATCCCTTGAATTGATACTAATTTAAGGTCTTGATGTGCGAAAAATGATATGCGCTGCAAAGATAAAATTTATTTACATATGTATATGAAACAATACAACAACTTAGTGAATTTACCCAACTTCATCACAATGACTATAATGAACCCATCCTAGCTGTGAGTGTGTTTTTATGCCTTTACCTCGAACAGATTATTCTATAAAAATTAAACATACATTTCGTTCAGGTTTACTGCTTGGCCTTGGTTGTTTCAGTGGCTTTTTTAGCCCCACCGTACTTGCGCAAAGTATCAGTTATAGCCAAGCAGAACAAAGTCTACTCACTAGTTCGTATAGTACTCAGGCCAACCAAGCGCTACAACAATCTGCCGAACTTCAAGCTCAGGCCATTAAAGGCCTTGGTTTACCTCGTGTGGATTTAAACGTCCGTGCCTATGCCTTTCATAATGAACTCGATATTCCTCTCGGCGCCTTAAAAAACAACTTAGAACAAACGCTGAGTAATGGCATTAATAATAAAATTGATGAAAGCTTACCGAGTGATTTGGCAGACCCATTAAAAGACAGTCTGCAACAGCCAATCCGTGATGGTGTCGGATTAATTCCAGATTCTTCCCAAGTGGTCTTAGATGATCAAGTGATCCGCCCTACCGTTTCCGTAATGATGCCGCTGTATACCGGTGGGTTAACGTCTAGCGCCAAGGAAATTGCCAATATCCAAGCCAAACGCAGCGCGATTAGCAGTGAACAACAACAAGATGTGCAACGTTTTGAATTAATCCAAGCCTATTTTAATGCTCAATTACAAAAAAAATTAGTCGAAAGCAGCCGCTTCAATTTAAATGCAATGCAACAACACTATGCCAATGCGCTCAAAATGGAACAACAGGGTTTCATTAGCAAAGGCCAGCGTATGCAATTTGAAGTGGCGAAGAATAATGCGCTCAGAACTTTTCAAAATACTGAAGCAAATTTTCGCTCTAGCTTATTTAAATTAAACAACTTAATGCAAAGCAGCCAAATTACTGATCTTACAACGCCATTATTTATTAATCAGCAACACAATCAAAATATAACCGCCTTACTAAAAAGTTATCAGGATCAGTCTAGTTTGGTGCGTAAAATGCAATTGGACAGTCAATTGGCCGGTGCCAATGTGAAAGCCCAAAGCGCAGCAAAAAAACCCAACGTCTTTGCATTTGGTGAATATAGTCTCGACGATAAACAAAACTGGATCGTTGGTGTTGCCGCTCGCTACAACTTATTTTCAGGTATTGATAAAAACAAATCCGTACAAGCTGCTGAACTTCAACGCTATGCATCTGAGTTAATGACTGAGCGTACGAAACAAGAAATTGAAAGCCTGATTTATAGCTCATTTAATGAAGTCACCAGCGCTCAACAAAGTCACCTGTTGTTACAGCAAAATCTAAAAGCCGCACAAGAAAATTTAAGAATCCAACAGCTTTCATTTAAGGAAGATATGGGAACGGCCACACAAGTCATTGATGCACAAAATGCACTGAGTGGGCTACAAAGTGAAATGGCGCTCAATGCTTATAAATACGTGATGTCACTCGCAACACTGCTACAAAGTCACGGGAGCATTGACCAGTTCCAAAGCTATATCAATCAATCACACACCGACTATATTCGCTAAGTTTAGCCGAGGGGAAACAATATGAATCAGGAACCAACTGATCACCAAGAAGATGCCTCTGCGAATGCTGAAACATCCCAATCCAATGTCTCGAGTTCAAACGTTTCGTCTACAGCAAATACTGCTGAGGATACTCCAAAGAAAGTGAATACCAATACTGATGCAGAGACGAAAAAAAGCTCAGTGCAAAGTCGCAATAAATCTGCTTTGATCAAGCTCGTGATTGGCATTGTCTTAGTTCTGCTTTTGGCATTGATTGCATTTGGCTTATGGAAAAGTTATCAGCCCAAGCAGGTTGAATTACAAGGTCGAGTTGAGGCTGAAACCATCCACATTAGTACCAAAGTACCCAGTCGTATCGAAGAAATATATGTGCATGACGGTGAAAAAGTACAAGCAGGTCAAGCACTGGTTCGTTTAACCAGCCCCGAAGTCGATGCAAAGAAACAACAGGCTTTAGCTGCACTCCAATCTGCGCAAGCACTGCAATCCACAGCTGAACGTGGCTCTCAACAAGAAAATATTGATAGTTTATATGCCAATTGGCAAAGTCTAAAAGCACAGCAACAATTGGCGCAAACCACCTACCAACGTGGTCAAAACCTTTATAAAGAAGGTGTCATTTCACGACAACGCCGTGATGAAATGCAAGCTGCCGCAGTGTCTGCTGCACAAATGACAGAAGCGTCTTATCAACAATATGCGCGTGCAAAACGTGGCAGTACACCACAACAACAAAGCTCGGCAGATGCCCAAGTCAAGATTGCGCAAGCCGCGTTGGCTGAAGCCAATGCACTTGAGGCTGAAACCAAGTTATTTGCACCGTCCAATGGCACTATTTCAAAAACCTATGGCAAAGTTTCAGAATTAGTTGCAATGGGTGTGCCCGTTGTAAGCCTGATTCAAGATGATAGCTTATGGATTAGCTTAAATGTACGTGAAGACCAGTATGCTCAAGTGTATCAACTCAAGACCATGCAAGGATTTATACCGGCGCTAAACAAATCTGCCGAGTTTAAAATTGATCACATAGAAGCCGAAGGTGAATTTGCAACGATTAAAACCACGCGGCAAACGGGCGGCTATGACATTCGTAGTTTTAAAGTCCAACTGAAACCCGCTCAGCCGATTGCTGACTTAAAAGTGGGTATGAGCGTGTTGTTTAAAATTGAAGAGCGTAAATAATGTTTAGGGGCATTCTGCGTGAGTTTCGCTATTTAATGCAGCACAAATGGGACTTGTGTATGGTCACACTTGCCCCCGCCCTTGTGATTTTGCTCTTTACTAATATGTTTGCTCAAGGCAAACCAGATCATTTACCTATCGCGATCATAGACCAAGATCAAAGCAGTTTAAGCCGTAACATTACTCATTTTGCGCAGCTCAACCATACTTTAAAAGTAGCCACCATTACACCCAGTATGGATGATGCTGAAAAGCTTTTAAATCAGACTCAAATTTGGGGCTATATTCATATTCCTGCTGGCGCAGAGCAACGACTGGTTCAAGCAAAAGATGCAGAAATCAGCATTGCCTATAACCAAAGCTATTTTAGTGTTGGCAATAGTATTTCATCAGCCATGTTACTGAGTACACTGCAAGCCATGGCCGATTTTAGTGGTCATCAGTATTTAGAAAATACCATCCCCTACCTCGATGCACCGACGCCCAATGTCAAAATTTCACCCTTATATAATCCAGGTTTAAATTATGAGTTCTATTTAGAGCCCTACATGATTCCTGCGATTCTACATTTACTACTGTGTTGCTGTGTCGCATTTTCGGTTGGTCAAGAAATCAAATATGGCACTGTATATCAATGGGTGAAACCGACTTCTGTCTTTCAAGCTTTAATCGCTAAAAATCTCAGTTATGTTTTCATTTTTACCGCTTGGACATGGGCGTGGATGTTTTGGCTAATCGTGTTTCGAGGTTGGTTTGTTCAGGGTTCATTATTGCTAATTTTGCTCGGGCAATTGTTTTTTTATACAGCCTATGCCTTTATCAGCTCTACCGTAGTTTTAGCAACGCGTGATCTCACCAAGTCTTTTGGTTTTATTGCGGTATATGGTGGCTCATCACTGAGTTTTGCAGGGGTAACATTGCCGCTGAATAATGCGCCAATGTTTACAAAGTTTTGGGCCAATATTATTCCCTATACGCCTTATGCCAAATTACAGACAGAACAATGGGTCATTGGTAGCCCAATCTCCATTTCAATCACACCGCTTGTCACCCTGATCATTTACTGTCTGTTCTATTTTGTTCTTGCCAGCTTCTTTCTACGTAAAGTACTAAAGGAGCAAGTCATATGAATGTAATCGTGTCATTTCTATCAAATTTGTTCAGACACTATATTCAAACCTTTAAAGATATTGTGAAGCACAGTTCGATTTTTACCACCTTAGTGCTTTCTGTTTTTCTTTACAGTTTTTTTTATCCCATTGCTTATCAAGCGGAACACGCAGAATCGCTCCCCATCATTGTGGTAGATGAGGAACAAAGCATACTCACCAATACGATTATTGGTGCTGTAGCCAATAGTCCCAATGTAGAAATTCGAGCTGTGACTGGTAATTTTGCTGAGGCTGAAAATATGCTCAGTAGTCAGCAAGCTGATGGGATTTTACTGTTGCCGAGTAATCTTTCAAATAGCATTCGCCGTGGTGAAACCGGTGGAATTGGTTTATATCTCAGTGCTGCAAACTTTCTAAAGACACAAAAAATTGGCTTAGGTTTAGCCAGTTCGATGGAAAATGCCCTCGTCGAATATGCAGAAAAATTCCAGAATATATCCGATTTTAGCCCAGCTTTATCTATCCATAAGATTCCATTATTTAATCCACTTTCAGGCTACGGCAGCTATATTTTCCCAGCGGTTGCACCCTTAATTATTCATCAGACGATTTTATTGGGTCTGTGCATGCTGATTGCGACCTATCGACAAAACACCACTTGGCGTCCGAGCTATACACAATTGGCTGGCATCTTCTTGTGTATTTTGACCATAGGAACGTTGGGATGCTTCTATTTATTTGGTTTTACCTTTTGGCTGAACGACTATCCACGGGGTGGAAATTTTGGTGGCATGTTCATTGCTGTACCCATCTTCCTCAGTTGTATTATTGCGATGACGCTCTATCTAGCCACCTTTCTTGACCTGCCAGAACGTGCAGGACATGTCATCGTTTTTAGTTCTATTCCGCTATTTCTACTTTCGGGAACGGCATGGCCACATGCAGCTATGCCTGAATGGATGCAAATACTCGCTCAAGCATTACCTTCGACCCAAGGCATTCAAATGTTCCTTCAACTCAATCAGATGGGTGTGCCTACAGTAATCGTCATCCCAAAACTGCTTTATCTCACAAGTATTGGACTGATTTTTTTATGTCTTGCTGTCTGGCGTTTAAAGCTTTCCAAACGATAATGCTGTTTGCGCTGTTAAACATGTCTAGATCAAGCGAAATGCGTTCAAACCTATTCATCATGGACTCGAACGCTTTGCTTCTTAGCATGTCTCAAATTTTAATGCTTTCTGTCACCTATTAACTGTATGCTGTTGGCGTCACAGTCGATGCTTCATCCACTTGAATATCAAAATCATCTACATCTGAGGTGATCTCAGTAACCAAATCATCTGATTCTTTTTCTGCAGCGTTTTCAAGCCAGAATCCTTTCACTTTATCGTCTCCATCATGACCAGCAAAGACCACACTCATATACAGTTCTTTTTGCGGATAATCATATTTATACACAATTGTTGTGGTCTTACCTTCTCCCAGCCGAGTATTTGCCATTCGCTGAATCACTTCCGCCTCAGCGCTAGGTTGACCTGCAGGAATCAGCTTTTTCATACGTGAAAACAGCTCTGGATCTGCCAGCATCGCATCACGAACATTTTCTTCAACCAATGCCAAAAAGCTGTCTTGATGGGGTTGGTGTAGTGCTGCGAATAATTTTTCTGACTTCGCACGCTGTGAACTTGTCTCACTTGGTAGGCTTGATTCGAATTTTGCAATCAAGAAATCGCCGATTTTTTCACAAGCCGTTATAGGTAAGATTAAAGTGATGATGACGACTAATTTTTTCAACACCGTACAAGCCCTCTGGTTATTATTAAAATATATAAAGTTAAAATTTATTTCGGATAATCTGTGTGATTTATAGAATTTTCACTGATTTATCTGCCTCACAAGTATAAAGCAAACTTCTATATAAAAATGAAAAATACAGGCTCACATTTAGTTTTTCGATCTTTCTAGGCAAATCAGAAATTTTGTGAAGTGTTTATTAATAACTCAATTTTATTCGTTTTATAAATTAAACTTAACAATCGAATCGCTTATACAACTTAAAATGATAATTTATCGATCAAACAGTTTGGTTTTGATCAAAATCGTTGGCTGTATTCTCATATAAACTGCAAAATATTGTCGTATTTATCTCCCAAATTATTCATAACTTTTTGTCATGGCGGACTCAGTCTGTCTGCAACATTTGTTCGTGGATGACTGTGGGCTTTTTTCTCCCAAATCTGACATAAGAGCTGATGTATGAAAAAGATTAAGGTGAGCCTTGCCTGGCAAATCCTGATTGCTCTCATTCTAGGTATACTTGTTGGTGCTTTCCTACACTATTCTCCTGAATATCGTGATGCTTTAGTTAATAACTTTTTGACGCCTTTGGGTTCAATTTTTATTAACCTTATTAAGATGATCGTTATTCCGCTTGTTGTGTCGATGCTTATTTTAGGTATTGCCAATACAAGTCACGGTAGTAACTTAGGTAAACTTGGTTTCAAAACAATTATTTATTTTGAAATCATTACTACCGTTGCTATTTTAGTCGGTTTAGTTGCAGCCAACGTATTCCAACCTGGTGCCGGCATTGATATGTCTGCATTGACGCAAGTCGATATTTCAAAGTATCAAGAAACAACACATGAAGTCAGTGAACATTCTCATGGTTTGATTCAAACAATACTTTCACTTATTCCATCTAACTTTTTTGCAGCTTTGACGAGTGGTCAAATGCTCCCAATCATCTTTTTCTCTGTGATGTTTGGTGTAGGTTTAGGTGCGCTTGATCAAGAAGTAAAACAACCTTTAATTAAAGTGTTGACCGCTGTTTCTGAAACGATGTTTAAAGTTACGCACATGATCATGATGTTTGCACCTATTGGTGTATTCGGCTTGATTGCTGCAACTGTTGCGAATTTCGGCTTCAGCTCACTTGTGCCACTGCTTAAACTCGCAGTTTTAGTTTATGGTGCAATCTTCTTCTTTATTTTCATTGTATTAGGTGCAGTTGCTAAATTTTGTGGCTTCAGTGTTTGGGCCATTATCAAGATCTTAAAAGATGAATTGATTCTCGCATATTCAACTGCAAGTTCTGAAACCGTCCTCCCCCGTATTATGGAAAAAATGGAAGCTTACGGTGCTCCGAAACCGATTACCAGTTTCGTGATTCCAATTGGCTATTCATTTAACCTCGATGGTTCGACCCTATATCAAAGTATTGCGGCTATCTTTATTGCTCAGCTTTACGGGATCGATCTGACAATCACTCAACAAGTGATTCTAGTACTGACCTTGATGATTACCTCTAAAGGGATTGCAGGTGTACCTGGCGTTTCTTTCGTGGTCTTGCTGGCGACTCTTGGTAGTGTCGGTATTCCTCTTGAAGGTCTGGCATTTATTGCTGGTATTGACCGTATTTTAGATATGGCACGTACTGTACTGAATGTAATTGGTAACGCGCTTGCTGTACTGGTGATCAGTAAATGGGAAGGCCAATTTGATACTGAAAAACAAAAAAATTATGCCTCTAATTTAAAAGATGTAGCTTAATTTTATGACATAAAAAAGGACGCTTAGGCGTCCTTTTTTACAGCTTTGTTTTATTTTTTACCTAATTTTATTTATTTTTTTCGCCAAAAACTGAAATATTAAAATCTCGAATTTTGTTACTTCCTGCGGGTTTATCAAAACTTACATCGTACTGTACAAGGTTTTTATTGGTATAACCGTACTCATAAGTAACTGTATATAAAGACGGCTTTTCAGTCGATTTTTCAATGTGCTTAGCCACTATATTTTTACGTGAGTAATCTTGTTTCGGAATACCTCGTGCAAATTTACGCAGCTCTTTTTCATTCTGTTCAAACTTCGCTTTGAGTTCTGGTTCAAAGTAAGTGTACAGCTTATCAAAATTGCCTTCACGTAATTGATCATAGGCAGCTTGGGCTACTTCAGTCTGTTCAACACTTGGGTCTGGTATTGCATTTAATGCTTTTTGGCCAATTTGGTCACAACCTGACAACGCTATGACACAACCTAGTAACAAAAAATTTGCCTTCATAACCACACTTATTCCTAATTTAAGCTTTTGAGTATATATAAAACTTCAAAGTTGATATTAAAATTAAGATATCTCTTTAACTTTTCTCTTTCCAACTTGTTGACAGTACATTAAATTAAACTCTGTTCACTTACGCAAGGTAAATGAGCTTCACTTTTAATGTATTTAAATAAAGTACCACTGAAAATTCTAAGGGTTTATTTAAGTACCAACTTTAGATGACTACCGATAATTTTAGCCAAAGGATCATCTTGTTTAAATAATACGGTGTAAAATACAGTTTGCTGCTCGTATTCATACTTAAGGTTTGCTTCAATTAGTTCACCATGCACACTATTTTTAATACTTTTATATTCCAACATTTTATAATCTAAAACTTTTTCAAAATATGGAATATATGAAGATATTTCTGGTAATAATGTTGGATCTTCTAACAAAGCTTGATAAAACTTCTCATCTGTTATTTTCTGGATTTGATCTAAATCTTTATCACGTATAGCAACATACAATTGCTCAATGTGTTTAAGTTGCAAAGGTGTCAGCTTATAAGGAATAGATGATTCTTTTTTTATACCTTCATTAAACTCTACAGACGTCGGCTCACTACATCCCATTAATGCAAAACAAATGACTATTCCTTTGGTTCTAATTAATTTTTTGAAATACATTTAAGTCACTATTCTTGTTTATATAAATTTTTGTTAATACTATTCATCTATCAAAAAGGACGCCGTAGCGCCCTCTTTTCTCAATCTTCAATTAGTCTTCTTCAGGCTCATTGAGATCTGATTCATTGTCATTTTGATCAATAATCGTTGAGTCATCTACAAGCTGCTCAGTTTCGATTGCTTCCACTTCTTCAAAAGTTTCGTCTTCTTCAACTGCTTCGATCGCCACAACACCGACTAAGATTTCGCTTTCACCTAAACGGATCAAACGAACACCTTGAGCATTACGACCTGTTTGTGCCACTTCAGACGCACGTGTACGAACCAACGTACCGCCATCTGAAATTAACATTAGCTCTTTAGACGCATCAATCGCTACCGCACCAACAAGTTCACCGTTACGTTCAGATGTTTTAATTGCAATAACACCTTTACCGCCACGTTTCTTGGTTGGGAAGTCATCTACTGGTGTACGTTTACCATAACCATTAGCTGAAGCACAAAGTACTTCACCAGTTTCCGGAACAACTACCAATGACACTATACGGCTAATGAGAGCTGAATCAGAGGTATCGTCATCATCCGACTCGACATCCGCATCCTCAGCGTCTTCAGCTTGAGCTGCCGCACCAATGGTCACGCGCATACCACGGACACCTTTGGCAGAACGGCCCATTGAACGCACGTCAGTTTCTGCAAAACGAATGGCTTTACCTTCGTTTGAGAACAACATGATTTGTTGTTCGCCATCAGTAATAGCAACACCAATTAAGGTGTCATCACCATTGAGTTCAATCGCACGTAGACCGTTAGAACGAACATTCGAGAATTGTTCTAACTCAACACGTTTAATCGTACCGTATTCTGTTGCCATAAATACGTAGAAGTTTTTACGAACGGCTTCTGCTTGCTGTGCAAAGTCATTGATGATTTCATCATCAAGATCAGTCGTAGATAACTCTAGACCCAATTGTTTCAACTGAATACGAAGTGCGTCAGATAAATCATCTGCACCGTCTTCAGTCTCAGCAAGTGCAGCTTCTAAGCCTGCAAAATGACTGTTAATCACTTCATTGGTTTGTAGCTGTGCACTATTGGCTTTTACAAATGCTTTAAAGTCAGCCAAGCGTTCTTTAAATTTCTTCGGCGCATCAACCACAGGTAAAATAGCGGTGATGGTTTCGTTTTCATCTAATGGCAATAAGTTCACCATCGGACGACCTTTCGCACCACGAGAAGCTTGAGGTACTTCATACACTTTCAAACGATAAACTTTACCCACATTGGTAAAGCAAAGCACTGTTGCGTGGTTTGAAGTCACGATCAAATGTTGGATGTAATCGTCTTCTTTCATTGAAGTTGCAGACTTACCACGTCCACCACGACGCTGTGCAGCGTAGTCTGACAATGGTTGAGTTTTTGCATAGCCTGATTTAGAAACAGTTAGTACCATTTGCTCTTCAGGGATTAAATCTTCACGAGAGAAGTCGATACGTGATTCCACGATATCGGTACGACGTGCATCGCCATATTGTTGAAGGATTAAAGCCAATTCCTCTTTAATCACGTTCATCAACAAGTTGAAATCGTTCAAAATTGCCGTGTATTCAGCAATTTGACCAAGAATTTCTGTATATTCAGCTTGTAACTTGTCTTGTTCTAGACCAGTTAAGCGATGTAAACGAAGTTCTAAGATCGCACCTACTTGGGTTGGAGACAGACGATAAATATCACCTGTTAAACCAAATGGACGTGATGGATCTTCGCCTTCAATTTCATCTGGACGGACAGATACCGCACCCGCTTTTTCAAGCAATGCAACGACACCACCGCCTGCCCACTCGCCCGCTTGTAAACGTTCGCGCGCTTCGCTTGGATTTGCAGATGTTTTGATGGTTTCAATGATCGCATCGATATTTGCCAGAGCAACCGTCAAACCTTCTAAGATATGTCCACGTTCACGTGCTTTACGCAATTCGAACATGGTACGGCGTGTAACCACTTCCTGACGGTGACGGATAAACGCTGCAATAATATCTTTCAAGTTCATTAACTTAGGCTGACCATTATCGAGGCAGACCATGTTAATGCTGAATGAATTTTCTAATTGGGTATTTTGGAATAAGTTATTTACAATCACTTCAGCGTTTTCACCACGCTTCAAGTCAATTGCAATACGCATCCCTTCTTTATCTGATTCATCACGAAGTTCAGAAATACCTTCAAGTTTTTTCTCTTTGACCAACTCAGCAATACGTTCAATGGTTTTTGCTTTGTTAACTTGATAAGGAATTTCAGTGAAGACAATCGTGCTACGGCCCGATTTTTGGTCTTCTTCAATGTGATATTTACCACGGATGTGCAAACGGCCTTTACCAGTACGGTACGCATCGACAATGCCTGATTTACCGTAAATGATACCGCCTGTAGGGAAGTCTGGACCAGAAATATGTTCCATTAACCCTTCAATGCTGATGTGCGGATCGTTGGCATAAGCAAGACATGCATTAATGACTTCTGTCATGTTATGCGGAGCCATATTGGTTGCCATACCTACAGCAATACCAGCTACACCGTTAATCAACAAGTTAGGCACACGTGTTGGCATGACTTGTGGAATACGCTCAGAACCGTCGTAGTTGTCTTCCCACTCTACGGTATCTTTCTCAAGATCCGCTAAAAGTTCGTGGGTCAATTTACGCATACGAACTTCGGTATAACGCATTGCTGCTGCACTGTCACCATCGACAGAACCGAAGTTACCCTGACCATCAACCAATTGGTAGCGTAAGCTGAAATCTTGAGCCATACGAACAATAGTTTCGTATACAGCTAAGTCACCATGTGGGTGATATTTACCGATGACGTCACCGACTACACGGGCAGACTTTTTGTAAGCTTTGTTGTAGTCATTGCCCAATTCGTGCATTGCAAAAAGCACACGACGGTGAACAGGTTTGAGACCATCTCGGACATCTGGCAACGCACGTGACACAATCACGCTCATTGCATAATCGAGATATGAGCTCTTCAGTTCATCCTCAATGGCAATCGGTCTAATTTCCGATACGCTCATGCATACTCCTTGTTATACAAGCAGAATTCTGCCCGCATTTATATATCGTAAATCTGTAAAAATTAGTTCAAAAAACACTGAACCAATATCAAAAATCAAGTCGGACAGTATAGCATAAAAACCCTAATTTTTGTGCCAATCATCTTGCACTAGAACCATGATTTTTTGTATTTATTTTAAGCATTTTGATTTTATTTGCTGTGAAAAAAACCTCTAAGAATAGAGGTTGTTTAATGTTCAAAATATTTCTTCTCGAAGCTTCAAATTTAGACCCATAAATGTGATAAAAATCACTCTTTATGATATTGCATGACCTCTAATTCTTGAGGTACATGATCCTGCTGCATCCATGGGTATGCTGTTAAAAACAAACCTAAAATAAGCGGAAATTCATAAACTTCTTCGATGAAATCTTTACAAGCCAAATCATACAAAAATAAAAAACTAAGACTTCGACTATGCTCAACTGCATCAGAAATCAGTAAGCCCAATATCACCAAGCCGAATGGCCAAATTGGCAAAGCCAAGGTTTTTAGTTTATGTACAATTTCTTGACGCAAATAAGGCGAAAACAGCATAAAGACGACTGGTGCAATCATGAATACCGAAATTAAACGAAAATACGGTTTAGGCACATCAGGAAAATAGTCACGTCCCCAACTAATACTGCGACCAAATAGCAACAACCACCATGCGACAGCCCACAACCAAAATTGTTTCTTTCCATCTTGCATTTCAAGTGGTCGAATATAGAAAAAAGTATAAATCGCAAAAAACAGCAATAACAATGCTTGGACCGATTCAACTGCTGTAACAGTCATTCCATCAAATAAAGGAAAAGAGATACTTTGTAAAACAGGAAAAAGTAAACAGCAGATCATCAGCACCAATACACTGACTGGTAACTGAAAATCAAATTTCAAAGGGAGACTCCGCCTAAAGGGCAAGTTCAATAAAACAGCAATGTTAACACAAAATATACAATCCTTTAAGCTTGCTTTAAGTTTAAGATTCAAACTTGAAGGATAAATTTTTATTATTTTATTTTAAATCTTTGTATTTTTATAATTTATTTATCTCCATCCTATTACCAAGCGATTGCGCCTGCTTACTTACCATTTAAGTTTCAACATACGTTTAGCTTACGCTACAGTAGTGTCTAATACCAATAATAAGAAACACTATATGAATTTTGAACTACTAAACTAAGAATCCACTACCCTCATAAGCATGAAACATCTAACTGCAATTTATATATTTACATTTACGTATAATTAATCGATTAAACATAACCAAGAAGACCTACTAATTCTTCAAACAATAAAAACGCCCCTAAACCATAAGCTTAGGAGCGTCTTGAACTGTGTTCAGAAATTAGATTTTAGATACTAATTCTGGAACTACAGTGTTCAAGTCACCTACTAACCAGTAATCAGCTACTGAGTTAATTGGCGCTTCTTCATCTTTGTTGATCGCAACGATCACTTTAGATTCTTTCATACCTGCCAAGTGCTGAATCGCACCAGAGATACCTACAGCGATGTACAAGTCAGGAGCAACGATTTTACCTGTTTGACCCACTTGCATATCGTTTGGTACGAAACCAGCATCAACTGCTGCACGAGATGCGCCTTGCGCAGCACCAAGCTTGTCCGCTAATGGATCAAGAACAGTGTGATAGTTTTCACCTGAACCAACACCACGACCGCCTGAAACAACAATACGCGCAGCTGTTAATTCTGGACGTTCAGATTTCACGATTTCTTCAGAAACGAACTTAGAAATACCAGCATCACCAGTAGATGCAATAGCTTCAACTGCAGCAGAGCCGCCTTCGCTTGCAACAGCATCAAATGCAGTACCACGAACAGTCGCAACTACAACAGACTCGCCAGACTCTACAGTTGCAATCGCGTTGCCTGCATAGATTGGACGTTTGAAAGTTTTAGGACCTTCAACAGCAATGATGTCAGTGATCATGCTTACGTCAAGTAGCGCAGCAGCACGTGGAAGTACGTTTTTGCCCGTTGTCGTAGAAGCAGCAAGGATGTGAGTGTAACCCGCACCGATAGAAGCAACTAATTTAGCAACGTTTTCAGCCAATTGATTAGCATAAGCAGCGTCGTCAGCAAGTAATACTTTGCTTACACCCGCAACTTTAGCTGCTTGGTCTGCAACTGCTTGAGCGCCTGAACCAGCTACTAATACAGTGATATCACCACCGATTTTTTGCGCTGCAGCAACAACGTTAAGAGTTGCACCATTTAGTGCTTTGTTGTCGTGCTCAGCGATAACTAAAATACTCATGATTTTTATCCTTCTGTATTAGATCACTTTCGCTTCGTTTTTCAATTTATCTACAAGCTCGTCTACAGACTTCACTTGTACGCCCGCTTTACGTTCTGCAGGAGCTTCAACTTTAACAGTTTTAAGCTTAGTCGCAGGTGAAACGCCATAATCAGCAGGTGACTTAGTATCAAGCGGTTTTTTACGCGCTTTCATGATGTTTGGAAGAGCAGCATAACGTGGCTCATTCAAACGCAAGTCAGTAGTGATAATTGCAGGAAGTGCAAGTTCAACAGTTTGTAAACCACCGTCAATTTCACGAGTCACTTGTACTTTGTCGCCTTCAACTTTAACTTCTGAAGCGAAAGTACCTTGGCCAGCACCTAAAAGCGCGCCAAGCATCTGACCAACTTGGTTAGAGTCGTCATCAATTGCTTGTTTACCAAGAAGGATCAATTGAGGCTGTTCAGCTTCAACGACACCTTTTAGGATTTTTGCAACTTCAAGTGCACCTAACTGGCTGTCGTCAGCTTCAACAAGGATACCGCGGTCTGCACCAAGCGCCATAGAAGAACGGATTTGTTCTTGAGCTTCTTTAGGACCAATAGAAACAACAACGATTTCTGAAACAGTTCCTTTTTCTTTTAAACGAACCGCTTCTTCCACTGCGATTTCACAGAATGGGTTAATTGACATTTTAACGTTCGTTAAGTCAACACCACTGTTGTCCGGCTTAACGCGAACTTTAACGTTGGCATCAACCACACGTTTTACAGCAACAAGAGCCTTCATGTAATCCTCGGCTGTTTTAGCAAATGTAAATGTTGAGAAAAGTTATATTAACTCTTCACTTTAAATTTTTTAGGTGCCCTATCTTGCAATGTGTACGGCATTTCGGTCAAGTCACAATTATCGAAAGACCTGTAAAAAAGCGTAATTTCCTTGAACTTATCGTTCACATTTTTTAGAGAATGGTTCAGTTATCCAAAAAAACGCATTATTCAGTTATTTTTTAAGCATTGATTTTTATTATTTTTTACTTGATTTAGCTCATCAAAAGATCTGATTTAATATCAATTTTCGATCAATCTTTCTGAAATAGAGCTTTCCCTCTACACATTCGGCAACATATCTAAACTTGTCATTTAAGATAGAAGCATAATGAATTTAGCGTTCATTTCACTTTTCTGAAGCTAATTGGCGTGTTTTTCTCCTGTTCTTATTCTTAATATCTGCCGATATTCAGCACATATAAAAAAACCTCCGCTTCCACGAAGGTTTTAGTTAAGGCATTTATTTCTATTTACATTTACTGTTTTTAATTGGCAATTAACCATGTCGCAGCAAAAGCCAATAAACCGCCTGATGTACCATCGATCCACTTTTGTTTGCGTTCATCAATTTGAGTTTTTTGTGTAATACGTGCAAAGACCACACTTAAACTACAATACACCACAAAAATCAGCCCAATAAAAATGAAGGACAAAATCAAACCTTGACTCACGGTACTCGCTGATTTATTGATAAATTGCGGCAAAATTGCAAAATATATCAACATTCCTTTCGGGTTCAGTAAAGCCGTAAAAAAGCCTTTTTTAATCGGGTTGGACGCTGACTTTTTCTCAATACTTAATTTTTTACTGCTAAATACTGAACGCAGTAAATGCGTTGCCAAATATAAAAGATAAGCAATCCCCAACCAGCGGATTGTTTCAAACAGTAGTGGAAATGACACGATAATCGCAGCAATACCCAATGCCACCAAAATCGAGTGAACCAAGTAACCTGAGCATACCCCCACTGTTGCCATCATGCCTGCTTTTGCATCCTTACCCATCACTTGTGACAGGATAAAAAGCATATCGGGTCCTGGTGTGAAAATAAGGGGAATTACCGTTAAGGCAAACAAAGCAAATACAGACATTTCAATTTTCCCTTTCTATGTCCTGAAAGTGAAATTAGTATGTTTGAATCGCTTTAAAATAGGATATCAAATATTCTATAATAGATATTATTTTTAGAATTATATTCTATTTTATGAAGACATCTTCTAAGTCAATTCTAGTTAAACTAGATCGTATTGATAAGAATATCATTCGCGCACTTCAAAATAATGGCCGCATGCAAAATAATGACTTAGCCAAGGAAATTGGACTCTCGCCTTCTTCTTGTTTACGTCGGGTCAAATTACTCGAAGAAGCAGGTGTGATTCAGAATTACACCACCGTGGTCGATCCACAAAAGATTGGCTTTCAATTGATTTTATTCTCTCGTATTTGGCTGACTGGGCAAGATGCTGAAACAATCGATACTTTTATCGAAGCGATGAAAGAACTTCCTCAAGTCATGGAGTGCTACATTATTTTGGGTGAGTGCGATGCAATGCTCAAAGTAGTGGTGCCTGACCTAGAAAGTTACCGTAAATTTCAGTCTACTCACTTAACCAAGAAAAATGGCATCACCAGTGTAAAGACTGATTTACCTAGCCAAATCATTAAACAAAGCTTCCAGTTACCGTTAGAAGATTTATAACCACACAATCAATCTGCCAAGGAACAACTCAAGCATCAGAAACGACGAGGCTGATACTACAAGCTTGGCAATGTAGTGACGGACTACCTTCACAGCCTCGAATGCAAATACCTAGCTATGCGGTATTTCATTATATTTTAAGCAAAGAAAAATAATAATTTGCGGCAAATGAACGAACACAATCTAAGGAACCTTTGAGGTTAATTTCTTAAACAAGAATACAACTGATTGGATTTACAGGCTCTCGCTATTAAAACTAAGCGAATTGATTACTGAACAGCAAAATGGGTTTACATTTAGAGATTTTGTTTAGCATCATAAGTTTTGCAAAGACGTCCACTAGCTTATCTCAAATGTTTATTTGAAAGCTTAAAACCAAACGAGGTAGACACTTTAACGCTCTGCTCATAAGCATCACAACATGTCATGGTGCGGGTGATATAAGGGCTAAACATCCAAAACCAATGAAGATAGCCCATGAGTTGTTTATTTGACCAATGGTTTAAGCTGGCTGATTTTCCAAAAAGTCACGATGGATATGGCTTAGGTCAATAAGTTCATACTTTGCCAAATTAAAAATACGCCAAATGGTGAGGGCATCTTCTTTACTGTCAAATTTCGCAGTTGCTTTATTGGTAAGCTGCCATTGTTTATCCGAAATCCAAATAAAGTATTGGCCCGTCTTCGCATTAAACGCCTGAACTTTACCATCGGCATTAATCCCTTGTAGCTGCGCACCTTCAGGCAATACAGCTTCTACTTCAGGCAAACTGATTTCAACAAAGTGTTTGATCTGGCGTAAGCCGTATCCTGCAAAAATTTCTTTTTGCTGACCATTTAACTGGTCATATTTTTCTTGAATATCTGAAATCATGGTATGGCCTATATATTTTTAACGGTACAGCAATTTAGTAAATGGCGAATTTCACTTCAGCACTTACGTCAATTCAATAATGGACAATTTTTATACCCGATAATTTGAATTTTTATAATGCGACAATAGTTCAAAATGTCGGTCAATTTTACCAATATTTTTTCACATCCTTATTTAATTTTCATGAAGTAGACCACTTTAGGATACAAAATGTGAAATCTAGCCTGTAAATTTAAGCAAAATTTAGACCACTGAGTACCAAAGTCGTTTTTGCAATTGTTACGAATCTTTATGCTGTGCCCTTGGATGGGCCTGATCATAAACTTGTGCCAATCGATCAAAATCCACATGGGTATAAATTTGTGTAGTGGTTAAATTACTATGCCCCAACATTTCTTGTACAGCACGCAAGTCACCGCTATTGGACAACATATGGCTAGCGAAGCAATGTCGTAATAAATGCGGATGTAAATCGACATTTACACCTGCACGTCGAGCTTGAAATTTAACTCGATTTTCTATTTGTCTTACCCCCAGTGGATTACCTTTTTGAGTGATAAAAACTTGGGCTTCTGGGACAAAATCACCATGCCATGCAGGATATAATTGCAACCAATGCATCACAGCCTCTTTGGCTTTAAAACCAAAAGGTACAATGCGCGTTTTATTCCCTTTACCCGTAATACGTAACAGTTGGCGATTAAAATCAATATCTCGAATGGTTAAGCCCTGCACTTCAGCCAAACGTAAACCACTTGAATATAGCAGCTCCAAAATCGCTTTATCACGTATCCAAAGCTGCCGTTGAGTTTCACTTTCTGGCTCAGGCTGTTCCATGATTTGTTTAATGGTTTCAATATCGACCAATCCAGGTAAAGGACGTGATTGGCGTTTGAGCTGAAAATCATCTGCAGGATTAAAATTGAGATAATTTCCTTGTTCTGCCCATTTCATAAATTGGCGTATCGAAGATAAGATGCGCTGCAAACTACTTGGACTGAGCTGAAACTGTTCCACTTTATGAGCAACAAATTCACGCAGATCTGACTTTTCAACATCATGCAGTGGCAAGTTGCGTATTGTACAAAATTGGAGAAAATCACTGACATCACGCTCATAGGCTTGCAAGGTATGTTTAGACTGATTTTGAATTTCACGTTCCTTCAACCACATAGCCAGTAGTTGACTCTGATCCATCGTCATCTGTCTTCTCCCATTTCAACATGTGCTTTAGCGTTGTGGTACGTTCTCTAAAGCGATCTTACATATCTGTTTTATGAAAAGAGTCTAGCAAAGAACCCCTTAGGCTTACCATCAACACGTTGGTAAAAAGCTTGCGTTTCATTAAGCAAATACCCTTCTACACCATCCACACTGTGCGGATCGACATGGATTAAATCCACTGGGCATTGCTCTTTTAAACTGTCCTGTGTGATACGACCAATTTTACTGTGTAAATCTTGAATTTGTTGTTCAGATAATCCTGCTTCTAAATCTAGTCCGATCAGCAAAGTTGGTGAATCATCTCGAACTTTATTCAGCATTTGCGCCAAATAAGCAGCTTTTACCACGCGCTCTGTGCCGAAAAAAATACTTAATTGATCAATCATAAACTGCGGATATTCTGCCGGCTGACCAATTAAAACTTCCGTATCTTCCGTAACTTCATAGTTTTCTGAGGGCTGAATATACTGCCCGTTCAGCAAATGTTGAATTTCTTCTGGTACAAAGTCCTTCGTCGCATCAGGTGTTTGTGGATTCAATACAAGCCTTGCCCCCATGTTCATTTCAAATAATGCCTTGGTTAGTAGCCGGATATGCGACTCCTCTTCAGATATTGCCAACCGCATTTTTTCCAAAGAAGTAAAGAACGGGATGAAGCAATCATAAGTTTCATCTTCCCATGATTTCAATTGAACACTGTCGCCTTCATCCAAGATCAAAGCTTCGGCAATACGTGAATCACGTCCCCCTGTTTTTCCCACACAATACACATTGGCCGCTAATAATTGAGCTAAAAATTCGGGTCGATACGCGGGTTCATGTAAGGCTTTATGAAAAAGTTGTTCTAAGATTTCTTCTTTTATTTCTTCGTTTATTTGTTCGTTTATTTGTTCCATGTTGACTACAATCCCATTGAATTATAATTTTTTATTCACTTTTTATTTTATGAAAAAAAGCCCTGAATGAATCAGGGCTTTGATTTTAACCTTGGAAGTAGCTTAAATCTAAGCGTCCTTCGTAAACTGTTGCAGTTGGTCCAGTCATCCAGACTACACCACCTTCTTGCCACTCAATTTGCAGCTTACCACCTGCCAACTCTATTTCGACCGAATTGGCTAATAAACCACGACGCATACCTGATACTGCCGCTGCACAAGCACCTGTACCACAGGCCATCGTTTCACCGACACCACGTTCAAATACACGTAAGCGTGCATGTTTCTCATCCACGATTTGCATAAAGCCAGCATTTACTCGCTGTGGAAAACGCTCATGCGATTCGACTTGTGGACCAATTTTAGCGACGTCTGCAGTAATAACGTTAGGAACGATCGTTACTGCATGCGGATTACCCATACTCACTACATCAATGGTGAGCTGTTCATTATTCGCCAATGCAATGTCGTATAAGTTATCAGGCTCTTCCGCAATAAATGGAATTTCATGCGGCAAAAAGCGAGGATAACCCATGTTAACGCGCACCCAACCATTTGCACCTAATTCAGGCTCTACGATACCTGACTTGGTTTGTACTTTGATTTTGGTTTTGCTGGTCAACTTACGTTCATGCACAAAGCGCGCAAAACAACGTACGCCATTACCGCATTGTTCAACTTCAGAACCATCTGCATTAAAAATACGATATTTAAAATCGACGTTGGGTAAATCAGGTGGCTCTACAATCAAAAGCTGATCAAAACCAATACCAAAATGACGGTCGGCCAAACGCTGAATCGTCACTGTATCTAAATAAGCCCGTTGGCTAATTAGATCGACCACCATAAAATCATTGCCAAGGCCATGCATTTTGGTAAATTCTAATAACATCTCGAATTTCTCCTTAAGGCAATAAACGTTCACGTTCCCATAATGATTCGATGGTTTCACGCTCACGAATCAAATGAGACTGATCACCGTCAACCATTACTTCAGCAGCACGTCCGCGGCTGTTGTAGTTTGAACTCATGACAAAACCATAAGCACCCGCACCCAATACTGCAAGCACGTCATTTTCTTGAATCGCCAACTGACGTTGCTTACCGAGGAAATCACCGGTTTCGCAAATCGCGCCAACAACATCCCAGTCTTTCTTTTCTGTATCAGTACGAGGCGTTACTTCCTGAATATCCATCCATGCTTCATATAAAGCGGGACGGATTAAGTCGTTCATTGCGGCATCAATAATGGCAAAATTACGATGATTGGTCGGTTTGAGCAAATCAACTTTAGTTAACAACACCCCTGCATTTGCAGAAATACTACGCCCCGGTTCCATATACACCTTAAGGCCTAATTTTTCTAATGCCGGACGCATTGCCTGAGCATATTCTTCAACGGTTGGCGGAACTTCGTCTTTGTACGTTACGCCTAAACCACCACCAATATCGATGTGTTTTAGATGAATACCCATCTCTTTCAGTTGATTGATCATCACAATGACACGATCAAGTGCATCAACAAAAGGCTGAGTTTCAGTCAACTGTGAGCCGATATGACAATCAATCCCGATAATCTCAAGATTTGGCAATGATGCCGCATAAGCATAAGTTTCAAAAACACTGTCTGAAGGAATGCCGAATTTATTTTCTTTTAAACCCGTAGAGATATAAGGATGGGTTTTAGCATCCACATCTGGATTTACACGCAATGAAATCGGTGCTTTCTTACCCATTGCCGCAGCAACTTTTTGGATTCGATCCAACTCTGCATGTGATTCAACGTTAAAACATGCAATACCCACGTCCAACGCTTTTTGGATATCGGCTTCAGTTTTACCCAAACCAGAGAATACAATTTTAGAAGCTTCACCACCGGCTTTTAATACACGTGCGAGTTCACCACCCGTCACGATATCAAAACCAGCGCCCTGCTTGGCAAGTACGTTTAACACCGCAAGATTAGAGTTTGACTTTACCGCAAAACAAATTTGATGGTCGATAAAGCTAAATGCACGATCCATATCTGAATAATGCTTTTCAAAAGTAGCTTTTGAATAAACATAAAGCGGTGTGCCATATTGCTGTGCAAGCTGTTGTAAAGAACATTGCTCTGCATGCAATACCCCATTCGTACGGGTGAAACTCATGAAAGTATCCTTTCTATAAAAGCATTAAGGTGTAGGGTTAGAATTTGAAGATTCCGATTCAGTTGGAACAGAATCCGCTTGTTTTTCCTGCTTTTGCTGTGCAGGCGTATCTGGATAAATCAGATATTTTGCGCGCTTATCTGCATTTGCATCTGAAGGTAAATGCAATGCACCAGACTGACCACAAGCGGTCAGCAGCACAGCACTTGCTAATACAATAATTTTATAATTCATAAAACGATACATAAACGTACCTAATGAAAAGATTTTTCCGAGTATAACGTGATCAACCCGCGGATAAAAGAAAAGCCCTGTAAATCCAAGTGAGCTTTTTGCCATTCTGCACTAAATTTAAGCAAAATTTGATGGTGCTGTTTTCAATCCTTATTTGTCTATATTTCTAGCTCGATCAGGCTATTGATTTCACTGAAATAGCTTATCAATTTGAATGCTGTTTAATACAAATCGAAACGCTAATAAACAGTCTGTTTTAACTTAAAATAAGTCCATATCCAAATAAAAAAGCTGCCCCCTCAGGAGCAACTTTTTATGTTTTTACATCAGATCAAAAATGTAAATTAATGGTGCTTTTTCTTATAAAAACCAAAATAACCAATAATCAAAATGATGAACCAAATTGGGCTCACCATGAGCGCTTTCATGGTATCTGCTTCTAGCGACAAGACATAAATCATGCCGATGAAGAAGATAATCACAAGCCAGCAAGTATATAAGCCACCTGGTAATTTAAAGGTTGATTTCGCATGCAGCTCAGGACGAGTTTTATAGTAAACGATATAGCTCCAGATAATCATGAGCCATACGCAAATAAATAAAATCGTAGAAAGTGTGGTTGCTAATGTAAAGGCTTCAACAGTGTTCGGTACGAAATACTGTAATGCAGCACCTAACAACAAACAAACTGCCGAGAAATATAACGCATTTGCCGGAACTGCACGTGAGTTTAGACGGCCAAACGCTTTTGGACCTTGCTCTTCACGAGATAAACCAAACAACATACGTGAAGTCGAGAACACACCACTATTCATCGATGACATAACTGATGACAACACAACCAAGTTCATAATAATCGCAGCAGCAGCAATACCGGCTTGGCTAAACAAGTTCACGAATGGTGAAATGCTTGGGTCAATGGCATTCCATGGCGTAACGGACATCACAATCACAAGTGCCAGCACATAGAAAATAATGATACGAATCGGAATCGAGTTCACAGCTTTAGGCAAGTTGTGTTCTGGATCTTTGGTTTCTGCTGCCGTAGTACCCACGAGTTCTACGCCGACAAAGGCAAAAATGGCGATCTGGAAACCTGCCAAGAAGCCAGTTACTCCTGTTGGGAATAGACCACCATGTGACCATAAATGTGTGAATGATGCGATTTCACCTGTCGATGAGGTAAAACCGGTAAAGATCATCCAAAGACCGACACCAATGAGCACCACGATTGCAATAATTTTAATCAGTGCAAACCAAAACTCTAATTCACCAAAAAGTTTAACCGTAACAAGGTTTAAACCCATGATAAAAACAATGGCGGCAACACTGATCATCACCCCTTCTTCGGGCGAGAACGGGTTACCTCCATTAAAGAATTGCAGGTAATAAATAATGGCCGATAAATCTGCAATCCCTATAGTGATCCAGCACAGCCAATAGGTCCAACCCACAAAATAACCTGCCCACGGGCCGATTAAGTCGGTTGCAAAATCGATAAAAGATTTATATTCAAGATTTGATAGTAATAACTCGCCTAATGCACGCATGACGAGGAAAACCATAAAACCAATAATCATATAGATAATAAGGATGGACGGACCAGCTAAACTGATGGTCTTTCCTGACCCCATAAATAAACCTGTACCAATCGCACCACCAATCGCAATCAATTGCAGGTGTCGGTTGGACAAGCTTCGTTTCAAATCGCCGCTATCAGCGTGCGATCCATGAATTTCATTTGACATTATTTAATTCAACTTCGCGTTCCAATTGCGACAAATTAACGTAAAAATTTCAGAAAATACAAAATTATTTCTCATCATCTATATTTTCGGATTAAGTGACAAAGTTAATTTATTTTTCTTATATATAAAAATCTTAGCGCCAGTTCACATTTTAAAGCGACCAATAAAACAACAATTTACTTGTAATAACTTAAATTTTATGCAAAAAATATTTTACCAACGATAAAAATTTATGCCAAAAATCATGGAAGTTTCTAACAATGGCATATCAATTGCTACAGATATCAAAAATGTAGCATTCACTCACTCAGGGCCGATAAGAAGAAGATACTATGCAAGAAATTCAAAATATCATGGAAACACTCAGTGGATGGGTCTGGGGTCCATACATGTTGGTCCTCATTGTTGGAACAGGTGTATTCCTCACCTTCCGACTGCTTTTCTGGCAATTTCGCATGTTGCCTTTCGCATTCAAACAAGTCTTTGGCAAGCATCCTAAAGCCGATCATCATGATGGCGATATTTCTCATTTCGCCTCACTTATGACCGCACTTTCTGCCACCATTGGTACAGGTAATATTGCCGGTGTAGCCACCGCTTGTGTGCTCGGTGGTCCGGGCGCAGTGTTTTGGATGTGGATAACCGCGCTTTTTGGTATGGCAACCAAATATGGTGAAGGTGTACTCGCTGTAAAGTTTCGTCATAAAAATGAAAATGGCGAAATGAACGGTGGTCCGATGTATTACATCGAACGTGGACTTGGGCCTAAGTGGAAATGGTTGGCAGTGGTATTTGCCCTATTTGGTACTTTGGCATCCTTTGGTATTGGGAGCTCAGTACAGTCCAATACTGTCGCGCTTGCTGTGCAAAACAGCTTAGGGATCAGCACACTCACCACTGCAATCGTCATCACCATATTCTCTGCCCTCGTTATTTTAGGCGGCATCAAATCCATTTCTAAAGCCTCTTCATTTATTGTTCCAATTATGGCGGTAGGTTATGTATTGGGTGGCTTAATCATTATTTTCACCAACCTTGAATTGGTGATCCCTGCACTAAAAATGATCTTTAGCTATGCATTTACGGGCGAAGCTGCTGCGGGTGGTGCGATTGGTGCTGCGATTCGTTATGGTGTGGCACGTGGTGTATTCTCTAATGAAGCAGGTATGGGCTCAGCACCTATTGCCGCTGCGGCTGCAAAAACTGACCACCCAGCACGTCAAGGTCTTGTCTCTATGACAGGTACGTTCTTAGACACCATCATTGTTTGCTCAATTACAGGTATCGTACTGGTGATGGGCTTCATCATGGCAGGACAAAGCTTTGGTGATCAAACGGGTGCCGTACTGACGATTAGTGTTTTTGACAAACTACTTCCGGGCTTCGGTGGTTGGGTCGTGACTTTCGGTATTATTTTCTTCGCTTATTCAACCATTCTGGGTTGGAGCTATTATGGTGAAAAATGCTGTACATACCTCTTAGGTGAAAAGTCAGTACTGATTTATCGCTTAATTTATATCGCATCAGTCTTTGTCGGCTGTGTCGTAACACTCGATCTCGTTTGGTTATTTGCCGATACCTTTAATGGTTTGATGGCTGCACCAAACTGTATTGCACTGTTATTGCTCTCAGGCATCATTGTGAAAGAATCAAAAGATTTTATTGAACGTCGTAAATCAGGTGAATTGTACTAATCCCCTGCTAAACAAAAAGCCACGTGAATTCACGTGGCTTTTTTATTCGGACTGAAAATTGATATTTACTTATTGAATCGTGCCAATTTGACCATCATCAAATTTGTCGTTTTTCGTCTTGCTTTCATTAGCCGCTTCATCTTTTGGATCTAATTCAGCATCTTCAATAAAGCCTTCACCAAATTGGTCACCAAACTCATTTTCAGCATATTCAGAATCTACAGCACTGGCTTCCATCAGATCAGCTTCGATTTCTAGAGCAATTTCCAAAGATAAAGAAAAGAACAATACCCCCTGAATTTTCATGTTCCCTTGTTCATCTTCAAGATATTCACTGAGGGTTTTATATGCAGGGCTGCTTTCATCAAAAGGTACGTCAAGGTATAAATCACCTGTATAGCTATCGATTAAAGACTCACCTTCTAGCCCCATACAAGGGAAATAGTCGATATTTTGCAGATCAAACCAGTGCATAACATCATTACGCACTGTATTTTTTTCAGGATGTTGATGATCATATTCTTCAAAATGCACAAATAACACATCACGATTTTTTTCACGTGCGATGGCATCGATATGTCGTAATAGTTCAGTCATGTGGTGACCCATTTCAAAAAATATAATGCGCTATTATAAAGTGCTTACTATGTAAAAGTGCAGCTCTTGAAAATAAAACGACATCAATTGACCTTCATCAGTCATTTCATGCGATAAAAACTTGGTTTTTCGATGTATTCACCGCTATGCTGTGACTCAATTTGAGTTTGTGCACAGTAAATATTATGGCGAAAGCAAAAAGTGTCTATCGATGTGAACAATGTGGTGCTGATCATCCCAAATGGGCCGGTCAATGTACCGAATGTGGTGAATGGAATTCATTAGTCGAAGTCAGTATTGCACCCGCTGTTACACACCGTGCACAGCCTAAAATGGGCGGTGGCTATGCAGGTCAAGCCGCTGCTGTGACTACCTTAAATCAAGTTTCCGTTTCGCATGAAACTCGAATGGCAACAGGTATTGGTGAATTTGACCGTGTGCTCGGTGGTGGACTGGTCACAGGTTCAGTTGTGCTGATTGGTGGTGACCCCGGCATTGGTAAATCCACTATTTTGCTACAAACTGCAACCTATATGGCGGCGAGTAAAAGTTCTGCCTTATATGTCACAGGTGAGGAATCTTTGTCTCAGGTAGCTCTTCGTGCCCAGCGCCTAGATTTGCCGAACGATCAGCTCAAAGTCATGGCAGAAACCTGTGTCGAGCGTATTTGTGAAGTATTGGCACATGAACGCCCTGCCGTTGCCATTTTAGATTCGATCCAAACCCTATACACCGAGACACTCCAGTCTGCGCCGGGCGGTGTTTCCCAAATTCGTGAATCGGCTGCACTCCTGACCCGCTTTGCCAAAAATAGTGGTACTGCACTGTTTATTGTCGGTCACGTAACGAAAGAAGGTTCTTTGGCAGGCCCTCGCGTGCTTGAGCATATGGTCGATTGTGTTTTGTATTTTGAAGGTCAGTCTGACTCGCGCTTCCGTATGATTCGTGCGGTGAAAAACCGTTTTGGTGCGGTCAACGAGCTTGGTGTATTTGGCATGACCGATAAAGGTCTGCGCGAGGTATCAAACCCATCCGCTATTTTCCTTAGTCGTTATGATGAAGCCATTCCGGGCTCTATCGTCATGATTAGCCGTGAAGGCACACGTCCACTTTTAGTTGAAGTTCAGGCTTTGGTAGATGATGCGCACGGACAACCTCGACGCGTGGCCTTAGGTTTAGAACAAAACCGTTTAAACATGCTTTTAGCCGTTATGCACCGTCATGGTGGCGTACAAACCGCAGGACAAGATGTCTATGTCAATGTCGTCGGTGGTTTAAAAATCACAGAAACAGGTTCTGACCTTGCGGTACTTTTAGCCTGCGCCTCTAGCTTAAGAGCTAAAGCCCTGCCACAGCATTTGGCAGTATTTGGTGAAGTCGGCCTTTCAGGCGAAATCCGCCCTGTACCCAATGGACAAGAACGACTCAAAGAAGCCATTAAGCATGGTTTTAAAACCATTATTTTACCGCGTGGGAATGCACCGCAAAAACCGATTTCAGGTGTAGAAATTATTTCTGTCGCACGTTTACATGAGGCGTTGAGTCAGGCAATTACACTTACCGATGAGTCTTAGTCACGTTGAATCGTTTATTTTGAATGAATTTTCAATTTTTTACCGATATTCTATTGAAATTCAGTACAAATGGCGGCATAACTAGATGGCTATTTTAAATTTATATAGATATAGGAAAATTTGATGGAAGTTCGACAGCGTGGTTTGATGACTGCTCTTTTAACAGCAGCCCTTTTGGTAGCGCCGATTGCAGAAGCGAAACGTGCCGGTGGTGGTAAAAGCCATGGTATGAGCCGTCAAGCTGCTCCAACTCAGTCTTATCAGCAACCTCGTCAATCTGCTCCTGTTCAACAGCCTGCAACTGCTGGCGCTCCAGCAAAATCTGGCTCGAATGTGGGCGGAATGGTTGCTGCTGGTGTGGCTGGTGCTGCTATTGGTGCAGTCGCTGCAAATGCGATGGCCGATGACAATAACGGTCAAGCAGCTTCTGAAGCGCAAGCTCAACAACAGGAAGAGAAAGGTGGTATTCCAGGATGGATCTGGATTTTACTTGCCGCTGCTGTTGCCTTCTTCATTTTCCGTAAGATGGGCGCAAAAAAAAAACTAGCCGCTAACAATCCGTATGCGCCAAACAGTGGTGCAAACAATGCACCGTTTGGCCAGCAAAATGCTGCACCTCGTGCAGGCAATGACAATACGAATATTTTTGGTAATTCTGTAGGCGGTAATTCAGCAGCTTCAAATGCTCCATTTGGTGCAGCTGCTGCAACGAACGCGCCTTTTGGTGCCGCTTATACTAATAGCGGTAATCAATTGCCTGATGGTACAGAACCAGCAACATTCTTACGTGTTGCACGTCAGCGTTTTAACCACATTCAATCGATGAATACGGCAAGCAACATTTCTGAAATTCAGCGTTACTTAACGCCTGATCTTTACCAGTCTATGTATAACGACATTATGGCGAATAAAGATGAAGATGTTGCTGAGTTTTCTAACTTAAATGCTATGGTGGTCGATTCTGCTAACGAAAATGGTCAATACGTTGTAAGTGTGCGTTTTACAGGTACGGTAAGTGAAGACTTAAATAGTTTGCCACAGCCATTTGCTGAAGTATGGCATTTTGTTAAACCTGCGGGTTCTGATCAAGACTGGTTAGTTGCAGGCATTCAACAAGAGCAATAATGTAGACACATAAGCATTCTTGCATTGTAAAATAGCGACTTCGGTCGCTATTTTTTTGCCTTTATTTCCCCTCTTTTAAATCAATTTCTACTCAGCATGCTGAAATATCAATAATTTTGTGAATACATTATTCTAATTATTAATAATAATTGTTATCATTTAGATTAACTTTAATACAATTTCCAAGCGCTTAAGTATTTTATGAATAGCTCACCACCTGAGGCACTTGTGACACCCCTCACATCTGCGCTGCCTAAAACGCGTAAAGATACTCCTTCTCTATTGACCTATCGCTTGATGATTTTCTATCGCTTTGCCCTCGCTTTAGTGGGCGGATATGTTGTCGCGATGCTATCTGCCATCGTAATCGCAGATGTATTTAGCGAAGACCGTGGAAGTGCAGCCATGAGTGCAACTTTAATTGCATTTATCCTGTGGAGCTGTGCATTCATTTGGGTCTTTATGGTGAATAAAACCCTCAAAGCAACTTTAGGCATTGTGATCCCTGCGTTGTGTTTGTATGCCATTTACATGATGATGGGAAGCTAAAATGCGTGTTGATGCAAAAGTAGAGGGACCTCGCCAGTCCATGTCTTGGCTGCATACATGGGCTAGCCTAATCTTAGGTTGGTTGCTGTATGCTATTTTCCTGACCGGAACCCTGAGCTTCTTTAAAAATGAAATCAATGTTTGGATGACACCTGAGCTGCATCAATCTGTTCCAGCCAGTTCACAAGTCCAACAAACTCAAGTCGCACTGAATTATTTACAGCAAAATCATCCGAATGCAGGTGCTTGGAATATTTTGCTGCCGAATACACGTCAAAATACCACCTTAATTACCGTTCGTGAACAAGGTGAAGACCCTCGTGCACGCCGTGGTGGTAAACAAATTTACATTGATAGTGCTACAGGTGAAGTGCTTGAGCCGCGCGATACACGTGGTGGTAATTTTCTTTATCGTTTCCATTTCGAACTATATGGCATGCCACGTATGTGGACGCGATGGTTTATCGGGATAGCGACATTGTTGATGTTAGTCGCCATCATTAGTGGTGTGATTACTCATAAAAAAATCTTTAAAGATTTCTTTACCTTCCGTTCAGGCAAAGGACAACGTTCTTGGCTCGATGCACATAATGCAACCGCAGTATTTGCGCTCCCATTCCACATCATGATTACCTTTAGTGGCCTGTTGCTGCTGTTATTTACGATCATGCCTTGGGGGATTGAACGTATTTATGAAAACCGGGGACAATTTTTACAAGAACAAAATCGTGCTTTGGTTCAAGAAAATAAACCTGAAGGACGTGAATCTGCTCAAGGACGCGAAGAACGTGGCGAACGCCCACAGCAAGCCCGTGCCAATTCTGCACAAAACCCAGGTGAAAATCGTGCTGAGGGCCGTGGTGAAGGTCGAGGAGATCGTCGCTCTAAACGTCAAGAACAACCTATCGTTGCTGCGCCGTTGACCAACTTAGCACCAATCGTGACTGCGGTTCAGGCTGAATGGAAAACTAATCCTATTAGTACCGTTAGCATCATTGCACCGAATACAGACCAAGCTAAAATTGAACTACGTGCCTTACATGGTGAAAGTGTTGCATATCGAAATGTCTATGCAAGTAAACAATTTGATGGCGTAACTGGCAAAGACTTAACTGACGAAAGTGCCAAGTTAAAGCACCCTTCTGTACCGATGGGTATTTACAATGTAGTGACCACGCTACATGAAGCACGCGGTGTAGACGTAGCTCTACGTTGGCTGCTGTTTATTTCAGGGATTGTAGGCACCCTGATGGTCGCTACAGGTCTCATTCTGTGGTGTGTAAAACGTGCGCCGCAACAGCAAAAACAAGGCTTTAAATCATTTGGCTACCGCACGGTTGAAGTGACCAATATTGCAGCGATTATTGGTTTACCTATTGCCTGTGCAGCATTTTTCTATGCCAACCGTTTTATTCCCGCACAGCTTGAAAACCGTTCGGAATTAGAAATTCGTAGTTTCTTTATTGTTTGGCTACTGACGCTCGTTTATGCGATTTTCCGTACGCACCGTCAAGCGTGGCTAGAACTTTTAGCTTTTGCCACAGCAATTTTTGCCTTACTGCCGATTGTAAACTTCATGACTGGTGGTCAAGCGCTTTGGAATACCATGGCAAATGGCCAATGGATGATTGCATCCTTTGATCTTGCAATGTGGCTATTAGCTGTTTTTTTTGCCTATTCATTTTACAAAGTGAAAAAGCATAAAGGGCTGCCTGTTAAAAAAGCACTTGCCACGAAGGAGGTTGAAGCATGATGTTCTTTCTCCTGATTTGGGCACTGAGTAGCTTAGGTTTTTTTGCCTTGGCAAGCAGCATGTCTAAACATCAAAAGCAGTTCTACAGCAAAGAACTAAGTGTGGGCCAAACACGGATAGCCACGCTAGTCGGCTGGGCGCTATTGATTATTGCCTTGATAATTTGCCTCTCTCTTGGAACGCCGAGCAATGACATCAGTTATTGGTTTGGCGCTCTGACTATTGCGGCTTTATTTGTCGGGCTATGTATTAGTTATATCGCTGAATACTTTTGGAAAATTATTGGTGCATTGGTTGTCGTATTTGTATTGTCAGCAGTGTTTCTTAAATTTTAATTCATTAGACAACCATCTCTAAACATTGAAAGCCAATCTTCGGATTGGCTTTTTTCATGCCAACCGATTAGGCTATGCCTATTCTGCTCTTTTGGATTACACATGTCTGAACTTTCGATCTCTCCTGCTTTATATAACCGTGCCATGGCAGGCAATAAAGATGCTCAATTTGAACTGGCTGAAATTTATATGCAAAGTGAAAATGATGAGCATGTTGAACTTGCTGAAGAATGGGCACTCAAAGCAGCTCAATTAGGTCATGTAGAAGCCATGTATTGGCTGGGTGAAGGCTATGCAGTCTATGCCAAAGACATGCTCGAAGAAGATCCTGAAGAATCTAAAACCTATTTTGAGCATGCGCACCGCTGGTTAGAACAAGCGTCAAAACATGACCATCCTGCTGCAATTTTAGAATTGGCCAATTTTTACCGTCGCGGCGATGTGGTGGAAAAAGATATCGCTAAATCCATTGAACTAGTTGAACAATCTGCAAAATTAGGTGAAGTTCAGGCCATGCGTGACTTAGCCTTTATTTATGCCAATGGCTTAGGCATCGACGCTGATGAAAAAAAAGCAGATTTTTGGAATGAAAAAGCCGATGTGGCTGAGCAGTAATCCAATTTTTTTCTAAAAAATAAAGCCCATCTCATGATGGGCTTTTTGCTTTTAACAAAATGGCTCAGCTCGCCACATAGTCATTTACATCTACAGTAATCACTTGTCGGCAAATGCCCTCTGCCCCACGCTGCTGTTCAAATACGTCTGCTGGCATGACATCAAAACTGTCAAAGAAACTAATTTCAGTTTCGTCAATGTCATATACCAAAGAATGGTTCCCCACGCCCTCTAGAGTATCGTAATACACAATCACAAACTGATTTTGTTCAAAAGCCTGCTGAATTTGTGCATAGCCAATTGCAGGCAATATAGACAGTTCCAATTGGTCTGCTTCTGCATAACTGCGTTTTTCACTGTCCTGCAGCTCAGGATCATGCTCTGTGTAAAACTTGACTTGAAAGCCAAACTTTCTCAGTCCTACAGCTAAACCAATGGTGGTTGTGCCATGCTCTGCCTCATAGCCGCAGACTTCGACCAACTGTTGAACATCCGCATCAATGCCTAAATGCTGCAACAGCATCCATACTGCAAAAATGCCGCCATTGGCTTCAAGATTGGCTAATTCTTCAGGCATTTCCAAAGACATAATAAGAACTCACAACTTAAATCTGCAGTGATAATAAACAAATCAGCGCGATTTGTACGGCAATTTTTATAAACATAGTTATGCCGCATCAAAAAAAATTTATCCCTAGTGCAGAAGTTTTTTAGGACGAAGATGTTTACTCCATATCAGGTTTAGCTTTTTACACCTTTGCCTTAGGCTTAGTCTTACTTTTTTTAGCGGTCTTAGATTCTTTCGAATCAGAAAAGGCATCCCACAGCAAAATGACAACGATAAGAACTAAAACCAAGGACAGCATTTGAAGGCCGTAAATCAGCCATGCAAACCCTGAATTACGAAGTTCAAAATAGTCTTGGTTAAGAAAAAATCGTGATTGATTCGGATTTTGAGTATTTACATACACTGAATACTGCTGCTGATGTATTGCATGCTCAGTTTTGAGTGCTGCTCTGACTTTTAAATCCTGCGACGTTTCAAGAAACCAAAGCATATATTGCGGGTCAAGTTTATCTGCAACACCTGTACTTATTTGCTCATTCAGCATGTATTGGTATTGCGCTCGCGTATACGCATATTGCAGTGAACGCCTGTGCCTATAATCATCAATTTCAACTTGATTAATCTGAACCTGATCTGCCAAAATCCAGTTGGGATGAGTCAGTTGAAATTCTTTAATTTGTAAAAAACTTGAACTAAAAAATATGGCTAAAACAGTGCTATACAAAACAATAAAACTGAGGCCATGACACAACCAGCTCCATGATTTTTTGCTGATAAATCTAAATACTGCATACAGCAAGCCGTACAACATTATTGAAAACAGCAACAAATGCCATTTGTCATTTTCATAGAAAAAAGTATAACAACCATATAAACAGGCACACATTCCCAAGAAATATGCAGCATATGATTTAAATTTTTCTAGGCTCATTACTTTGGTTATATATCTTGCTGGATTGTGTCTTATGACGGACGTTTACTCACAAAAATAATGTCCAAATCTTGTTTCGGTACAAAATTCTTTTCAACCATTTGAAACTGCGTAGCGCTGATTTTCTTCACTTTACCTGCCCAGCAAAAAGAAACCAGCTCTCCTGCATCACGCTCGATAGTCAGTTTAAAATCTTGAATAGGCTTTGCCCAATTGGCGCCAGTTTTTAAGATATAGCCCAGTGCTTGAAATGGTGCATGCTGTGATTTGGCCTTTCTGAGTCCTGCCTTAAACTTTTGATCCATACAATAACTTTAATTATATTCATCCGGATATAAAGCCACAGACCCGCCCACCAGCGGTGCATATTGATGCTGTACACGTGTGAGCGCATTGGCTTTAAAAGTTTGCTTCCAGCTGTAAATTACCTGAGATGACCATGAAATGACTTCACTCGGATCTTTGGGCAAAACTTTTTGCAGCGCTGCATTTTTACAGTTTCTAAGCTTTCTCTCAAAAGTTTCATATTCAACATCTTGCCTGCTCCACGGATTCAGCATGTCTTTTTCCGTAAACCCGCATTGCTTAAAACTCTCCGTCATATCAATCAGGGCTGTTTTTTCATCTTTTTGAATAAAAGTGCGCACATGCATTTCAGGCTGAATCATTTTTCCATTCACCTGAACTTTAAAACTTTTTAGCAATTTTTCAGTATTGGCAAAATCAGATTCAAAGAAGTTTTCAACTTTTGGCAGTGGAAAGAGTATGGTTTCAGTCACGTCTTTATTGCTCAGATTTTTAAACTGATAATCGACCTTGATCATTTTTTTACTAATAAATAGGTCTTCACTGAACATTTGAATGTCTTTATTTTTAAGGTACTGCACCCCTCCCGTTGCCACATAGCCTGTTGAATCATTGGCATATGTTAGTGCTGAAAAACACAAGCATATGAATGCAGTTAATTTTTTCATTATTAGCTTCCAATTTTTTATATTTAAAATTGCACTAGAATATCATCGACCATTTTTCAGGAATATACTCAGAAATTAGCCCTATCCCGATAATTATAAGGGCAATGATGCCAATCAAAATAATAAAACTCACTGCTTTTATGACTACTCTAAGGGTTAAATTTAAGCCTTTCGTATAATTTTCAATAAAGCCTGAAAATTTAAATAAGGATAAAACCCCAATCAAAATTAAAGGCAGAAAAAAAATATCTTGTGGTGAAAAGTCGCCTCGCCTTGCTGAGACAGCTTGTGAAGATACGAGTAAAACTAGGAAAATATTAAATTTTAATATATTCATGATATGTACGTTATTATCTTTTTATTATCAGATTATTCATCTACATATTAACCAATTTTTGATTGGAACTCACTCTATTTCCAAGTACAATACTGCCCTAGTCGAGGGATGCTGCGACTTTCTTATAGGCACTAAATATAAGATCGCTAGGCTCGACGATTCGGTTGGACACTCGTTCCAATCAACAACGGCATCCGCGAACATAATGATCAATTGTTTTTATTAAGGAGATCGTGATGAACGCGGTTAATGCTTCATTTACAGATTATAAAGTTGCCGACATTTCACTAGCTGACTACGGCCGTAAAGAAATCAAACTTGCAGAAGCAGAAATGCCAGCCCTAATGGGTCTTCGCAAACGCTATGCAGCGGCTAAACCGCTTGCTGGCGCGAAAATCCTAGGCTGTATCCACATGACTATTCAAACTGCAGTTTTAATTGAAACTCTAGTTGAATTGGGCGCAGAAGTACGCTGGACTTCATGCAACATCTTCTCTACTCAAGACCACGCTGCTGCTGCAATCGCTGCTGCAGGTATTCCTGTATTTGCTTGGAAAGGCGAAACTGAAGAAGAATACATGTGGTGTCTTGAACAGCAAATCAATGTGAACGGTACACCTTGGGATGCCAACATGATTCTGGACGATGGCGGTGACTTAACTGCGCTTGTTCACGAAAAATATCCTGAAGTGATTGCTAAAATCCACGGTATTACAGAAGAAACCACTACAGGTGTTCAACGTCTTTACGAAATGCACCGCGACGGTACTTTAAAAGTTCCAGCGATTAACGTAAATGACTCTGTCACTAAGTCTAAAAACGACAACAAATACGGCTGCCGTCACTCACTTAACGATGCAATCAAACGTGGTACAGATATGCTTTTATCTGGTCGTCGTGCGCTTGTAATCGGTTATGGTGACGTAGGTAAAGGTTCTGCTCAATCACTTCGTCAAGAAGGCATGATTGTACGTGTCACTGAAGTTGACCCTATCTGTGCAATGCAAGCATGCATGGACGGTTTCGAAGTTGTTGCTCCGTATAAAAATGGCATTCAAACGGGTAAGAAAGAAGACATTAACCTTGATCTTCTTCAAAATACTGACTTGATCGTAACAACAACTGGTAACTACCACGTATGTGACGCTGCAATGCTTGATTCATTAAAAGCTGGCGCTGTAGTTTGTAACATCGGTCATTTCGATACTGAAATCGACACAAACTACTTACGTGGTTATAAGTGGGTTGAAGTTAAGCCACAAGTTCACCAAGTGTATCGTTCAGAAAATGAAAATGATTACCTTATTCTTCTTTCAGAAGGCCGTTTGGTGAACCTTGGTAATGCAACCGGTCACCCTTCACGTATTATGGACGGTTCTTTTGCCAACCAAGTATTGGGTCAAATGCACCTATTCGCTGAAAAATTTGCTGATCTTCCTGAAGATCAAAAACAAGCTGCAATCCGTGTAGAACTTATTCCTAAGAAATTAGACGAAGAAGTTGCTGCTGCAATGGTTGCAGGTTTCGGCGGCGTATTGACGACTTTGACTCAAGAACAAGCGGACTACCTCGGTGTTCAAGTTGAAGGCCCGTTCAAAGCTGAGGCTTATAAATACTAAGTTTTATAAATACCTCTCCCTAACCCTCTCCTGAGCGTGCTTCAAGCACTGCTTTGAAGCTCAGCGCAAGAGAGGGAACTCTTCATTGTGAAAGCAAATTTGATGTTAACTCCAAATCACTATTACTTTCATAATGGAAGTCGCTTCTCCCTCTGGGAGAAGGTTAGGATGAGGGGATTTTTTTAAATAAAAGTATTTATAAAAAAGGATTTGAACATGTCAAAACAGATTCCTATTTCCTTTGAGTTCTTCCCGACCAAAACTGATGCGGGCGCGGAAAAACTTAAAGTTGTACACCAAGAACTTCAATTATTAAATCCTGAATTTTTCTCTGTAACATACGGTGCAGGCGGTTCTACCCGTGAACGCACTTTGTCTACATTGAATGATTTCAACGGTAAAGGCACACCGGTTGCCCCTCACCTGTCTTGTATTGGTGACAGCAAAGAACGTATTGCTGAATTGCTAGATTTGTATAAATCGCAAGGCATTGACCGTATTGTTGCGCTGCGCGGCGACTTGCCGTCTGGTCAAGTGGGCTTGGGCGAATTGCCTTATGCAACAGATCTTGTGCGTTTCATCCGTGAGCACACTGGTGATCATTTCAAAATTGAAGTTGCAGCATACCCAGAAATGCACCCGCAAGCAGACAGCTTTGATCTCGACATCAAACGTTTCTGCGACAAAGCCAATGCAGGCGCAAACGCAGCTTTGACACAGTTCTTCTTTAACCCAGATGCATACTTCTACTTTGTAGAGCGCATTCAAAAAGAAGGCGTGAACATTCCTGTCGCTCCAGGCATCATGCCTATTACCAATGCAAGCAATTTAATCCGCTTTGCTGATGGTACAGGTGCAGAAATTCCTCGCTGGATTCGTAAACAGCTTGCGACTTATGGCGACGATACAGCGTCAATCAAAGCCTTTGGTCATGAAGTGATTGTAAAACTTTGCGAACGCCTGATTGCTGGTGGTGCGCCAAGCTTGCACTTCTATACCATGAACACCACTGACCCTACACGTCAACTTGTGAAAGACCTCGGTCTTGCATAAGACATTTCGACCTTTTTGAGAGTAAAACTTTAATGCCACGTTTTTATATTGAAGCTGATTTAACTGTTGATACGACTGTTGAATTAACGGAAACAGTGTTTCATCACTGGGTAAAAGTTTTACGTGCTCAAGTAGGCGAAACAGCCACTTTGTTCAATGGGCAAGGTGGCGAATACCATGTTGAATTGGTTGAAGTCGCTAAAAAGTCGGCTACCGTCCAAGTTTTGCAATTCAATCCAAGTAATCGCACACCACATTTTACGGCGCTCTTGGGTCAAGTGATGAGCAAAGGTGACCGCATGGATTATGCGATTCAAAAAGCGGTTGAACTCGGTGTTTCTGAAATTCAACTACTCACTTCAGAACGTTGTGAGATGCGTTTGAAGTACGATCGTGATCAAAAGAAACTTGACCATTGGCAAGGCATTGCTATTGCTGCTTGCGAACAGTGTGGACTCAACATTGTTCCTAAAGTACTTCCGCCTCTTTCACTTGAAAAATGGTTGGAAAGTGACCTACCGACAACAAAATTGGTACTCGCACCCAATAAAGATGAAATTGATGTATTAGCTGATGCTGACCCACAATTTGCCTTACTGATTGGCCCTGAAGGTGGCTTGAGCGAAGCCGAGATCAGCGCAGCAAATGAGAAAGGTTTCGTGAACTGGTGTATCGGTGAACGTGTCCTTCGCACAGAAACTGCACCTGTAGTTGCACTTTCAATTTTAAATTATAAATTTATTTAATTTTTACTCGATAGTTCATCTGAAAGCATCAATGATGGCATCCTTGATATTGCTTTTTATTTGTAACGCAATTACCCTAGAGTCAATAAAAACAAATGATTTGTTACCAAGAATAAACAAATACTCTCAGGAACAATACAAATACAACGATCTAGATTTAGTTAAGGCAGGGTTTTTATATTCATGACGTATAAACAAGATGAATATATCAAGCAGTACAATCATACTGCTCAAATTGCGAACACGATTCGCCATAGCCGCTATTTTTTAGTCAGTATCCTGATTATTTGCTTATATATTTTTTCGATATATCAAATTTTTTATAAATCGCCATCTTTGTATTTCAATATTTGGTTTATTTTTACCGAAGTTTTTGTCAGTTTATGCTGGCTGATGAGCACCGTTTATTTTAAACCCGAACAATATTCACTGATGATTGCGCATCGTTGGCTACAATTTCAGTGTTTTTCTGTCGGCACACTGATTGCGAGCGGTATTTTTTTAATTTTTTATTATTTGCCTGCGACCAATCAAAGCTTTGAACCAATTCAAGCCCTGACGCTCTCTGCCCTACTCTTGATCGTGACACAAACCTTTGGTTTGACCTATTTAACGCAAAAACTCAATTATTTTTGTTTGGCATTTATTCCATCTATTGTGCCCTATCTGATTGCACAGTTTTTTTTCTTAGATGGTTCAAATCACTTATTTAGCCTGAGTATTAATTTTGGGCTTATTGTGATTCTAATGTGCGCCATGACGTCATATCGCATTCATCGTCGTGTATCGACTTTACATGCTAAAAACAACCTATTGGTCGATAGTGCCAAGCAACAAGTCAAATGGACTGATGAACTATGTCAGCAGCTCCAAGAAGAAGTCAACAAATCAAGAGACATCGAATTACAACTACAGCTAGGTAACCAAATCCTTGAACAGAAAGTTAAAGAGCGGACCTTCGACATTGAGCAAATGAACAAGGATTTAGAAAACCAACAAGCCAATTTAGTCCTTGCGCATGAAATCGCCGGTTTACGTCCTTGGGATTGGAATATCAAAGACCGTAAAATCGTTGTCACCAACTATAAGCAAGAAAAAACCCTTAGACATTCGAAAGAGCATCAGCAACAGTTACAACATGTGATCCATCCTGATGATATTCCACATTTTAAATCAGCGATGATTCAACATCTACGTGGATTTAAAGACCGTTATGAGGCCACCTATCGGATTCAAAACAGTCAAGGAAAATGGAGTTGGGTACATGATATTGGACGGGTCATTCAACGCGATCCAGATAATCGTAAGCCATTGCGCATGGTCGGTATTCGTCGTGACATTCATCAGGAACGGACGTCTCAGGAACGTTTAAAACTTGCAGCCAGTGTACTCGAACAAGCTGCTGAAGGGATTTTCATTTTAAATGAAGAGCTGTGCTATATCGAAGTCAATCCGTTTTACGAACAATTAACCGGCTTTAACTACGACCAAATTATTGGTAAACATCTTTTTGATATCACTGCAAATTACAAATCAATTCAACGTAGTATGCACTATTCGATCATTAAGCAAGTGCTGAAAATTGGTGAGTATGATGGTGAATTGCACGAAAAATTTCTTTCAGGTAAAGAACTGACACTATGGATGCATATTAATGCGATTACGGATGATCAAAATCGCGTCACCCATTACATTGGAATTGTCTCAGATTTAACAGAACGTAAATTGCAAGAACAACGCTTATCATATTTAGAAAACTATGACACCTTAACGGATTTACCGAACCGTTTTTATTACAACTATCAACTGCATCAATATTTAGTTTCACAGCAAGATTCGATTAAACAGTTGGCTGTCATTCGTTTAAACATCGACCGTTTCCGTCCATTAAATGAATATCTCAGCAACAATGGTGGTGACGAGCTGTTACGCCAAGTCGCACAGCGTTTACGTCTAACCAATGCCGAAGCTCTGTTTGTCGCACACTTAAATGGCGATGATTTTGCGATTGTGTATGAAATTTCACACATCCGCCCTTCTGTGCAAGAGCATTGTGAACGCATCAATAAAGCCTTTAGCATTCCATTTAATATTTTTGGCCAAGATCATGTCATCACCTTATCGATGGGTGTAGCGTTCTACCCTGAGCATGGCCGTCAGCTAGATTATCTAAATAACTGTGCGGAACAAGCGCTGAGTGAAGCCAAAAATTTGGGAGGCAATACTACACGTTATTATTCCAATGAAAATACTGCATTATTAGAACAAGGTATCTTTTTGGAACGCGACTTGCGTAAAGCCATTCAAAATAATGAGCTGGTGGTGTATTACCAACCGAAGATTAATTTCCGTGATAAAAATATTTACGGTTTTGAAGCCTTGGTGCGTTGGAATCATCCTGAAAAAGGCTTAATACCACCGGGCTTATTTATTTCTTTAGCAGAACAAACCAGTTTAATTTCCGATATCGGGCGTTTTGTCCTGCAAAAAACCGCGCAGCAAATTCGCTTTTGGAATAATTTGGGTTATCAAAATATTTGTGTATCCGTCAATATTGTTGCACAGCAACTGCGCCGTGGACAATTATTAAATGATCTCGATGAAGCGATAGATGCCAATCAGATTGATGGTGCCAGTCTGGAACTGGAAATTACAGAATCTTCTTTGGTCGAAAATCTAGATTCAGTACGTGAACTGTTAAATGAAATAAAAAAACGTAAGATCAATATTTCACTTGATGACTTTGGTACGGGCTATTCTTCTCTATCCTATCTAGCTGATTTTCCAATTGATATCTTGAAAATAGACCGCAGTTTTATCTCTAAAATTGGTGAAAATAAACAATTGGCCATCGTTAGTGCCATGATTGCCATGGGTAAAGCGATGGGCATGACGGTAGTCGCTGAAGGGATTGAAACTGAACAGCAGTTACAGTATCTACAAGACTTAGAATGTGACATTGCTCAAGGCTATTTTTTCTCTAAGCCATTACCACAAGAAGAGGCGACTGTGTTCCTTGAAAATAATATCTCTTCGCCTGCTTATACTTACTTAATATAAGTCACTATGCCTGAGCTATAAGATTGTCTGAAAAAGACGCGACTTCGACTGTCCCAACTGTGCAACTAATGTTATATTCAAGCGGATAAAGCAAGCATTGCAGCTTTATATTGGATAAACAAAACACAATCGAGATACAGATGGACGATCAATCTTTAAAACAGCAGGCTTTGTATTATCACGAATTTCCAACTCCGGGGAAAATCAGCGTTACACCAAGCAAACAATTGGTCAACCAACACGATTTAGCCCTCGCATACTCGCCAGGTGTCGCTGCACCTTGTTTAGAAATTGAACGCGACCCATCTACTGCTGCACTTTACACAGCGCGCGGTAATCTTGTTGCTGTAGTCAGTAATGGTACAGCCGTACTGGGCTTAGGTAACATTGGTCCTTTAGCGTCAAAACCTGTTATGGAAGGTAAAGGCGTTCTATTCAAAAAATTCGCTGGTGTTGATGTTTTTGACATTGAAATTGCTGAAAACGATCCAGACAAAATCGTAGATATCGTTGCAGCATTAGAACCAACTTTTGGTGGTATCAACCTTGAAGACATCAAGGCCCCAGAGTGTTTCTACATCGAGCAAAAACTTCGTGAACGCATGAATATTCCTGTGTTCCATGATGACCAACACGGTACATCGATCATTGTGGGTTCTGCATTACTGAATGCACTTCAACTCAATGGCAAAAAAATTGAAGAAATCAAAATTGTCGCTTCTGGCGCAGGTGCTGCTGCCCTTTCATGTTTGAACTTACTTTGCGCACTTGGCGCGAAAAAAGAAAACATCGTTGTGGCAGATTCACGCGGTTTATTGACGACTAAACGTGAAGGCTTGGATGAGTCGAAAAAGGCATACGTTCAAGACATCGAAGGCTCTCAGCTTGCTGATGTAATGGAAGGTGCGGACATGTTCCTCGGTCTTTCAGCAGCAGGTATTTTGACTAAAGAAATGGTTAAAGTCATGGCGAAAGATCCGATTATCTTTGCCCTTGCTAACCCAGACCCTGAAATTCTTCCTGAACATGCACATGAAGCACGTCCAGACGTGATTATGGCAACTGGTCGTTCAGACTATCCAAACCAAGTGAACAATGCGCTTTGCTTCCCTTATATCTTCCGTGGCGCACTCGATGTTGGTGCAACCACAATTAATGAAGAGATGAAGATTGCTTGTGTACATGCGATTGCTCGCATGGCACATGTCGAAGCTGATGCTGCATCATATGGTGAAAAATCTGCTTCATTTGGTCGTGATTACCTCATTCCGCGCCCATTAGATCAACGTTTGATTCTTGAAATTGCACCTGCTATTGCGCAAGCAGCGATGGATTCAGGTGTTGCAACTCGTCCAATTCAAGACTTCTCTGCGTATCGTCAACGTTTGTCTGAGTTTGTTTATAACTCTGCATTCATGATGAAACCAATTTTTGCGCAAGCAAAAACTGATCCAAAACGCATTGCCTATGCTGAAGGTGAAGATTTACGTGTACTTCGCGCAGTACAAATTGCAGTTGATGAAGGTTTAGCAAAACCAATTCTTGTAGGCCGTCCTGCAGTCATTGAAGCAAACATCAAAAAATTAGGTCTACGTCTTGAAGATGGCGTGAACATCACTATCGTCGATCAAGAGAAAAACCCTGATTACGATAAGTTTGCTGACGATTACTACAGCATCATGCAACGTAAAGGTGTAACGCCTGAATACGCTCAGCGTGAAGCACGTCGTCGCTCAACACTTATCGCGGCAATGCTAGTTCGTCATGGTGTAGCTGACGGTATGTTATGTGGTACTTATTCTAGCTATGACATTCACTTAGACTTTGTCAGCAATGTGATTGGACTAAAAGAAGGCCGCAATAACTTCTTCACGCTGAATGCATTGATGCTTGAAGATCGTAACTTGTTTATTGCTGATACTTACATTAACCGTAATCCAACAGCTGAACAACTTGCTGAAATGACTATTTTAGCGGCTGAAGAAGTACGCCGTTTTGGTATTACACCGCGTGTAGCATTGCTTTCTCACTCAAGTTTCGGTTCTGACCAAAATGATCCTAGCGCACAAAAAATGCGTAAGGTTTATGATATTTTGTCAGAAATTGCACCTGAACTTGAAGTTGAAGGTGAAATGCATGGTGATGCTGCATTGGATGAAAATATTCGTCATTTCGCATACCCGAACTCACGTTTTAAAGGTTCTGCGAACTTGCTGATTATGCCTAATCTAGATGCAGCGAACATTTCGTTCAACTTGTTGAAATCAACTTCAGGTAGTAACGTGACAATTGGCCCAATTCTTTTAGGTGCTGCAAAACCTGTTCATATTTTAACGCCAACTGCGACAACTCGCCGTTTAGTGAATATGACTGCATTAACTGTTGCAGAGATTCAAGAAAACGAAAAATTAGCACTCTAATTTAGTTGACCTGAACACACTTTGTGACTTGAGAAAACCTCTGTTCTGTAGCATGATTGCTCTAAGAATAGAGGTTTTTTCATGCAAGTTTATTTAGTAGGCGGTGCAGTTCGAGATCACTTGCTCGGGCACCCCTATCACGAAAAAGATTATGTCGTTGTCGGTGCAACGCCGGAACAATTACTTGCTCAAGGTTATCAACCTGTGGGTAAAGATTTCCCTGTTTTTCTTCATCCAGAGACCAAAGACGAATATGCCTTAGCCCGTACAGAACGTAAGTCTGGACATGGGTATCATGGCTTTGAATTTTATACCGACGTCAATGTCACACTCGAGCAAGATCTCATTCGACGCGACCTCACGATCAATGCGATAGCGATGGATGATGCAGGTAATGTCTATGACCCCTATGGCGGTCAACGTGATCTAGAACAGCGTGTCCTTCGCCACGTGTCTGATGCCTTCGTCGAAGATCCATTAAGGGTTTTGCGTATTGCACGTTTTGCGGCACGTTATAAAGCTTTAGGTTTTAAAGTGGCTGATGAAACATTGGAACTGATGCAAGAGCTTGCCAAATCTGGCGAGCTTGAAGCCCTTACACCTGAACGTGTATGGAAGGAAACGTCTCGTGCATTAATGGAAGACCACGCAGATGAATATTTTGAGGTATTAAGAGCCTGTGGCGCTTTAAAAGTCTTGTTCCCTGAAATTGATGCGTTATACGGTATTCCACAACGTCCTGAATATCATCCTGAAATTGATTGTGGTATTCATACCATGATGTCGCTACAACAAGCGTGTCGTGCAAATTATTCTTTGGATGTTCGTTTTGCTGTACTGGTACACGACTTGGGTAAAGCACTCACTCCAGTAGATGAGTTACCGCGCCATATCATGCATGAAGAGCGTGGGGTAAAACCTGTTACCGAAATCTGTGACCGTATGCGAGTTCCCACCAATACCAAACAATTGGCCATCTCAGTGTGTAAAGAGCATTTAAAATGCCATCAAGCTCTGAGTTTAAAACCGGGAACATTATGGCGTCTGTTACAACGTATGGATGTATTACGCCGTCCTGAACGCGTAGAGGCCTTTGTACAAGCCTGTGAATGTGATTCACGTGGTCGCTTAGGTTTAGAGGATCGTGCCTATCCGCAAGCTCAATACGTTTTAGATGCCATGCAGGTGGTTCGTAATATTAAGGCTTCTGACTTACCTTCAGATGTGAAAGGCCCTGATATTGGTGAAATGTTGATTCAGAAACGAATTGAAGCTATCGGACAATTCAAGCATGAACTCGGCCATAACACGCCTACAGCTTAAAATAAATCCTCTCAGAAATGAGAGGATTGACTTTCATCATTGCTGTTAAGCCTGCCGAAGTATTTTGAAATAAATGAAAAATTGAAATAATCTAGTGTCATCTCTGAAAATTAAATACTGATACTCAACCCAATTTAAGACTGGTAAAAAGAATAAAAATAATGAAGAAACAACTTTCCAATATATTGATTGCTATTGTCTTTTGCGGACTCCTAGTAGGGATGGGCTTTACCCAAACCCTTTTAAAAAGTTTGCCACAGCTCATCATGATATTTTTTGGAATGTTAGCCTTAGGCTCCTTAATAATTAAGCGTTCATTTATAAGCTCTATTCCTTTTTATATAGTTTTGGGAGTTATGTTTTATATTAATATTTTTCTATTGGCGAGCGCTGTTGTGGATTTTATTCATCCACATCAAGACTGGACTACACAGAATGACGGGAGTATTGATAGAAGCCCAAATTTAAACTGGCTGTGGGCGATAATTGTCTCCTTTTTTCTTTCCCCACTCAGCATTGTTTTCTATCATAAAAAAATTCAAAGAAATAAAGGTCTTGAAATAGCCTTTATTACTCTTTTTATTATTGTGACATTGATAATTTATATAAAATTTGAGCTACTCTGCTGTAATTAAATTGCATCTTTTATACATATTTAGACATATTATCGCTAAATCACAATCTATACGTTGATAGGCCTTTTTAAATTTGAAAGCTATGCTGCTGTCTAAAATGTATAAGCATTTATAGACAGCAGCTATTCAGTTCACTTATGACACAGCTGCTGGAAAACTAATGACTTTTTCAAGCTTTAGCTGATTCATAGCCACCATTAGCAATCGATCAATGCCTAAGGCTATACCTGCACACTCACTCATATGCGGTAATGCAGCAAGCAAATATTCATCAATCGGCATCACATGCAACCCAAGTTTTGCGCGCTCTGCATTATCTGCCTCAAAACGACTTCGTAAAACGTCTGCGTCAATCAGTTCGTCATAAGCATTCGCTAACTCCAAACCTTCGATATAGAGCTCAAATCGTGCTGCAACCAATTCACCATCTTCGTCCACACGGGTTTTCGCCAAAGAAGCCATTTCCGGTGGAAAATCTGTCAGGAACACTGGCGTATCAAAACCGAGACTCGGCTCAACATAATGTGAGAACAATAAATCCATATAGCCTAAACGGTCTTCACCCAAATCTAAGCTTAGCCCCACACGACGACAGCAATCTTTTAGATCTTGTAAAGAAGCTTGTAACGGGTTCAAATCCAAACGATCCATAAAGGCATGCTTATAGCTCAAAATAGTCGGACGAATTTCACCAAAGCGTTGTTTCAAGGTTTCATTCAATAAATCCGTCACTTCAAACATCAAGTCTTTTAAGCTAAAACCCGGACGGTACCATTCCAACATGGTGAATTCACTGTTGTGTTTACGTCCATGTTCATCATCACGGAAAACTTTACAGATTTGGTAGATAGGCCCACTGCCACTTGCCAACAGACGCTTCATGGCAAATTCAGGTGAAGTTTGCAAATAATGCGTTTGCTTTTGACCATTCACATGACGCTGAGCTTGTACCGATGCTAAATGCACATCGGTGACACCGGCTTGAGAAAGCACAGGTGTTTCCACTTCAAGCACATCACGTGCAGCAAAAAACTGGCGAATTTGAGCATACATCGTGGCACGTGCACGAAGTGCAGTGAGTTCACAACTCGGTTGAAAGTTCATTTGACTCATGCTGCTGGGCCTCCATGTGCAGCCCATTCACGGCGTAAAGGATAGGTTTTACGTAAATAATCAAAAGCTTTTTGATCCACTTTACCGTCTTTTAGGCAAGCACGTAAGTTTGCATCATCACGAGCAATGTCATAAATATCTTTTAAATAACGCTGTAATACCGTCTTAAAGTCAGCACTAGTAAAATACTGCTCACAAACGGGTAACTGACTTTCAAAAGCTTTATTTATCGGTTGATTGAAAGTTTGACAGAATGCTTCATAGATCATCTGTGTGCCACGTGCTTTACCTTCCAAGCTGTAGCCTGCAATATGGGGTGTCACCACGTAAATTAAATCCAACAACGCTGCTGAAATCTCTGGCTCATGTTCAAAAACGTCTAAGACCACTTTACGCTGAGTCTGTTGAATATCGGCAATTAAGGCAGCTTCTTCGACCACTGGTCCACGCGCGGAATTAATCAAAATCGCTGAAGGCTTCATAGCAGCAAGCGCAGTAGCATTGATTAAATGATAGGTTGGATATTCACCCTCTTTGGTCAGTGGCACATGGGTACTAATCGCATCTGCATTTTTTAACAGTTCTGCAAATTCAACTTGTTTCACCTGATCAGATTGCACAAATGGATCATAGCCAATGACATTCCAACCTAATAATTCTGCCATGACAGCCAAACGTGAACCGACATTACCTAAACCAACGATACCCAAGGTAAATTGTTCATTTGCATTCAATAATTCAGGTTTAACGAAGAGCAATGCAGTAATCACATATTCAGCAACCGCTTGTGCATTACAACCTGTGGCATTTGACCAAGCAATGCCCTGCTTTTCTAGAGCATTAATATCTAAATGATCTGTTCCAATCGTAGCACTACCGACAAATTTGAGTGCGGTCTGTTGAATTAATTCTGCATTTACCTGAGTCACTGATCGTACCAATAATGCATCGGCTTCTTTGACATCCTCATGGGTCAATGTTCGACCTGCCGCTTGCTTTATTTCACCAAATTCGGTAAAAAAATACTCAGTAAATGCCAGATTTTCATCTGCAACGATTTTCATAGTTCATCTCATAATTCCACTACGAACATGATAACGCGTTGCTCATGCCATGACTATTCTTCTGCACATAAAGCATAGCGCCATTTTTTTATAAGCTAAATGATAGAAAATTATATTAACGACAATAATCTGACTGCTGATCTTCAATTAAAGACAAGGCCGCCTGCCAAGCCGCTTGAATAATGGGCTCGGCCATCGGATTTTCAAACTGCTGCAACGTATGTTCACAAACCTTCGGACTCGGATAATGCAATGTAGCACTCGACAACGCTTTTACTTGAATTTGACAAGCCCGTTCTAAAAAGTAAATTTCATGAAATGCCCGTGCTACACTCTCTCCAGTCGCAAGCAAGCCGTGATTGCGTAAAATCATGCAGCGAAAATTGCCCATATCTTGTACCAATCTTTCACGCTCTTCAGTTGAAAAGGCTATGCCCTCATATTCATGATAAGCAATGTTCTGATAGAACTTTAACGCATGTTGTGAGATTGGCAATAATCCATGTTCCTGTGCAGAAACCGCCACGCCATCGGCAGTATGCGTATGAATCACGCAATTAATATTTGCACGTGCATGATGTAAGGCAGAATGAATCACAAATCCTGCGACATTCACCATCTTCCCTGCATCATAAGTTTCAATAATTTTTCCTTCATGATCAATTTTGACCAAATCAGAAGCTGTCATTTTGTCAAAGGTCACACCATAACGATTAATCAGAAAATGCTCAGGTTCATGACTTAAACGCAGGCTGATATGGGTATCAATTAAGTCGGTCATTTTATAATAAGCCACCAAGCGATACAGTGCCGCCAATTGACAACGCGCTTGCCATTCCAGTTCATGAATAAGCTCTGGTTTTTGCATGGATGAATTCCTTGTCTAAATCGATTGATCTTGTTTTCTGTTTATTGTGAATAATTAATAGCATGTCATATTCATGCTGTATATCAACTTCGCCTGTAGAAAAAAACTATTCAAAAATTTAGGCAATAAAAAAACCCCAATGTAAAACATTGGGGTTTTTGAATATGGCGGAAGCGGTGAGATTCGAACTCACGGAGGACTCGCGCCCTCGTCGGTTTTCAAGACCGGTGCATTAAACCGCTCTGCCACGCTTCCATGGCCGCTATCATATAAATAAAAATTCAGATTGGCAAATTATTTTGCCTTATTTTGAACACTTGGCGAATCGTTCATACAAAATTTAGGCGATTGTAAAATTTTGGCTTCGAGCTGAAAAATAGAAGCTCAATCAAAATTTATTGAATTGAGGTCAAGGCTAATTGCATTACCTCAATTTACACACATAAAAAAACCCTGATGCTAAAAACATCAGGGTTTTTGAATTTGGCGGAAGCGGTGAGATTCGAACTCACGGAGGACTCGCGCCCTCGTCGGTTTTCAAGACCGGTGCATTAAACCGCTCTGCCACGCTTCCATGGCCGCCATCATATAAATAAAATTCAGCAATGGCAAATTATTTTGTAAAAAACACATCCAATTGAACAAAATAAGAGCAGTTTACTGTCTTTCAGTGCTTTCGCCCATTTCATAACGAATTGAATTGATATACCAACATTTTTTTCCTAGCGGGGTTAGGACTTCGACTTCATCATCCACTTGCTTGGATAAGAGTGCCCGAGCCATAGGTGAATCAATTGAGATATGCTGCGGATGATGATCATAGATTTCATCCACCCCCACGATTCTTAGCGTTTTTTGTTCGCCGTCTTCATTTTCAATATCAACCCATGCCCCAAAATAGACTTTCCCTTTTTGTTCGGGTGAGTAATCGATAATACGAAGCTCTTCCAAACGTTTTCCCAAGTAGCGTACACGTCGGTCAATTTTGCGTAACAATTGCTTATTATATTGATAATCCGCGTTTTCCGAACGATCTCCAAGACTAGCCGCCCAGTTCACTTTTTTGGTAATTTCAGGTCGCTCTTCATGCCATAAATGTTGAAGTTCAGCGACCAATAAATCGTGTCCACCACGGGTAATTAAGTTAGATTTCATGATGATTTTTAGGCCTTGAGCAAGTGCTGATTTTTACAAAACATGCCTATTTTATCCTCCATTTCTACACAGGCAAAGTATATAAAATTTATTCCCAAACAAAATCAATTGTTTATGTTACATATTTTAATATTTTTTCGTACAAAATTTGACAAGTATTTTTTTGCTCATTATTATGCGCACATCTTTTAGGCTTGTTTAATTTTTATCCAGTGTAGATTTTCTACATATTTCCCGAAACCCCCTAGTCATTTTTGAATGACGTCATGACTGCCCAACCCTTATTGAATTTATCAAACTTGAAAAAGTCTGAGGCCTGTTTGCCTTTGCTTTTTAGGGCATAAATTACTTGTAGCGGAGACAACATGCACAGTAGTTCAACTTCTGGGTCGAGGCTTTGCCTTAACTCTTTTAACTCTCTCCCATTTAAAGCGCTTGCACTTAGTACTATCTTAATTCCTTTTCACAGTATTAATGCCAGCAAAACAGCACATCAATATGATGCTGTCGTCAACAGTAATAAACTCACTGTTGTTGCAGTTGCCAATCCTGCCATTGTTTTTCAGGATGGTAAACATCGACATGGTTTTGGTTACGACCTTGCACGTAACTATGCAGAAAGTTTAAATGTCCAATTAGATTTTAAAACAGTGAATGACAATGCCACTGCTTTAAAAATGGTTGCCAAAGGTCAAGCCAATTTTGCTATGACCACTGCCGAAATGAGTACCATTGAAGCCAAGCATTTGACGTCATTTTCAGCCAGTTGTGGTGATACCGTTTCTTTAAAAAAGAATGGTTTAAACAGCAACTTAAACTGGGTATTTAAAAATGCAGATGATCCACTAAGCCAAACCGCGAGTGGTTTTATTTGCCGTGCCAAACAAAATGGCGCAATTGGACAGTTGGCATCATTCTACAACCGTAATGTGGTCAAACAAGATTCTTGGAATGTGATTCAACGTGATTTAAGTAAACGTATGCCGATCTATAAGGCAAGTTTTAAAAACACGGCCAAGCAATACGATCTAGACTGGCATTTATTGGCAGCGATTGGTTATCAAGAGTCTTACCTCAAACCTGACTCGGTATCCCCAACGGGTGTTCGTGGCATTATGATGCTGACCAACAGTACAGCAAAAGCCATGGGTGTGAGCAACCGTACAGATGCGACTCAAAGCATTCAAGGTGGTGCAAAGTACTATGACCAAATGCTAAACCGTTATAGTAACATTTCATACCCAGATCGTAATTGGTATGCCTTAGTGGCTTATAACATGGGTCCTGGTGCTGTAAGTCAGATTCAAAAGCGCATCCAATCTCAGGGTAAAAACCCAAATAAGTGGGTGAATTTATATGCTTATCTAGACCGTAACAAGGCCAGCAATGGTCGTTATCGTCAAGCTGTGCAATATGTCACGCGTATTCGTGCGTATTTGGAACATATTAAAACCACACCTCAACTTGTGAATATCTAATATACATCCACCTAACATTTACATGTGAGCGCACAAAAAAAAGCTTACCTTCGGGTAAGCTTTTTTCGTTTTAGACTTAAGCAGTTTGCTCAAGTACTTTTTTGAACAAATCTTTTTGCTCAGCACTTGGTTTTGCTGTTTGTAATGCCATCAATTGTGACATATCACCTTGTACTTTTATTTTGCCCGTCATAAACGCTTGCATCGCTGCAGCCATATCAAACTCAAGGAATACTTTACGTAAAGTTTCAGCATCCATGTTCAAAGTTGTTTTCGCGTTTGAAGATAAACCTTTTTTAATTGCACCACCGTCTAATGACAATTCAGTATTGCCTGCAGCGTCAGCAACCACAAGGTTAATTGCAAGATTAGCCAATGCAGGTGGTAAGTTTAAATCACCAGCTTGAGCTGTCAGAGTTTCTACAGTTGAAAACCAATCATCAGTTAAAAAAGCAGGCATGATCTTTCCTCAATTTATTTTGTTCGTGTGTGTTGCCGTTCCGGACAACATCAGTGCAAGCATATTTTGCTTGAGGTTTGTTATAGCATGATCATTTGTGAAAAGGCTAAAGTTTTTTGTACGCACCGTTCAATATTTAACTGTTTAATAACAAAATGAGAAAAATCATAAGCATAAAAAAGGCATTCCGTAGAATGCCTTTTGCGTGATGAGGTTTTCGGCTTAATCTGCCATAAACCCTAAGTTCACCATATTAATGCGTTTGCTTTCTGACTCACCTTCTTCAGTTGAACAACTTTCGCTATTTTTAAAGTCAAATTCGCGTTGTTCATCTAGGGCTTCAAAGTCGAATAACTCACGGTCAGCCAGTTGTGAAGGTGATACATTTTGCAACGCACCAAAAATACTGTGTAAACGTTTTGGAAATTCTTTATCCCAAGTACGCAGCATGTCATTTAGCATCGCACGTTGTAAGTTTTCTTGAGAACCACACAAATTACACGGGATAATTGGGAACTTACGCATTTCTGCATATTTGATAATGTCTTTTTCTTCCACATAAGCCAGTGGACGAATCAAAATGTTCTTTTTGTCAGACGACAATAATTTTGGTGGCATAGCTTTTAAGCTGCCGCCATGGAACAAGTTCAAAAAGAACGTCGCCAAAATATCATCACGGTGATGACCTAAAGCCACTTTCGTCGCCCCAATTTCTTGAGCAAAGCCGTATAACGAACCACGACGTAGACGTGAGCATACTGCACAATACGTTTTACCTTCTGGCGTTAAACGTTTGGTAATGCTGTAGGTATCTTTTTCTAAGATGTAATACGGAATTTTGTTTTCTTCTAAATAACGTGGCAATACGTCTTCAGGGAAACCCGGTTGTTTTTGGTCAAGGTTGACCGCAACCACATCAAAATTAATCGGTGCAATACGCTTAAACTGCAACAAAATGTCGAGCAAGGTATAACTGTCTTTACCGCCTGAAATACAGACCATCACCTTGTCGCCCTCTTCGATCATTTTAAAATCACGAATGGCATGACCGACCTGACGGCGTAGCTTTTTCAATAAACGATAATACGCAGAGCTAGTTGGTAGTTCTGGTTTGAAATTAAATCCTTGTTCGGACTCAACTGGCGAGAACATAGACGAGTTAAACCTAAAAAAAAATACCGCGCAATTTTATCCGATTCGTAGACTTCTCGCATCAAAAGAATGTAATTTCCGAAAAAAGTAAAAATACTGTCATGATCACGTAATCCTCAGCGCTTTATTTTATACGATCGAGTTCATTTTTTAACCCAAATGCTTATCTTTTGGACTTTTCCACAGTTGTCCACAAAAGCTGTGGATAACTTTGTGGATTCTAAATGACTTGACAAGGTGAGCCGCCCTTATTTTAAGGCTTTTATTTAAATTGATCATTTTTTGACCAATTTATAAAAATTTAATTATCAATGACTTAAGTGTGTCAAGTTAAGCTCATTAAAAAAAAATAAATATTTTTTTTGATTATTGAATCATCAAAATGACTTGATTTTTACAAAGTAAAGAAGAAATCAGTCCTTGAAGCCTTTTCATCTAATTATTTTTTGATAAACTCTCTTTAACTGTTTGGGGACAGAATTTTTCTTCACAATAAAATGAAAAACATTACTTGGACTTTGGGGCTGTTATTAAGTGGAAGTGTGGCTATCAGTTTAGCTGCACCAAGCATTTTTGCCGGCCAAACGATTTATCAATTGCGTGAAAGTAATGGCACAACGTTACTGACCAATAAACAAGGCCGCTATAGCAATCTAAAAGTTGAAAAAAAAACCTACTATCCGGACAGTAATATCCATAGTTATAGTAACTGGGGCTCAAATGAAGCGTCTGTCTTACCTAGTTATAGTCGGAATAAAAATGCCTTTGACAATATTATTAAACAAGCAGCGGCCCAACATGGTGTTTCCGAAGGTCTAATCAAAGCGGTGATGCATACCGAATCAGGCTTTAACACTAATGCTCGTTCACCTGTTGGGGCTCAAGGTTTAATGCAGCTCATGCCTGCCACAGCACGTCGCTTCAATGTAACAAATGCTTATGATCCTCATCAGAACATTATGGCTGGTGCTCGATATTTATCTTGGCTACTGAAACGTTTTAATGGCAATACGTCTCTTGCTTTAGCAGGTTATAACGCAGGTGAAGGCAATGTCGCAAAATATGGTGGTATCCCACCTTTTCGCGAAACACAAGATTATGTCCGCCGTGTCACTAGCCGCTACAACAACCTATATGCTGGTAGTTTAAGTGTATCAGGTTCGAGTAATTCCAATATCGCTTCAAATAGTGGTCGGATTATTGCCAGTTCGGATAATTATCATGCTGCTGCCCCTACGGTTGCTAAATCATCAGCACGTCAAATTATTCAAACAGACAATGGTAGTTTTACCGACGCACCTTCAGGTTCATTTGCCACAGCAAATGCGTCTGCTTCAGCGCGTATTTATTTCAATGAATAAATTCACTGATTTTGTAAAATTGCATCTGTTTTACTAATTTTTCCTTGAAATTTTAAGACTTTCACCTCATATTGAGTTTAATGATTTTTATTTGTAAATCAGATCATTTTTCTATAATAAGAGGATTTACCCAATGATGCGGATTGGTTTGTTCTTGCTAACCAACCTCGCGGTACTGGTTGTAGCTGGCATAATCTTGTCACTCTTCGGTGTCGGTAGTTACCACGGTGCAGGCGGCTTAAATTTAGGCAACTTGCTCGTAATCTGTTTTGTGTTCGGTATGGTGGGTTCAATGATCTCACTATTCATGTCAAAATGGATGGCGAAGAAAACCACGGGTACAGAGCTGATTGACCCTAATGCACCACGTAACCAAGCTGAAGCATGGTTACTTAACGAAGTTGCGCAACTGGCACAACGTTCTGGTATCAAAATGCCAGAAGTGGGTATTTTCCCATCGTACCAGTCAAATGCCTTTGCAACAGGCTGGAATAAAAATGATGCTTTAGTAGCAGTTTCTACCGGTCTACTTGAGCGTATGAACAAAGACGAGCTCCGTGCCGTACTCGCTCACGAAATTGGTCACGTAGCCAATGGTGATATGGTAACCCTTGCATTGGTGCAAGGTGTAGTCAACGCCTTTGTGATGTTCTTTGCGCGTGTAGCAGGTGACTTCATTGACCGTAATGTTTTTGGTCGTGAAGATGGTGAAGCACCGGGTATCGCATATTTTGTCATTACGATTGTATTAGATATTGTTTTTGGTATCGCAGCGTCTGCCATTGTGATGTGGTTCTCTCGCTACCGTGAATACCGTGCCGATGAAGCTGGTGCGCGTTTAGCAGGTAAACAAGCGATGATTTCTGCCCTGTTACGTTTACAAGCAGAATCTGAAATGCCAGATCAAATGCCAAAAGAAATGAAAGCCTTTGCAATTTCCGCGGGTCAAGAACAAGGTTTCAGTCTAGCTGCTTTGTTCCAAACACACCCAACGATTGAACAACGTGTTGCGGCATTACAACAATTAGATTGCCCATAATCGAGCATCTAATGTATGTCGTAAAAAAGCCTCCCTATGGAGGCTTTTTTAATTCTAATTTTTTTCTCCGAACATTTACTGTCTTATCAATAATCTTTCAGCTGAACGATCTTTCAATTGAATAGCCTCTCAGTGATCGCGTTCAAGCAACAAGGCATTTCTATCTACAATACTCCATTAGCCTTTAACCATTGCCAAAGCAATGAACCACCCATATAAATTGCAAAGATAAAGAGTAATAAGAAAATCATCCCGAGTATATCTGGGATATGGATCCATATCCATGCAACCACAGGGTTGCGCCAAAAAGCAGATTGCTGTTGTTTCTGTTCTAATTTTTCATGTAAAAACGGATGTACCACATGTTGATCTGTACTGATTTGATATTCTTCACGAATGTGCGTATGTACAACATCTAAAGCTTTACGGCTCGGTCGAATAAACACATCAAAGATCGTCCCTGCAACAGGAATAAACCCCACGACAGCATCTATAACTGCGAGTTTCATCACACCATTTAATTTGGCTTGTGGTACGCCAATCTGTTTGGCTTTATAGACGGCATAACAGGTCAAGACAAATCCTGCGATATCACCAGCTACGGGAATGGTACTCAACGCTGCGTCCGCACCTACCCCTTGTCGAGTAAATGGAATCCGAACCACGGAGTCCATCATATTGGCAAACTTTGCGAGATCGCGTTCAAGACGAATGACTTCTTGCTTGGACATTTTTTGTTTTAATGGTTCAGTCATGTTTTATCCAATAAAAACCGTGTAAATCACTGAGATTAAAACATATTAGAAGTCTTCAATCTGTAGCAAAATGCTAATCTCTATAAATTGAGCAATTGTGAAGCAATCATCAAATACACCACCACGCCTGTCGCATCACAAATCGAGGTTACCAAGGGTGCAGAAGCACTTGCAGGATCGAACTTTAACTTATTGAGTATGAAAGGCAAACTCATGCCAATTAAACAACCGAGCAATACGATACCCATCATACTCAGTGCCAAGACCAAGGCCACGGTTGCATCACCACGGTAGTAGCCTAAAATAGATACAGCAATGGCCATGGTTCCGCCCAGACACAGGGCAACCAAACTTTCACGTCCCAGCAAGTAAAACCAGTCCCTAAAATGTACATCGCCCGTTGCCAATGCACGCACCATCAGCGTTGCAGATTGAGAGCCGGCATTTCCACCACTGCCGACCAATAAGGGCAAAAAGAAAACCAATACAATATTTGCGGCAATAACGTCTTCAAAATGTGCAATGCCAATCCCAGATAACAAACTGCCAAAAACAAGAAATACCAGCCAATACACCCGTTTTTGATAGAGTTGCAATATCGGGGCAGATTTAAGACTCAATTTAGATGATGCATCGACAGCACCAGATTTTAAAAAATCTTCTGTTGCCTCTTCACTGGCCACATCCATTGCATCATCATATGTCACAATACCCACCATCACACCGGCATGATCTATAATGGGTAATGCCAGTAAGTCATAACGAGCAATGGTTTTGGCTACTTCATTCTGATCGCTGTCAAAATATGCAAAAATAATATCGGTCGCCATTAAATCACTGATATTGCTTTGTTCTTCGGCAAGTATTAATTGTTTGAGCGATAAAACACCCAGCAGCTTTCTTGCTTCATCAAGTACATAGGCCAAATAAATGGTTTCCGAATCGGGTGCCTCATAACGCAACATTTTAATGGCATCTTTTACCGACATATTCGGTTTTAGGGTGGCATATTCGGAGCTCATGATGGCCCCTGCCGTACCTTCTACATAAGAAGAGAGCTGCCGAATATCTTCACGCTCGGCCTGTGCCAATGCAGGCAATAAAGTATTTTGCTGCTCGTGATCTAAACATTTAAATAAATCGACACGCTTGTCTGAAGGCATTTCGCCCATAATTTCAGCCAAGTCTGTTCGCGTTAAACCGCGTGCAAATTTTACTTGTTCTTCGGGTTTGAGATATGAAAATACATAGGCGCGTGCAGGAAGATGCAGTAGCAGCTTTTGACTATTCTCTAAAGGTAATTGTGCCAAAATATCAGCCAAATCTGCGGCTTTAAACGTTTTAACAGAGTCTAATGCCAATGCAATATCTTGCTTGCTTAATGCATCATTTAAAAGATATAAAAAGTTGTTGTAGCTCATGCTCGCCCCCTATTACCCAACCTATGTAATAGGGCCGCAACGGCTCTTATTTTATTTGCCGAATGAACCCACATAATAATGTTGGTAAATATATATTTTTGAAATTTGGTGTATCTGACAACTGTGCCTGTCCATTTAGGGATTTAATCCTCATCAAACCGCTTATACGCGCAGCAATACTACGAAAAACTGTTACATTTCTCAACCTTTACAACGAAACCTAAACAATTTAATCACTTATGTTTCTTTTAACAGACTTGGGCTTAAATAGAGTCCGTATCAATACATACATAAACGGAATAAAGATCAGCACCAAAACCGTACCGAATATTACCCCACCGAGTACGCTCACCCCAATCTCTTGGCGACTGGCTGCACCTGCACCAAAAGCAAGAACTAAAGGAACCACTCCCGCACCAAAAGCCAAAGAGGTCATCAAAATAGGACGTAAACGAAGTGCTGCGCCTTCCATTGCAGCTTCGATTACATGTTTGCCTTTTTCTTGTGCCATCGCTGCAAACTCTACAATCAAGATCGCGTTTTTACAGGACAAACCAATTGTTGTCAGTAGAGCAATTTGGAAATAGATGTCATTTGGAAAACCGGCCATGTAGCTAAACAAAATATTACCACCTATCCCAAGTGGAATCGCACTCATGACTGCAGTTGGAATACTCCAACTTTCATATAGGGCAGCAAGACAAAGGAAAATAAATCCTATCGAGACCAAATATAGCCAAATCGCTTGATGACTTGATTTTTGCTCTTCAAAGGATAACCCACTCCATGCCACGTCCACACCCGGCACTTGGTCAACTAAAGCTTTAACATCCTGCATGGCTTGTCCACTTGAGACATTTTTGGCTGTATCCGCTTCCATTTGTAATGCGGTATAGCCCATGAAACGATTAACAACTTCTGGACCACCACTCCAACCAATGGTTGAAAAATTACTAAATGGAATCATTTCATTTTGGTCATTACGTACATGCCAATAAGCTAAATCTTCTGGTTTAGAACGGAATTCGGCATCTGCCTGCATCATGACGCGTTTAATGCGCCCACGGTCGATAAAATCGTTGATATAGCTACCGCTCCATGCGTTACTCATAGTGCTATTAATCGCATTTTGAGTTAACCCCAAGGCCATTGCTTGTTTTTGATCAATATCCACTTTTAGTTCGGCTTTATCGGGGTTTGAGCGTTTGTCTAAATTTTCGAAACTGCTGAATTGTGAAGATTTTTCTTGCAAGCTTTTAAATTGCGCATCGAGATAAGCACGGCCTTCACCATTCATATCTCGCAGCCAAAATTCCAGACCATCGGTTTGCCCAAGGCCACTAACAGAGGAAGGCATGCTGACATTGATTTGTGCATTGTTAAATTTTTTAAAATGTTTCATAGCACGTTCACGAATCGCTTGCGCTGAATTGTGTTGTCCTGAACGTTCATCCCAATGCTTCAGTGCAATAAAGCCTTGCCCTAAGTTTTGACCCGTACCAGAAAAATTTCGTCCATAACGAATCATCACCAAATCAACATTTTGCTTTTCTTCAGTTAAAAAGTACTGCCGAATTTGTTCACCGACCTCACGACTTTTCGACATCGGTGCACCTTCTTGTAATTTAAGTTGCACACTCAAAATACCCTGGTCTTCACTAGGAATAAAACTGGTCGGCAAAGCACGATAAAACAAAGCAAATACCGTAATGAGCCCCGCAAACAAAACCACCGTCCATAAGCGATAACGAACCGTGGCTTGTGCAAGTGCTAGATATTTGGTTTTTAAAGTCTCTAATTTGGTGTTAAACCAAATCGCCCAGCGCTGTGGTTTCGGATTGGGTTTTAAAATTAAGGCACATAATGCAGGGGTTAAAATCAGCGCAACCATCAGTGACAAGCCCATGGCAGCCACAAGTGTGATGGAAAATTGTCTATAGATCACGCCCGTTGAGCCACCAAAGAACGCCATGGGAATAAATACAGCGGTCAATACCAAAGTAATCCCGATTAATGCCCCACTAATTTCATGCATCGACTCTATAGCCGCTTGTTTTGCTGTTAACTGTTGTTCATGCATTAAACGTTCGACGTTTTCCACCACAACAATCGCATCATCGACCAACAGACCGATGGCCAATACCAATGCAAACAATGTGAGTGTGTTAATGGTCATGCCCAAAGCATATAAAATCGCTAAAGTCCCTAGAATCACCACAGGCACGGTAATCGCAGGTATCAGCGTTGCTCGCCAATTTTGTAAGAAGATAAACATCACCAAAACCACCAATAAAACGGCTTCGAATAACGTTTTCACCACTTCTTTAATCGATTCTTGTACAAATGGCGTGTTATCCCGTGGATAAACAATTTTATAACCGACTGGTAATTGCTTCGCTAACTGTTCAATTTCTTGCTTAATTAAGGCTGAGGTTTCAAGTGCATTCGCCCCAGAAGCCAATGAGATCCCCATCCCTGAAGATGGATACCCATTAATGGTATTCACCCCTGAATAATTTTCCGCACCCAATTCAACACGTGCAACGTCTTTTAAATAGACAAAACTGCCGTCTCGTGCAGATTTGACAATAATATTTTCAAATTCTTCAACTGACTTTAAACGTGAACCTGAAGTGACTTTTGCATTGAGATATTGATCCGATACACTCGGCAATTCACCAACTGCGCCGGCTGCAACCTGCGTATTTTGTGATTCAACAGCCGCACGGATATCACTGGGCATAAGGCTATATTGCTTTAACTTCAGTGGGTTGAGCCAAATGCGCATGGCAAATTGCGAACCAAAAACATCGACTTCACCAATACCCTCAATTCGAGCAATGTCCTGTTCTAGATGAGTCATCATATAGTCACCAAGTTCGATATTCGAACTCTTGCCAGTCTCATCATAGAGGCCGATAACCATATGGGTATCACCCAAAGATTTATAGACATTTACCCCTTGGCGCTGCACATCTTCAGGCAGCCGATTGATTACTCCATTTATGGCATTTTGTACTTGTACTTGAGCGGTATCTGGGTCAGTGCCATTTTCAAAACTGATGCTGATCCGGCTTCGACCTGAAGAGTCGCTGCTTGAACTAAAATATAAAAGATGATCAATTCCTTTAATTTGTTGCTCAAGAACTTGTGTGACACTTTCCTCGACTGTTTCTGCTGACGCACCGCTATAACTTGCACTGACCGTAATTCGTGGTGGTGCAATATCTGGATAGCGCTCTACCGGTAAATTGAGCACAGCAAATAACCCGAGCGCCATGACGATGATCGCCAAGACACCTGCAAAAATCGGTCGATAAATAAAAAACTTAGACAGCATCAGTCCATGTCACTTTTCAATTGAAGAAATAAAAAATATAGATTGAATTTTTTCAAAAAATCTTATTGATAATCAATCACAATGAGCTTGATTACAAGCCTAGACTACATAAAAACCTTGCTTGAAGCGAAATATGTAGAAAATATGGAGAGCCTCCATTTCAGCTATTTTAGTAAATTTATGTGACAAAACCGCCTCTGTCATGAAGTCTTAGCCACTGCCCTGCAATGTATGCCTGCAACATCATTCATTTATATAAAAAGATGCGGAGGCAGCCATGCAAAAACAATTAACAAAGCAGTTGAATATAGCGACAACAAGTAAAGTAAAATCCTCATGGGGCGTGTCTTCACTGCTCCTTTTTAGCGTTTTTGGTTTATCTGCATGTAATTCGGATGACGATAAAACCCATGCCACCAAGCCCCCTGTTTTGCCTGATACAGGTTTTGTCATTGTTGGGCATCGTGGTGCCAGTGCTTTGCGACCTGAGCATACCCTTGCCGCATATCAAAAAGCGATTGACGATGGTGCGGATTTTATCGAACCCGATTTAGTGCCAACCAAGGATGGCTATCTGGTTGCGCGCCATGAAAGTGAAATTTCAGGGACAACCAATATCAGTACGCTGCCACAATTTGCGGATCGAAAAACCACCAAAAAAATCGATGGTATCGACTATACAGGATGGTTTACGGAAGACTTTAATTTGAATGAACTGACTCAAAATGTAAAAGCACGTGAGCGTATTGCTCAATATCGCCCTAATAACACTCAATATAATGATCAATACAGCATCCCAACGCTCGAACAAATCATTGAACTTGCCGACGCTCACTATAAAAAAACTGGGAAAATTGTTGGTTTATATATTGAAACCAAGCACCCAACATTTTTCCAACAGCAAAATCTAGCCATGGAAGATCGTTTACTCTCCACGCTTGCTAAATACAGTTATACACGTGATATCGCGCCTGTATATTTACAGTCCTTTGAAACCACCAATCTAAAATACTTACGTGATCAACTCACGCAAAAGAAAACCCTCAAACATGGCAAAATTATTCAATTATTAGATAGCCCAACTGCAATACCGGGTGACTTACAGCAACAAAGCTCACCTCAAAATTATGCAAGCTTAGCAACAACAGAAGGCCTAAAATCAGTGGCAAAATATGCAGATGGTGTGGGTCCTAGTAAAACGTATATCTTTTCAAACACTGAGTTTAAACAAACCAGTTTTGTCAAAGATGCCCATGCTGCTGGTTTGAAAGTCCATCCTTATACGCTCAGACCTGAAAATGGTTTTTTACCTGACTATTTAAAATGTAGCTCAGTGGCAACCGAACGTTGTGATACCGGTGCGGCTAAAGAATTTGAAAACTTCTATAAAGCTGGTGTAGATGGTGTATTTGCAGATGATCCGGGACTGGCACGCAAAACCTTAACACAACTGCAAAAGCCCTAGTTTTCCTAAATTTAAAAAAGACGCCGAGGCGTCTTTTTTATTGTTCAATGGAAACCTTAAAGCGGGTTTGCCAAATATTCTGCGGCTGACTGCGTTGCCACTGGCTGAGGTGCTGGAGCTGTCGGAGCTGTCGGAGCTGTCGGAGCTGTCGGAGCTGTCGGAGCTGTCGGAGCTGTCGGAGCTGTCGGAGCTGTCGGAGCTGTCGGAGCTGTCGGAGCTGTCGGAGCTGTCGGAGCTGTCGGAGCTGTCGG